>JAGPDT010000090.1 GCA_018057455.1 Flavobacteriales bacterium | reverse complement strand
GCCACCACCTGCCTGCGGCGCTCATTGAGCTCCGGTATCGAAAGTTTTCTGGAGTCGTTCCCCCGCATGAAAAGCAGAATCCAAGGATCGTGCCAATGTGTCAACTATTTACTGCCTGATCAATAATTTCCCGGGGAATGTCATCTTCATTGGCGGTATGGTGACTGGGAACGATCTCTTCCAAATAGCACCATCAGGTGCATGGCATGATTTCAGCGAAAATGGCGCATGTGGCTTCCTTGCACAATTGAGGAAGGACAACGGCCACATCGAATGGTCAACCTATTTCGGCGGACATGGTTCCGCCGTGCGCAATTTGGACATCGACAAATACGGCCGATTGTTGGTTACCGGGCATAATTTAGGGGATTTGCCCGAGCATACGGTGCCATTGCCGACGAATGCTGAACAGTGGCCCTTTACGCCCTTTATGCAATTCGGCTACATGCAGGCGGATGCCTTTGTGGCGATCATTCAACCGGACTACCAGATCCTGTGGAGCACGTATATCGGAGGGGAAGGAAACGACATTGGCTATTCGGTTCGCTTCGGGGATAACAAGATCGTGGTGGCCGGTTATGCCGGCAGCCCAAGCATACCTACGTTGGATGCCGGGAATGGTGGGCACTTCGTCAATACCCTGACCGGTTCCCATGATGCCTTCATCATGGAGTTCGACATGAACGGGAACCAGTTGTGGGGTACCTATACCGGTTACCGCATCGCCATGGGCGAACAGGGCCTGGCCGTGGACCAAGCGAACGGGGACGTGTTCCTTGTGGGCACGATCCAATCAGGAATCCTGCCCGTCACCACCACTGCCCCATGGTATGATGATACCTATGTCGGCAATGATGATGGGGTGATCATGCAATTCTCAGGCTCGGACCAAAGCATCAGGTACGCCACCTACGTCAGCGAGTACGGATTGGATGAACCACGCGCCGTGGTCGTGCTGCCCGATGGTCAGTTCATAGTAGGCGGATTGACCTGGGACCACCAATTACAGACCAAATCCTTGGCCGGACTATACACGGAACCAAGCCTGATGGGCGTGGGGGATGCGTTCATCATGGCCTTTACTGCGGACCATTGGCTTTCCTGGTTCACCTATTTTGGTGGAGCGGAGGATCATCCCAATGCCCACGCGGACTGCATCCGGACATTGGCCCTGAAGGGGTCGTCCAAGCTCTATGCTGCGGGATACACGGATGCTGCATACGATCAGGGCGAGTTTTTTCCCTTGCACGATGCGGGAGGAGGAGCATGGCCCGACCAGACGCGCGACCCGGAGACGGATGGATTTGTTTCCGCCTTCTGTATCCAGAACATTCTCACGGGTGTTGGTGATCGGCCAGCGGAGCACAACGCGCTCGCCATTGCACAGAAGGCCGATGGCCAACTGCAGGTATGGGGCCTGGATGCGCGTAAACACCGGTACAGCGTGACGGATGCCGTGGGCAGGCGTGTCACGGAGGGCACTATTCAAGGAGGTGGGCAGGCATTCATTCCTGTGGGAAAATTGAGTGAGGGTGCCTACGTGGTGCAGATTGACGGATATGCCGCTCAGCGGGTACTCCTGATCAACCCTGCACGATGATCCCGACCAAGGGCAGATGGCTTCTAAGCTTGTCGTCTCTAATTTGGTTCGGAGCGTGTACAGCGCAAGTGTATTGGGCACCAACGGGCTTGACCGGACATCCATGGGCCTTCCAACAAGTTTGGGCGGATGGGGATGATGCCATTTATTATGCTGGACCATACGCTCCTGATTGGACACCAGGTGAACCTGCGGCTATGGCCTTGGCCAAATATGCTGATGGCACATGGAGTGCATTGGGGCCTATTGATGGGTTCACCTTTTCGGTCGTGAAGTACCGGGATACCTTGCTTATCGGAGGATACTTCGACATGGGGATAGGTACCACATCCCTTTGCGTGGAATTCTACGACGGGGATGCATGGCAACCGTATGGGGAATTCGACTACGGCGCGGATGTGCGCAGATTGCGTGTAATCAATGACACGCTATACGCAGTGGGCAGCTTCTCCTCCGTGGATGGCCAAGTGAGCAACGGAGTGGCCAAGCGCGTAGGTGGCACCTGGGTGCCTGTGGGCGCCTTCCCCGATCCCGGCCAGATCGTACTGGACATTGTGGAATACCGGGACACGCTTGTGGTGATCGGCTATGTGACCTTCCCCACGGGCAGGGGGATCGCATACCTGGACACCGATGGCCAATGGAAGCTGCTTGGGCCGGGCATCCTTGGCGGCATGTCGGGCGCACACAGCTTGGCGGTGTACCAGAACGACCTCTATGTGGGCGGGCAGATCTCGTTGCCTGCGGGCAATGCCGGCCAGGAGATCATGAAATGGAACGGAACAGCCTTCGAGGGCTTGGGCCAGGGTCTGCAATGGTCGGAAAACAACACCTCCTCTTTCTGCGACGTACGGGCCATGGTGGAACACGATGGACTGTTGTTCATCGGTGGCGGCTGCAACTATGCCGGTGGCATCCCTTCCCACGGTGTGGCGGTGTGGGACGGAACGCGCTGGTGCAGCGTACCTGGCCAACCCAACCAGCAACAGGGTATCATGGGCATGGACTTTTACCGGGACACGCTCTTCATCACCTGCGGCTACATCGCGGACGGCGATTCGGTGAACCTTGCGGCCAAGTTCGTGGGCACCGATTATATCGATAGTTGCGCTGCCTCTGTGGGCATTGGGGAGATTGTACCGCCGGGCGCAGTGACGCCGACCATTGCACAAACCGCCGATGGCCAATGGCAGGTATCGGGCTTGAGTGCCGGACAACATCCGTATGTAGTGATAGATGCCTTGGGACGCTTGGTTCAGAACGGGTCGCTGCCGGGTGGTGACCGATCCGTGATACCCACGAATGACCTGAAGATGGGTGTTTACCTGGTTCGGGTGGTTGGCTTTCCTGCTCAGAAAGTACTCCTGATCAGTCCTGCACGATGATCCCGGCCAAGGGCGCATGGCTGATTAGCCTGCTGCCACTAATGGGTTTCTGGGAGTGTTCGGCGCAGGTTTATTGGGCACCAGCCGACTTGACCGGCCATCCCCCAACACTGGCGCGTACACGCTCTTGCCGCATTCCCACTATGCCACATCGCATTCAAAGCCCACTTGCGGATTCGCGCTGCTCCATTGGTAAGCCACTTCATCATTGACCAATCCCACACGTAACGGATTCTCGCGAAGATAGCGCCGACTGTGCTTGAAGTGCTGAAGATGGAACGAGCGTGGATCCTCGCGCCAGAGCAGCACACGGATCAGTCCGGTACTTCTCCCCTTGCTCAACGCATGATCCAACTTCGCCTCCGGGCCACGCCAAGCAAAACCTTCGACAGGTAGCCCTCTCTTGCCGGTCCCGCTGTCGTACACATCGGGTTGTTCACCACCGGTGTGCCTATGCCATCATCCGGGGCGCATGGATCCCCTTCTTTGCAGCGCAACAACCGCCCATGGCCCTCAGCCGCTTCTGGACCTTCATCCTCATCCTCAGCATCGGCTATGCGCTGGTGATGCTGGCCACCGGCAGGCAGCACAGCTTGGGCACCTTGGTGAACGGCAACCAGGGCGATCCGTTGATGGTGGCCGAGAAGGACAGCGTGGAACTCCACAGCACTGCATTGCTGATGGAACTCCGCGCCAGCGATGAAGGCGTGATGCGCGGCGACACCTTGATCACCCTCGGCAAGGGCGGCATAGTGCGCTACAGCAAAGGCACCCAAGCTGCCGATGGCCTCTTTGAGACTTGCAAGAACACGGTGACCGACCTGTGGCTGCCGTTGATCGGCTACCTCACCTTTTTTTGCGGGCTGATGAACCTGCTGGTGGATTCGCGTGCCATGGAAAAACTGGCCCGCTTCCTCTCCCCCATCTTCCGCCGCATCTTTCCCGACCTGCCCGGCGACCACCCGGCTTTTGGATACATGACGCTCAACTTCTCCGCCAACTTCCTCGGGCTGGACAACGCCGCCACGCCCTTCGGGCTCAAGGCCATGGAGAGCATGCAGGCCAACAACCCCACGCCGGGGAAGGCCACCAACAGCCAGATCATGTTCCTGTGCCTGCATGCCGCGGGCCTCACCCTGCTGCCCACCTCCATCATCGGCTACCGGGCGGCCATGGGCGCGGCGAATCCGGCGGACATCATGATCCCCATGATCGTCACCAGCTTCGTGGGCACCCTGGCCGCATTGGTCTTCGTGTCCGTGCGCCAGCGCATCAACCTCCTCAACCTTCCGGTGCTGGCGTTCGTGCTTGGCGCCAGCATCACCATCGGCGGCCTGATGGCCTACATCAGCGGGCTGGCCGGCGCCGCCAAGTTCCACTTCACCGACAACCTCGGCAACGGGCTGCTGCTCTCCATCATCCTGCTCATCGTGGGCTATGCCTTCCTGCACGAGCGCTACTTCAAGGAGAAGGGCACCAACATGTTCGACTCGTTCATCCACGGCAGCAAGGACGGCTGGACCACGGGCCTGCGCGTGCTGCCCTACATGCTGGCCATGCTTGCCGCGCTGAGCATCTTCCGCAACAGCGGCCTGATGACCATCGTGATGGACGGCTTCAGTGCCGTGCTCGCCTTCTTCCAGGTGGACCGCGCCATCATCGATGCCGTGCCCGTGGCCCTGATGCGGCCATTCAGCGCGGGCGGTGCACGCGGCTTCATGCTCGATGCCATGAAGACCTACGGCGCCGACAGCCTCACCGGGCAGCTCGCCAGCATCCTGCAAGGCGCGGCCGAGACCACCTTCTATGTGATCGCGCTCTACTTCGGCGCCGTGAACGTGAAGGATACGCGCTACACCCTCGGCATCATGCTGCTGGTGGACCTGGTGTGCGTGCTTACGGCCATCGCGGTCTGCGTGGTCTATTTCTGAACGCCGCCCTTGGTGTGCGCTGCTCCGGAGGAACACGGGAGCTGGCCTCATGAGGGAAGTGAGTGGTGATGGAGGTGTAGGAGGTGATGGAGGAACCTCCGCACCTTTGCGCGGCCAAGCTCCCCGCCGATGACCGATCACAGCACCTCCTTCGAATTGAACCGCAAGCTGTGGAACGAGCGCGTGCGGCACCATGTGGGATCCAAGATGTACGACCTGGAGGGTTTTCTGCAGGGCCGGAATTCCTTGAGCGCGGGCGAGCTTGAGCTGCTCGGCGACGTGCGCGGCCAACGGATCCTGCACCTGCAATGCCACTTCGGGCAGGACACGCTCTCACTGGCGCGCATGGGCGCGGACGTGACGGGCCTGGACCTTGCGGACGCGGCGATCGGAGAAGCACGGAACCTGGCTGCGCGCATGGGCTTGCACGCCTCATTCATCACGGCCAACGTGCTGGACTTCCATCCGCAGCTGGCAGGCGGCTTCGACATCGTCTTCACCAGCTATGGCGTGCTCGGCTGGCTGCCGGAACTCGGTAGCTGGGCCCGGAACATCACCCGCTACCTGAAACCCGGAGGCAAGCTCGTGCTGGTGGAATTCCATCCGGCGGTGTGGATGTTCGACAATGAACTGCTGAAGGTGACCTGGTCCTACTTCAACCGCCAACTGATCGAAGAGGCGGAGCAAGGCACTTACGCCGATGCTTCCGCGGCGATCAACCTCACCTCGCACAGCTGGAACCATGCCATCGCGGACACGATCACGGCCTTGTTGGACGCCGGCCTGCACATCCTCCACTTGGGCGAAGGGGACGGGTCGCCGCACGACTGTTTCCCGAACACCGTGCAAGGCACTGATGGACTGTACCGCATCAAACACATGGAAGGCCTGCTGCCCCTCACCTACTCGGTGGTGGCGTCACGCGAACGGGCGTGATCCACACCAACGCATCGGCCCCGCCGGCCCTCCCGTGGAGGTCTGAAGTGCCCCCAGCGGCGACCCGGTCATACGCCCCTGCCACGCTGTCCGGACCATCCGCCATGGAACGGTACATTTGCGGCCTTTCCGCAACAAGCATGGCCAGCAAGATCATCAAGCGCAACTCCAAGATCCACGGCCAAGGCGTATTCGCCACCGCCGCCATAAAGAAAGGAGAGGACGTGGTGCAGTACAAAGGCAAGCTGCGCACGCATGCCGAAGTGGACGATGAATACGGCGGGCAGGACACCGGCCACACCTTCCTGTTCATCCTCAACGACACCTATGTGATCGATGCCAACAGCGGCGGCAACGTGGCCCGCTGGATCAACCACGGCTGCGCGCCCAACTGCAAGGCCTTCGTGATCGGTGATGAAAGCGGTGACCCGCGCAAGGACAAGGTGGTGATCGAAGCGCTGCGGGGCATTGCCGCAGGCGAGGAACTCACCTACGACTACGACATCCACATCGAGGAGCCCATCACCGCCGAGGAGCGCCGCCTGTGGGCCTGCCGCTGCGGCGCGCCCAACTGCACCGGCACCATGCTCAAGAACACCAAGACCGGCAAGCGCCGCGCCAAGGCCAGCTGAACCATGCCGCGCAAGCTCATCGTACGCCGTTCCGCCGTGCATGGCAACGGGGTGTTCGCCGCCTGCGACCTGCCCGCAGGCACCGAGCTCATCCGGTACACCGGGCGGTTGATCACGCCCAAACAGGCCGACCGGTGGTATCCGCATGAAATGGAAACCGGCCACACCTTCCTGTTCACGCTGAACGACCGGTGGATCCTCGACGGCAACGTGGGCGGCAATGCCGCGCGCTGGATCAACCACAGCTGCGCCCCCAACTGCATACCCTACCTGCACGAACACCGGCACGACCCCCGGAAGGACCACGTGATCATAGAGACCCTGCGCGCCGTGAAGGCCGGCGAGGAACTGGGCTACGACTATGGCATCTGCTTCACCGTGCGCCATACCGCCCGCCTGAAGAAGATCTGGGCCTGCCGCTGCGGGGCACCCACCTGCAGCGGCACCATGCTGGTGCCCCCCGGCCACCAGCGGACCAGCACGCCTTGACGAGCGTGGCACGCCGCTTGCCTACGCTGCCCGGAATTAAATTCGCGGCCCCTTCCCCGAAACAAGCCCCTTCCATGAAAAAGACCCTCCTCCTCCTCGCTTCCCTGCTGCTGGTGCTGCACAGCTTTGCCCAGGACGACCCCAAGAGCCGGGCCATCGTGGACGCCTTGATCGCCAAGAACAAGAGCTACAAAAGCTTCGATGCCGACTTCAGCAGCCGCCTGGTGAACACCGCCAGCAAGCTGGACCTCACCCAGGAAGGCAACCTGAAGGTGAAGGACCGCAAGTTCCGCCTCACCCTGATGGACAACACCGTGATCAACGACGGGCAAGCCCTTTGGACCTACAGCAAGAAGACCAACGAGGTGAGCATTTCCGACCCCGGTGAAATGGATGAGACCCTGGACCCCGCCAACCTCTTCAACGTGTACGAGAAAGGCTTCAAGAGCCAGTACGTGGGTGCGGGCACCGATGGAGGCGTGGCCGTGGAGACCATCAACCTCTTTCCCCTGGAACCCGCGAAAAAGGCGTTCCACACCGTGGTGCTCACCGTGGACAAGGCCAGGATGGAGCCCCGCAAGGTGGTGATGAAGTACAAGGACGGCAACGTGGTGACATACAGCCTGAAGCGCTTCAAGCCGAACGCCGAAATGGTGGACGCCCTCTTCACCTTCGACAAGGCCAAGTACCCCGGCGTGGAAGTGAATGACATGCGTTGAGCACAAGTGCTGTCGAAGGCCGGGCCAACTTGGTGATTGAGCGGAATTCCACTCGGCGGGCAATGTTCCGTACCGTTTGAGCTTTCAGGTGCGATCACCATACATTCGCGCCCTTTTTCGCCGGTAGCCACCGCTCAAATCCTTCGCCATGCCGTTGCACGACCACAAGCACCAGCGATTGACCTGGGCGGGCATGCTCATGACCCTGGGGATCGTCTTCGGGGACATCGGCACCTCCCCCCTGTACGTGTTCAAGGCGATCGTGGGGGCCACCGGCGAGATCTCCGAGGAAGTGGTGCTCGGCGGCCTGAGCTGCATCTTCTGGACGCTCACCCTGGTCACCTCCTTCAAGTACATCTACCTCACGCTGCAGGCGGACAACCGGGGTGAAGGCGGTGTGTTCTCCCTGTACGCCCTGGTGCGGCGCTTCGGCAAATGGCTGTGGCTACCGGCCATCGTGGGTGCCGCCACCCTGCTGGCCGACGGTTTCCTTACGCCATCGATCTCCGTGGCCTCGGCCATCGAAGGCCTCAGCGGGGTGAAGGCCTTCGAGGGCATCATCGAATCGGGCAACACCACCACGGTGCTGGTGGTGGTGGCCATCCTCAGCCTCCTGTTCTTCTTCCAGCGCTTCGGCACCAAGGTGGTGGGCTTCTCCTTCGGGCCCATCATGCTCATCTGGTTCAGCATGCTCATGGTGCTCGGGGTGTCGCAGATCGTGCACAACCCCCATGTGCTGGCCAGCATCAACCCGGTTTATGCCGTGCGGCTGCTCACCGACCACCCCGGCGGTTTCTGGCTGCTTGGTGCCGTGTTCCTTTGCACCACCGGTGCCGAAGGCCTGTACAACGACCTGGGCCACTGCGGCCGCCAGAACATACGGGCCACGTGGACCTTCGTGAAGGTCGCCTTGGTGTGCAACTACATGGGCCAAGGCGCGTGGCTGCTCAAGCATGAAGGCATGGACCTCGGCGAGCACAACCCCTTCTTCGAGGTGATGCCCGAGTGGTTCCTGCTGATCGGCGTGGGCATCTCCACACTGGCGGCCATTGTGGCATGCCAAGCCGTGATCAGCGGGTCGTTCACCCTGATCAACGAGGCGATCACCCTGAATTTCTGGCCGCGTGTGCGCGTGAAGTTCCCCACGGACGTGCGCGGCCAGATCTACATCCCCAGCGTGAACTGGTTGCTGTGGGCGGGCTGCATGGGCGTGATGTTCTATTTCCGCAGCAGTGCCGAAATGGAGGCGGCCTACGGCTTCTTCATCGTGGTGGCCATGCTGATGACCACCTTGCTGCTCTTCGGCTATATGCGCTTCGTGCGCCGCTGGCACCTGCTGGTGGTACTGCCCTTGATGGCGCTCTTCCTCTCGGTGGAAATGGCCAACTTCGTGGCCAACGCGGTGAAGATCCTGCACCGCCCGCTGCTGATCGCCGGGGTGGTGCTCATCCTCGGGGTGATGTTCATCTGGTTCCACGCCCGCAAGATCATCAACCGCTTCATCGAGTTCGTGCCCCTGACCAATCACGTGCAGGCCCTGCGCGACCTGAGCAACGACAAGGAGATACCCAAGTACGCCACGCACCTGGCCTACCTCACCAAGGCGGACAACCCCGCGCAGGTGGAACGCTGGATCATCCACAGCCTGCTTGCCCGCAAGGTGAAGCGGGCCGACATCTACTGGTTCGTCCATGTGAACTACACCGATGAGCCGTACACCATGGAGTACCGCATCACCGAACTGATCGATGACAAGGTGATCCGCGTGGACTTCAACCTGGGTTTCCGTGTGCAGCCACGCATCAATCTGCTGTTCCGCCGCGTGCTGGAAGAGCTGGACGCGGACCACGAACTGGAGTTCCGCAACAAGTACGAGTCCATCAAGAAGGGTGATTTCCACACGGACATCCTGTATGTGATCACCGAGCGGGTGCTCTCGGTGGAAAACGAATTCAGCCTGCGCGACGGCTTCATCCTCGACGCCTACTTCCTCCTGAAAGGCCTCTCGCAGGGCGACCGCGAAGCCATGGGCCTGGACCCCAACGTGTCCGTGGTGGAGAAAGTGCCCCTGGTGATCCAGGCTCCGCGTGAGGTGCCGTTGGTGCGGGTGGGCCGCCGCCAAGGTTGATCCGCCCGGCCCTGAACGCCTCCCCCGGTGGAGAGCGGGGCCACGCCTGGGCGGACCCCTATTTGATACCCCGTTGGCCGGCTACCCGCTCCCAGGCTTCCTGTACCTTCCTGAACTTGGCGCCGGCGGCCTTCTGCACCTCTTCGCCCAAGTGGGCCACCTTGTCGGGGTGGTGCTTCATGGCCATGCGGCGGTAGGCTTTCTTCACCTCCTCGTCGCCGGCCTTGGGGTCCACCTCCAGCACGGTATAGGCGGCGTCCACCGATGGCCTGCCGAACATGGCATCCAGGGAAGAGAGGTCCTTGGGGCTGATGCCCAGGTCGGCGGCGATGCGCTCGAGCACGTGTTGCTCCGCCAGCTGCACCGATCCATCGGCATGGGCCAGCCCGATGAGGTAATGCATCACCTGGAGCCGCTCGGGATGTGAGAGGTGGCTGCGGATCTGCAGGCACACTTCGCGCAAGGGGATGTCGCGCTTGAGCACATCGCGCAGGATGCGCAGCAACTCGGCGCTGTGCTGGGGGCCGAACTGCTGGCCGAAGAAGCGGCGCACATGGCCCAGTTCGCCGTGGGTGGGCTTGCCGTCGGCCTTCATCACGGCGGCGGTGAGCACCACCAGGCTGAGGGCCAGGTCGCCCGCCGTGGCCGGGCCTTGCCTTTGCTCCACCCGGGGCCTGGCGCCTTGGTGCTTGGCCGGGGAACTGGTGGACTTGTCCATGAGCGCCCCCAAGGCGAAGCCCACCACGGCGCCGATGGGCGTGCCGGTAAGGGCGAAGCCCAAACTGCCGAAGATCCACTTGTTGTAACCGGCCATTCGCTACCAGGAACCACCCGCGCCGCCGCCGCCGAAGCTGCCGCCACCGAAGCCACCGAAGCCGCCGCCGCCGCCGCCGAAGCCACCGAAACCACTGCCCCCGCCGCTACGGAACCGCCCGCCATGCATGGAACTGGCGGCGTTCATCAACGCCCATGCCGCCCAGAAATCGATGTTGTTCACGCGGGCGTATTTCTTCGTGCGGCCTACAACGGATGCAATGATGAACACGGTGAACAGCAAGGCCAGCAGCACGACGATCCAAGGGAACGGTTCCTTGCCGTAGCTCTTGGCGTTGATCTCACCCTTGGCCAGTCCCATCAGCACATCGGTGGCCTTCTCCATGCCTCCGGCATAGTCGCCTTGGCGGAAGCGCGGCAACACTTCCTCCTCCACGATGCGCTTGGCGATGAGGTCGGGGATGGCGCCTTCCAGCCCGTATCCCACGGCAATGAACACATGGCGGTCGCCGGCCA
>JAGPDT010000127.1 GCA_018057455.1 Flavobacteriales bacterium | reverse complement strand
CGGCCCGGGTCCGCATCGGTGAGCATGATGCCGTCGCCCATGCCGTCCAGGAACAAGGGGCCGATGTCCGTGCTGCTGTGCAGCACCAGTTGTTCACGGGTGCGTCCGGGGTAGCTGCGGTGGAAGACCACGGGTACCTCACAACCGGCATTCATCAGGTCGAACAGCAGCCGGCGCTGTTCGGCCATGCCGTGGGCGTTGTTGGTTTCCACCAGCAGCACCGCACCCGGGTCATCCCGCAGTTCTTCGATCAAGGTGGAATCCATGTCCGCCCAACCGGCCTGCACGAAGTTGAGCACCGCATGCCGCTGCACGCCGGCGCGGTAGTCGTTCGCGGTGATCAGCGGGTAATGGCGCTCTTGGGCACGATCCTTCAGCCAGGTGGCGTGCTCCTGCACCATGCCCAAGGTGCCCGGAGTGCGGAAGTTGATGCTGTTCCTGCCCAGGAAGGCGAAGTCGCAGGCTTGGTCGGCTATGTTCCATTTGTCCGTGGGCACGCTGTAACGGTAGCCCCAGGCGAAGAGGGACGCTTGGGTGACGACGGGTTTGGCACTGAGGTCGGCCACCACCACGGGCACCTGCCGGGCACCGATGTTGAGCACCTCCCGGGCCTGTCGGCGCCGGTAGCTGAACGGGTCGATGGGCACCTGCACCGCCGAGAGAATGGGCGCATGGTGTTCCCGTGGGTAACGCCCCACCAGTTCCTGCGCCACGGGGATCTCCGCCTCGGGGTCTTCGGTGAGCGAGACGCGGATGGTGTCGCCCAGGCCGTCTTCCAGCAAGGCCCCGATGCCCACGGCGCTCTTCACGCGGCCGTCCTCGCCATCGCCGGCCTCGGTGACGCCCAAGTGTAGCGGATAATCCCAGCCCAGCTCCATCATGCGGTGCACCAGCAACCGGTAAGCCTGCACCATTACCCGGGTGTTGCTGGCCTTCATGCTCAGCACCACATCGTGGTAGTGCTCCTCGCGGCAAACGCGCAGGAACTCAAACGCGCTTTCAACCATGCCCAAAGGCGTGTCGCCGTAGCGGTTGAGGATGCGGTCGCTGAGGCTGCCATGGTTGGTGCCGATGCGCATGGCCGTGCCGTTCTCCTTGCAGAGCTTCACCAAGGGCAGGAAGCGCTTGCGGATGCGCTCGATCTCCTCGTCGTATTGCGCGTCGGTGTATTCGCGCACGTCGAATTTCTTCTTGTCGGCGTAGTTGCCGGGGTTCACGCGCACCTTTTCCACGATGCGCGCGGCGATCTCCGCGGCGTTGGGCGTGAAGTGGATGTCCGCCACCAACGGTGTGCGGTAGCCCTTGGCCCGCAGTTGCTTCTTGATCCCCGCCAAGTTCTCCGCCTCATCCCTGCTGGGCGCAGTGATGCGGACGATCTCGCAGCCCGCCTGGATCATACGGATGCTCTGGGCCACGGTGGCCGCCGTGTCCATGGTGTCCGTGGTGGTCATGCTCTGCACCCGGATGGGGTTGGCCCCGCCGATGCCCACATCGCCCACCATCACCGTGCGGGTTTGCCAACGCTCATAGCGCGTCAACGAGGGGCAGTACTGGAAAGGCTTGATCAGGGTGTCCGTGGCCATGGGTCCGCGAAGGTAAAGGGGGAGCACAGTGGTTCGTTCGAGGTCCGTAGTTCGCGGTTCCGGGCCGTCACCGGCATGAATGGCGCATGTGCAAGTTGCCGCGCGAAGGATGTCATCCGTTGTCTGTTGTCAGGCTTGGCCGCGACGGTCGCGATGGCCGTGATGCCTCGGACTACATCAAACAGGCCAAGCGCACATGGCCGCCGACCAAGGACCAACTCACAGTCATTTAGCAACTCCACACTTCCAGCGCCTGCAACACGTTCTTAGCGAGTAACAACCGCCTGTGGATGATCGGCCCGCGCCAGGACTCCGCCCCATGCGATGCCCCGGTACTTTTCGACCTTGCCCATGTTGCGCCTGCTCCGCCGCGTCCTGCTGGTCGGCCTCGCCGCCTTTGCCCTGCTGCTCCTGGCTTTGGCGGCGGTGGCTTGGTTCTTCCAGGATGAAGTGAAGGCCAAGCTCGTGGCCGAGCTGAACACCCACCTCACCGCACCGCTGCACCAGGACGGCATCGAGTTCACCTTGATCAAACGCTTCCCCCAGGCCTCCCTGCGCATCCGCAACGCCTTCCTGCGCGAAGTGCGTTCCGACGACCAGCCGGCCGATACCTTGCTTTTCGCCCGGGACCTCTACTTGGAATTCAGCGTGTTCGCCCTGCTCACGGGCAACTATTCCGTGCGCGACCTGCACGGCACCGGCGTGGTGCTGAAGCCCGGCATGGACACCAACGGCAACAGCAACTGGGCGGTGTGGAAGACCGATACGGCCGAGACCACCGGTACCGCCAGCCGCACGGCCATCGACCTGCGCCGCGTCACCTTCGATGACCTCAACGGCAGCTTCCATGATGCACGCTCCGGGCTGGTGGTGGCCCTCACCAGCCGGAAACTGGCGCTCAGCGGCCGCTTCCGCGAGGCCGGGTCCACATTGACGGCCAAGGGGGATGTGGCCCTGCGGCAGTGGAGCAACACCAATGGGGTGCTCCTCGCCGACCGCACCGCCCAGGTGGACCTGGCCATGGCCTTTGGCCGCGCCAACGCCCTCTTCCAGTTGGAAAAAGGGGAATTGCTCCTGGGCAAGGCCACGCTGAACGTGACCCTGGACGTGACCCCCGGCAAGATCGGGCATGTGCTGGACCTGCGTGCCAACGGCTTCGGGCTGGAGCTGGCCGAACTGGTGCAATTGTTGCCCGACCAAATGCGGGCCGCCATGCGCCGCTACGGCATGCGCGGCGAGACCGACCTTGCCCTGCACTATGGCGGTCCGCTGGACGGTGCCGGGCCCCAGCTCTCCCTGGGCCTGAAGCTGCGCAACGGCCGGTTCACTGAACTGGCGTCAGCAACAGCCTTCAGCAAGGTACAAGGCGAGTTTGCCGCCGAATTCACACCGGCCTGGGTACCGGCCAAGCTGGTGGTGAAGAATTTCAGTGCCAGCTCGACTTCCGGACCGCTAAGCGGCCACTTGGACCTCCAAGGCCAGCGCAACGCCAAGCTCAACGCGTACGTGCAGGCCGACCTGAAACTGGCCGACCTCTTGCGTTTCGCCGGGCTGGACACCCTGGAACAGGTGGCCGGCAGTCTGAAAGCCGAGGCCCGCATACAAGGCCGGCTGCGCGATGTGGG
>JAGPDT010000089.1 GCA_018057455.1 Flavobacteriales bacterium | reverse complement strand
CAAAACACAAGTGACAGGCGGCGTGCTCGAACCTGCATGCGCGGACCTGATGAAGGCGTTCTTCAGGAAGAAGCGGACGTTGAGGGGGTGAGTTGTCGGTTGCCCAATGTCAGTTGTCAGGCTTGGCCGCGATGGGGTCATCAGGGCATGGATGGGCTTCAGATCTTCGGTTCGGCCAACAACAAAAGACACCATCGCCTGGCCCCGGTGGCCCATGATCCCTTGCAGCCTGACAACTGACAACGAACAACTACTCCCTAAGAAGCAGCCGACAAATACCTCCGGCTCAAGCTTCGCAGCGGCACCCACGCCGCAAACGTCCCAATGGCCATCACGGCGATGAAGATCATCACCAGGTCAGTCCAGATCACCTGCACGGGATAGGCCTCCACCACGGAACCCTGCAGGGAAACGATCCCGGTCCTTTGCTGCAGGCCGCAAAGTGCCAGCCCGGCCACCAGGCCGCCGACCGTGCCCACCACCACGATCAGCAGGCCCTCCAGGAAGAACACGCGGCGAATGAAGCCATCGGTTACTCCCATGCCGCTGAGCGTCCGCATGTCCTGGCGCTTTTCGATCATCATCAGCGTAAGGGAGGCGATGATGTTGAACGCGCCGATGAGGCCAATGAACGCGAGCACCAGAAAAGTGAACCACTTCTCGTTGGCGTTGGTGGTGTACATCAGCGCGTTCTTCTGGTTGCGCGTCTTCACGGTGAAGCGCCTGCCCGCAATGCGCTCCACCTCGCGCTTCAACCGGTCCGTATCGGTACCGGGCATCGCCTGTAATTCCAAGGCATTCACGTCATTGCCGTAGTGCAACAGTTCCGCGGCAAGGCCGATGGGCGCGACCAGGTACTGGTTGTCGAATTCCATGTTGATGGTGAACGCACCGGCCACGGCCACGCGGCGCTGCTCAAACGATGACGGGCCCAGCTTGCCGATCTTCCGGCCGCGCACCAACGCCCCGATCTCCAACGGCCGTGTCACTTCATCATCCTTCGGCACGGACAAGCCGTCCTTGAGCGCTGCACCGAGGATCACCAGCGGGCCCGTGCGGCCTTCGAGCATCGCATCCCCGCTGTACATCTGACTTGGCAACCGGCTCATGGCCAAGTATTGCGGCTCCACGCCCTTCATGGTGGCCACGGCCTGTTGATCGCCCGAACGCAACAGCACGTTCTCCTCGATCACCCAGCTGCTCGCCTTTACTTCAGGAAGTGCGTTGATGGCCGAAAGGTCCAGGCTATCCCGCGAAAAGGTCTTGCCCGTGGAAGGCGTGATGGTGATGTCCTGATCGAAGGGGCTGTAGAGCGTGTCCACCAATTGCGAAATGCCGTTGAGCGTGCTGAGCACCACCACCATGGCCGCCGTGACCACCGCCACCACTACGATGCTGATGGCCGTGATGATGTTCACGGCGTTCTGCTTGCGTTTGGCCAGCAGGTAGCGGCGGGCGAAGAGGAGGGGGAGGTTCATGCTTTCTCCTCAGATGTTGCCTTCCGGTGAAAGCCGAGTCCATTGTGCTTCGACCCCTCTTTTGGGTAGTGCGGGAAGCCCACTAACAAAGGCTTGCTTCCGTTTGCCGGAGGCTGAGACCTTGGCGCGGGGTTGGATGGCTTGTCCGTGGTTGAATTGGAGCTTCATGGAGTGCGCCTGTCGCTGAGGAGTTTTGACGCGAAATGGGCTGGCATCTGACGCAAGGGCTCCAATTGAGCAGGATGTGTCAAAAGGGCAAGTGCCTGAATACCAAGACCCAAAGAAGCATTTGACAGCTGATGATTTGACACGGTGATCGGTTCATTTGACACTTTTCCACAAGTAATTTGACACCGACTCACAATGGCTTTGTCCTGATGGTAATGAGCCACACACCTGATACTCAGTGGCATGGCTCGATCCATGCCACGCGTATTTGACAGGTTAGAACGTGTCATTTGAAAACTTTCCAGGCTCACAGAGGTAGTACTTCATATTGCGGGTTGCTCCCTCAGCGCAGACCACCTCTTTGCGCCGCAGCCAGTTCACCGTGAAGCGGAGTCTTCGCAGTGGAATTTCCTTTCCCACACGTTCATGGATCTGATCCATTCGGCTACCGCCGTGCAGTCGCAGGTCCTCCCTTATCAATTCCTTCAAACGTGGGTCTTCGATCTGCTTCAGCGTAGTGCGCCCCCCGAAAGCGAAGCGGCGCAACATGGCGGGCTGCACGGCGATCAGCGGGTCCGGCTTGCGGCCATGCACCTTCACCAACTTCAGGCTTTCCAGTTCGCCTAACCAAGCATGCACCAGTTCCGGGGTGCGCAATCCAAGGTACATTTGCAAATCCGAGCATCGTAGCCCATTGTGCTGGGCAATGAGGCCGAGGCAGATGACCTCCCGGCGTTTCAAGGACTGGTACTCGCCCAGCAAGCGGCTCAGGAATACCACCGTCTTTTCGTCGTGGATGTGCCGCCTCACGGTTACGGTCACGCGATCATCCCCTTCCTCAACCTGTGGTGGTGCCTTGCCTTGGGTTAGCAGTGATTCATACACCCGGTCATAGCCACTGCCTTCCTTCTCCATCAAACGCAGGTCGTGGAAGAGGCGGGCGAGTTTATCGTTGCGGGGTTTGCTTTGGTGCAGGATGTTCAGCGGTGTAACGCCCAGGGGCAACAAGCCGGGGTTGTGTATTTCCAACCGATCAGGGTAGAGGTTGATGAAAATGGCTCCGCTGGTGGTGTATGGCCGGTGTACCAATGCGTTGGCCACCAACTCACGCACAACCACTTCCTCATAGTGCGGCACGATGCGGCGGAAGATCCCTTCACCCACCTCGATGCCTTCGCGCCAATCCGGCACTTCGCCCCAAACGGCATCCAACAACTGCTGCGGATCTCGCGTATGGTCGTCCCAGCTGATCTTGTTCACCTTGCGCTCCGATGCATCGTACTTGATGAAATATACCGTTGGCGCGTTGGGCAGGCGGGAGCGGTGGGACTGTGAACCCAGCCAGAGTACGCCCAAATTGGTCAAGTGACCGCCTTGCACCAGCTGGTAGTACTCAAGCAGCTCAGTTTCGGACATGTCCTTCACATGGTCGGTGGTGCGGTCGCTGGCACGGATGTCCTTGACGAATGAAGTGATGCGGGCCGGTTCGGCAGCGGTGGGCGGAACCTGAGTACGCTGCAGCTCCCAGGTGAAGGCCGCCTTGTCGGTCATCAAGTGCATCAGCTCATCGCCGCCCACGGGTTTGCACTCATCGCCCACACGCTGGTAGAAACGCTTGTCGCTGGTGCTGGCCACGGCGATGGAGCGTTGCACCAACACCTCAATGTACTCACCTCCGTTCGCCGCGATCATCTTCCGCGTTTCCACCGCCACGTTCACGGCGTTCTCCGCGATCCGCTTGCGCACCAGTTCGGGCCATCCTTCCAGTATCACCTGTCCGGCGGGTGGCTCTCCCGCATCATCCTCGATGCCGATGAGGATCCTTCCGCCATACGCGTTGGCGAAGCACACGGCATCCTTGGCCAACTCTTTCCAATCCGGCTTGGCCGCCCGAAGGAAAAGCAGGCTCTTCTTGTCATATTGTGCACCCTCGTTCATCATACCGTCCGGAACACCTCCATTTTCTTGTACAACTGAATTGTGCTCATTTTGAATTGATCGCGGCCGGCCAAGCCTGCACCCACACAAGCAGTAGACATGGTCCTATACATTGCCCAAATCTTCAAAGCCAGGATGAGGTGCTTGTACTGATCATCTACTAGCTCCATGATCGAAGGCCAAGGTACTGGTCGTGCAGCATCTTCAGCGGCCCTGGTCACCCCTCCCTACTTCCACGCCTTCACGATCAACCCAGTGCCCGTTGGGTGCTTTCCATTCACATCAAACCCGTTCAGCACGAAGGCGATCGGGTACGCGATCACGTAGTAGAACGGCAGCACGATGAAGAAGACTTTGCTGGCATTGAGCATCAGCAGCGGCCATTTCATGCTGAGCTCCCAGCTGACCTTGCCCGGTGCGCCGTAGCTGTAGCGCGCTTCCACCTTGCTGAAGCCATTGCGCAGGGCCTTGGCGCGGATGTCGTCGATGTTGTAGCCGTCGCGCACGTGCTCTTCGATGAAGGAGCCTTCCTCCTCGCCATGCACATCGCTTCCGCCTTGGTCGCTGGGGGTGCTGATGATGAGCATGCCGCCGGGTTTCAGCGAGGTGGAGTAGCAGCGCAATGCGGCTTCGTCCTCCAGGATGTGCTCCATCACGTCCACGCACACCACCAGTTCAAACGCGTCCGGTTGCTGGAACTTCGTCACGTCGCCCACTTGGAACTTCACCTGTGGCCGGCCGATTTTTTGGAAGAAGGCATTGCAGTCGGCCACTTGCTCCTCCTTCACATCGATGGCCGTGATGCTCCACTTGCGCGAAAGCCCGCTGAGCCAGTAGCTGTATTGGCCGAATCCCGCGCCGGCATCGTAGATGGCCAGTTCGCGGTCCCGCTTGTCCTTGGCCCATCCGCGCAGCTCCTTGTGGATGTGCCAGGCGCGCAGCAGCAGCAAGTCCAGCAAATTGTAGAAGAGCTTCCGCAGCGCAGGCGTGCTGTTGAAGACGGTGCCGAGGCGGCGTTTCACCGGATCGTACTGCATGTGTTTCTACGAAATGGAGAACGGAAAACGAAGAACGGCCTTCATCACTTGCCCTTCAACAGGTTCTCGATCTCCTCCGTGCGGTCCAGGGAATCGTCGATGTAGAAATTGAGCTCGGGGATGATGCGCAGCTGTTTGCCCACGCGGTGGCCCAGCTCCCCGCGCAACCGCGGCGTGAGGTCGCGTACCTGCTCCAGCACGGCCTTCTTGTCCTTCACCGGAAAGAGGCTGAGGTACACCTTGGCCAACCCGAGGTCGGGGCTTACGCGCACGGCGGTGACGGTGATGAGGCCCCCGGGCAGCAGGCGGCGGCTGTGGCCCTGCATCACCTCGGCCATTTCCTGCTGCAACAGGCTGTTCACCTTGTTCTGCCGTACGCTGTCCATGGCGCGAAGATAGCCGGGGCCGTACAGCCGTCGATTTGGGCAATTGGGCAAAGGGTCAATTTGGCAGTTCAGCCATTGAGCAGAGGTTCGTGTTGTTCAGGATCTGCGTTTGCCCAATTGCTTCATTTCATTCATTTCATCCATTGCCCAAAATACCTTTGCCCGCTTTCCATGAAGAACTTCCTCCGCATCATGCGCTTCGGCCGGCCGTATGCCCGGTTCGCGGTGCTGAACGGCGTGTTCAACCTGCTGGCCACCATCTTCCACCTGGCCAGCATGCTGCTGTTCATCCCGTTCCTGCGGTTGTTGCTGGGCCAAACCCAGGCGGTGCACGAGCGGCCGGTGCTGGCGTGGAACAAGGCCACGCTGGAGCAGGGCTTCAATTGGTCGCTCACACGGCTCATCGAGCTGCACGGCCAGCTGGGCGCCTTGGGCATCATCTGCCTGGCCGTGGTGGGCCTGTTCCTGTTGAAGAACGTGTTCCGCTACCTCGCCGTGCGGGCCATCTGCACCTTCCGCAACCGGATCATCCGCGATGTGCGTTCGCGCATCTACGACAAGATGCTGGAGCTGCCGCTGCGCTACCACAACGACGAGCGCAAGGGCCACCTGCTCTCGTTGATCACCAACGACATGCAGGTACTGGAGTACTCGGTGATGTACTCCATTGAAATGGTGTTCCGGGAGCCGATCGCGGTGATCCTGTTCCTGGGCACCATGGTCACGCTCTCACCGGCGCTCACGCTCTGGTCGTTGCTCTTGCTGCCGATCAGCGGGCTGCTCATCGGGCGCATCAGCCGCAGCCTGAAGAAGCGCAGCACCCGCGTGCAGGAGAGGAGCGCCGACCTGCTGGCGCGCGTGGAGGAGACGCTCACGGGCATGCGCGTGGTGAAGGCCTTCAACGGCGAGGAGGCCATGCGCCGCCGCTTCGAGCGCGAGAACGACCTGTTGATGCGCTCCAGCATCAGCATGCTCAACCGGCAGGACGTGGCCTCGCCCTTGAGCGAAACGTTGGGCACCGCAGTAATGGCGGCCATTGCCTTCCTCGGAGGCACGCTGGTGCTGGGCCCGGATGCCAGTCTCAGCGGCGACAGCTTCCTGGGCTTCATCATCATCTTCTCCCAGCTGCTCACGCCCATCAAGGGCTTTTCGCAGGGCTATTCGGGCATCGTGCGCGGTTCCTCCAGCGCCCAGCGTGTGTTCGACCTGCTGGCCGTGCCCAACACCGTTACGGAGAAGCCCGATGCCAAGCCCGTTGCGGCGTTCAACGATCGCGTGGAGTTCAAGGACGTGTCCTTCGCGTATGACGACAAGCCCGTGCTGCAGGGCATCAACCTCACCGTTCCAAAGGGCAAGAGCGTGGCCTTGGTGGGCACCAGCGGCGGTGGCAAGACCACGCTGGCCGGGCTGCTGCCGCGGTTCTTCGACGTGACCGGCGGCAGCGTTTCCATCGATGGCGCGGACATCCGTGACCTGCGCATCAAGGACCTGCGTGCGCTCATGGGCATCGTTACGCAGGACAGTCTTCTGTTCAACGATTCCGTGGCCGCCAACATCGCCTTCGGCCGCACGGGCATCGGGGAAGCCGACATCCAGCGCGCAGCGGAGATCGCCAACGCGCACGAATTCATCCAACGCCTGCCGAACGGATACAACACGGGCATCGGGGATGCGGGCAACCGGCTCAGCGGCGGCCAGAAGCAACGCATCGCCATTGCACGGGCAGTGCTGGGCGATCCGTCGATCCTGATCCTCGACGAGGCCACTTCAGCGTTGGACACCGAAAGTGAAAAGTTGGTGCAGGACGCGCTCTTCAAGCTGATGAAGGACCGCACTTCCCTGGTGATCGCGCACCGCCTGAGCACCATCCAGCATTGCGATGAGATCATCGTATTGGACCAGGGGAGCATCATTGAGCGGGGCACGCATGCGGAGCTCTTTGCGGCAAACGGGCAGTACCGGAAGTTGTGCGATCTGCAGGCGTTTGCGTGAACTCACCACCCGGATGAAGGCCCAGTCCACCGGTGAACGCATCTTCGGCCTGGACCTGATGCGGGCCACCGCCGGTGTGATGGTGGTGCTCAGCCACACAGGCCACCTGGTGGAGCGGCATTGGCCTCGTTTTCCCAACGTGCCGTACGTGGATTGGGTGGGGGTGTTCTTTGTGCTCAGTGGATTCCTGATCGGCGCGATCCTGCTGGACAGCTTGGCCGCCAAGGGATCTGCCATGTTGCGCTTCGCGGATTTCATGCAGCGCCGGTGGCTGCGCACCTTGCCCAACTACTACCTCTTCCTGGTGTTGAACATCTGGCTGGTCCACATCGGCAGCGCGCCCGGAATGCTCAGCCCTGCCACACCGGCCTACGCCGTCTTCATGCAGAACTTCCACCAGCCCCTGGACCTGTTCTTCTGGGAATCCTGGTCGTTGGCGGTTGAAGAGTGGTTTTATCTGCTCTTCCCGTTGCTCGCCTTCGGGGCGATCGCCCTCATCGGCATGCACGGAGAACGTGCCTTTCTGATGGCCTGCGTCTTGTTCATCGTAGTGCCCATTGGCGCCCGGGCGTTGGTGGCCCATCACGTCACGGATGACCCGAGCTTGCTGATCTGGGTGAAGAAGCTCGTGATCACCCGCTTGGACGCCCCGGGCATGGGCATGCTGGCTGCCTTGTTGGCCCATCAATGGCCCCGTGCTTGGCGGGCGGTGCGATGGCCGACCTTCATTGGTGGATCGTGGCTGCTGCTCGCCATCAGCCATGTGGACTTCCTTTCCGCGCCCGTTTTCTCCGTTTACGGGCTGGAGAGCATGGCCGCCTTGGCCGTGGCCCTGCTGCTCCCGCTGCTTTCCACGTGGCGTTCCGCAGGTCCTCTGGATGCACCGATGCGGCGCTTGAGCCTGATCACCTACGCCATGTACCTGGTGCATTTGCCCATGCTCTACCGCTGGGGCCACCTGGTTCCCCATCCCGTGGCGGCGTTCTGCGCCTTGCGTTACGTGCTCTTCTTGGCGGTGGCCTTGGCGCTGTCCGCTTTGGTCTTCCGCTGTTGGGAACGGCCGTTCATGCGCCTGCGTGAACCTGCCGGTCGTTGGTTGGCCGCTATGGCCAAGCGATCGGCCTGAGGTCCGGCCCGGGCACGCTATCTCTTCTTGGGAAAGATCTTCCGGAAGAATCCCTCGTCCTTATTGCGCCCGGCTTCCTCCTTGCGCCCCTTCCTATCCTGCTGCTCCTGCCCGGCGTTGCCGTCGGTCCGGAACAATCCGTCCAGCAGGCGCTCGATCAAGGTGCCCGCACGGCGGGGATCGCAGCTCATGTCCACCGTGTCGGTGGGCAGCGGGAACGGGCGGAGGTACATGCTGCGCAACGGCGCCGATCGCTGCACGTGGGCCAATGTGCCCCCGATGATGGGCAAGGCCAATTTGGAACCGGTGCCATTGCCACCATTGAAATGCACTGCGGGGTCGCGGGCGCCCACCCAGGCCGCCGCCACGATACCGGGCGTAAAGGCCACGAACCAGGCGTCGGCAAAATCCTGCGAGGTGCCTGTTTTGCCCGCCAGGCCGCCGCGTATGCCGAAGCGTGAACGCATGGTGGCGCCGGTGCCATTGTCCACGGCGCGCTGCAGCATGGCGGTGACCTGCTCCGCCACTTGTTCATCCAAAGCGCGCTTGGCGGGGGCCATCTTTCCTTGGTGGATCACCTTGCCTTTGGCGTCGGTGATCTTTTCAATGATCTGCAGGTCGCGCCATCGCCCGTCATTGGCAAAGGCGCCGTACGCCCGCACCAGTTCCTGCAAGGAGATGTCGGCCGCGCCCAGGGCCAACGCGGGTTTGTCCACTCCGTCCGTGGGCAGGCCAAGGGCTTCGAAGGTGTCCCGGATGGTGTCTGCGCCGGTGCGGAAGTACAGGTCCACGGTGGGGATGTTCATGGAATGCGCCAGGGCGTACCACATGGCCACTTGCCCGCCGATGGTGTCCTTGTCGAAATTCGCCGGTGCCCAGCCGTCATACTCGGGGTAGGTCTTCCGTTCGTTGTTGAGGTAGGTGCACGGCCCCATGCCCTTGCGCAGGGCGGCGGCATAGATCAGGGGCTTGATGGTGGAGGCCACGGGCCTGCGGCCTTGCACCTGGTCGTAGGGCAAGGTGCGGAAATCGTTGCCGCCGCTGTAGGCCCGCACTTTGCCCGTGGCGGGCTCGGTCATCAGGAAGGCGGCTTGGAGCATGCTGTGGTAGTGCCAAAGGCTGTCGCGGTAGCTGATGCTGTCCGGTGCGGCATTGCCCCAGGTGAACAGGCTGCGCACCGCCCGTTCGTTCTTCCTCCAGGCCGCCGTGGGGCGTTTGCCTTGCGCCTCTTCCCAGGCCTTTCGGGCACCGCGCGCCTGCAGTTCGCGGTCCAATTTGGGCTGCATGGCCGCAAGCTGTTCGGCAACCGACCTCAGCGCCGCGCCCTGCAACGCCGTGTCCAGCGTAGTGTGGATGCGCAGCCCGTCCTTCGCAAGGTCATACTGCCGTCCGTTCTTTTTGGCCAGCCGCCCCAGGATGGTCCGCGCCTGCGCTTCCACCCGCCCATCAAAATAGCCAAAGGCGTCATAGGCGGCACTGCCGGTGTAGCGCAGCTTCAGTGGCAGGGACTGCAAGCTGTCGCCCGCCTCCGTGGAGAGCTTGCCATTGCCTGCCATCAGGGCCAACACCTGGTTGCGGCGGCCTCTGGCGGCATCGGGATGCAAGCGTGGATTGTAGCCCGTGTTGGCTTTGAGCATACCGATGAGCACCGCACCTTCCTCCACCTTCAACTTCGCCGACGGCTTGCTGAAGAAGCGTTCCGCTGCGGCCTCTATGCCATACACATTCTCCCCGAAGGGGACCGAATTAAGGTACAGCGTGAGGATGTCCTCCTTGCCGTACACCTCCTCCAAGCGCTGCGCCACCAGGGCTTCCTTGATCTTGTTCACCGGCACGGTGAGCGCGCCGTGGCTTTCCCTGCCGTACAAGTTCTTGATCAGCTGCTGGGAGATGGTGCTGCCGCCGCCGCCGCTTCGGTCGCGGGCGAGGATGGTGCGGAAGAACACGCGCACATAGCTGAAGGCATCCACGCCGCTGTGCTCGAAGAAGCGCTGGTCCTCGGTGGAAACGAGCGCATCCACCACGTGCGCCGGTATGTCCTTGAAAAGCACGTTGGTGCGGTTCTCGGCGAACACCTTGCCGATCACCGCGCCGTTGGAGGAGAGGATCAACGTGGCCTCCTCGTTGCGCAACGCGGCCAATTCCTCCGTGGAGGGCAGCTTGCCGAAGACGTCCTTTCGCACAAGCGTGATCAACGTGAAAACGGCGATGAACGCAAGCGCCAGCAGCAGGAACAGGGCTTTCCAGAGGAAGGCCGCGCCGCCGGAGGACTTCTTGGACTTCTTCTTCGCCATGGATTGAACTACGGAGCTACGCTACGGGGCCGCAAATGTTGCTCCAACTACGGGACAACGGCAGATAAACCCGCGGTCAAAGCCTCTTCTACCCGTCCTTCCATTGGCTTTTTGCGGAGCGATTATCGTAAACCGTCACCACCTCAATCTCGGTGCGGCTCACCTTGTACACCACCGAAATGTTCGGGTGGATCACCGCGCGACGACATCCCGGATAGATGGCCGATGCTTGGTATCCATGGGGGAACTGCTTGACCAAGGCCTCGAACTCCCTCATCAGGTTCAAAAAGGCTTCCACCTCGCTTTCGCTCCAAGACTTCCTTAGAAATTCCTTGATCAGGTCTACCTGAAGCTTGGCTTCCCCGGACCAGAAGACAGAGCCATCACCGGCCATGCCCGGCCCAAAAGTCCTTGCTACCGATCCGGTGCCCTTTGCGCAGGTCTTCAAGGCCCTTCTCTATGGACCGCCGCTCCTCTACGGATAAATCGGCAGCCCAATCACCATGCTGGGTAGCTTTCTTGATCCCCAGCAACGAATCCAATAGGCCAAGGTCCTCCAGGCCTTTGATCCAGTCGATCAACTCGTTCCGGGTTGTTTGGGCGTTCATGGCCGGTAGTGTTGAACAAAGATAACGACGGTTAGTGGGAGACGATCAACGCCGAACAAGGCATCGCAGATCGAATGGAAAATTCAGCGCCGGTTAGTGCTCACTTGTCGAGAATACTAACCCCCGTTTGTGCTCGCGTGTCTCGTATACTAACCTCTCACTCCACCGTCCAATCCCGGAACAGCAGATCCTTCTCGTAGGGATAGCGCGCCACGTGGATCGCCTTCACGCGCTCGTACATCAG
>JAGPDT010000028.1 GCA_018057455.1 Flavobacteriales bacterium | reverse complement strand
GTGAACGTGGATGCCGCCACCGGCGAGGGCACCGATGTGCATTTCCCGCTGGGGGCCAGCCAGGAGGTAAGCGGCATTTCCTTCGTGCACTTCACCGACCTGGGCAGCGAAGGGCACCTGGCGGCACAGGACGTGGACCTCAGCGGCATCCGGCTGGACATGAAGGTGGCGGTAACACCGCAGGCACGCTTCGAGCTCATCTTCGACCCCACGGTGGGCGACATCATGCGGGGCCGGGGCAGTGGCAACATCACCATGACGGTCACCCCATCGGGCGATTTCAGCATGAAGGGCGATGTGGAACTGGTGGACGGCGACTACCTCTTCACCCTGCGCAACCTGGTGAACAAGCGCTTCAGCGTGGAACCCGGCGGGCACATCACCTGGTACGGGTCGCCCTTCGATGCCATCCTCAATGTGGATGCCGTGTACCGCTTGCGCACCAGCCTCTACGATGTGATACCGGCGGCCTTGCGCACCGAGGCATACAAGAAACGCTTCCCGGTGGAAGTGCACATGCACCTGTCGCGCAACCTGATGAACCCGGACGTGGGCTTCGACGTGAAGCTGCCCACGGTGGACGAAGGGGTGCGCACCCAGGTGCGCAGCGCGCTGGCCACGCAGGACGACATGAACAAGCAGGTCTTCGCCCTGATCGTGCTCAACCGGTTCCTGCCCAGCGATGCCGCCGCGGCCACCGGCGAGGGCAGCGGCTTCGGCGGCGCCACGTCGGCCACGGGCACCGAGCTGCTGAGCAACCAATTGAGCAACTGGCTCAGTTCCTTCAGCAGCAACATCGACCTGGGGGTGAATTGGCGCACCGGCGACCTGATCTCGCAGGATGAAGTGGAGCTGGCCGTGTCCACCGCCGTGTTCAACGACCGGCTGCAGCTCAACACCAACCTGGGTTTGGCCTATGGATCGGGGGGCACCCAGCAGGGCGCCAATTCCTTGATCGGTGATTTCTCGGCCGAGTACAGCCTGACCCAGGATGGCAAGCTGCGCCTGAAGGCCTTCAGCCAGAGCAACGACCGGAACTTGAACCAGGCTGACCAGGCGCTCACCACCCAAGGGGTGGGCGTGGCCTACCGCGAGGAGTTCAACACGCTGGGCGAATTCTTCCGCAAGCTCTCACGCCTGATCACCGGCAGGAAGCCGGTGGGGCAGGCGGACGGGAAGTAGGGCCGCCTACACGTCCAGTTCGTGGCCCATCTTCAGCTTCTTGGTGAGCAGGTAGCCGTGGTTGTGCGCGTTGGGCGGCACCTGGATGTGCACGTTCTCGGTGATCTCCAGGCCGTAGCCGATCAGGCCGGTGCGCTTCTTGGGGTTGTTGGTGAGCAGGCGCATGCGGCGCACGCCCAGCTCATGCAGGATCTGGGCGCCCACGCCGTAGTCGCGGGCATCCATGTCGAAGCCCAGCATGAGGTTGGCCTCCACGGTGTCAGCGCCTTGTTCCTGCAGCTTGTAGGCCTTCAGTTTGTTCATCAGGCCGATGCCACGCCCTTCCTGCTGCATGTACAGCACCACGCCCTTTCCTTCCTTCTCCACCATTTCCATGGCGGCGTGCAGCTGGGGTCCGCAATCGCAGCGGCAGCTGCTGAAGATGTCGCCGGTGAGGCAGCTGCTGTGCACGCGCACGAGCACGGGTTCATCGCGCTGCCAACTGCCTTTCACCAAGGCCAGGTGTTCCTCCCCGGTGTCCTTTTGGCGATAGGCGATCAGCTTGAATTCGCCGTGCTCGGTGGGCATCTGCACCTCCACGACGCGTTCCACGCTGCGCTCGGTGCGCATGCGGTAGGCGATCAGGTCCTCAATGCTGATCAGTTTCAGGTTGAAGCGCTGGGCCACCTCACGGAGTTGCGGCAGGCGGGCCATGGTGCCATCTTCATTGAGGATCTCCACCAGCACCCCGGCGGGCTCCAGGCCGGCCAGGCGTGCCAGGTCCACCGTGGCCTCGGTATGCCCGGCACGGCGGAGCACGCCGCCATTGCGGGCTTTCAAGGGGAAGATGTGGCCGGGCCGCCCCAGGTCGGCAGCGTTGGTGGCGGGGTCGATCAGGGCCAGGATGGTCTTGCTGCGGTCGCTGGCGCTGATGCCGGTGGTGGTGCCGTGCCCGCGCAGGTCGATGCTTACCGTGAAGGGTGTTTGGTGCAGCGCGGTGTTGTCCTGCACCATCAGGTCCAGGCCCAACTGGCCGCAGCGTTCCTCGGTGAGCGGTGTGCAAATGAGGCCCCGGCCGTGGGTGGCCATGAAGTTCACCACTTCCGGCGTGGCGTTGCGGGCCGCGGTGATGAAGTCGCCTTCGTTCTCGCGGTCCTCGTCGTCCACCACGATCACCAGTTTGCCGGCCTTGATGTCTTCAATGGCACTTTCGATGCTGTCAAAATGCGGTTCGTGCACCATGGGCGGGGGAGGATGGGGGAATGCGGGCGCAAATTTACGCTTCTTCATGCCTGGTCCGGTGCCGGGGGCATCGGCGATGCGGCCGGGCTGGCCATGGCCGGTTGGCGCATGAGGGCATGGAGCCGGTGGGCGGCCACGTCCCAGTTGAAGCTGTTGCGCACGAAGCGCTGTCCGTTGCCGGCCAAACGCTCGCGTTCGGCACCATGGTGGAGCAGGTGCAGGATGTGGTCGGCGTATTCCTGCGGCTCATGGCCGATGAGGATGGCCTCGCCCGGGGCGGCGCCCACGGCGTTGTTGGCCAGGTCCGAGGAAACACAGGGCATGCCCATGGCCATGGCCTCGAGCAATTTGTTCTGCAGGCCGGTGCCGATCTGCATGGGTGCCACGAACACGTGGGCCGAGGCATAGGCCTGCCGGATGTCCTTCATCCAGCCGGTCACGGTGACCTCGGGGTGGTCGGTGGCGAGCTTGCGCACGCGCTGGTCGGGATCGGCCCCGGCGATCATCAAGGTGGTGCCGGGCCGCCGGGCGTGCACCAAGGGCAATACGTGGTGCACCAGGAACAGCACGCTGTCGATGTTCGGCGGGTAGTTCATGTTGCCCGTGAAGAGCAGGTCGTGTGTTTTGGGGGCTTCGCGCGGGGTGAAGTACTCCGTGTCCACGCCATTGGGCACCACCAGCATGTGCTCGCGGTCGGGGTGGTAAAGCAGGTCGCGGTCCTGTGCACTGATGATCACCTGGTTGTCGAAGAGGTCGAACATGAGGTTCTCATAGGCGATCAGCCGCCGGGTCTCGGTCTTCAGCAGGAGCCGGAAAGGGAAGGGGTTGTTGCGCGCGCGCCGTTCCATGCCCTTGCTCAGGGTGTCCATGTAATCCAAGGTCTTGGCCAGGTCATACCGGTGCCTCACGTATTCGGTGGTGCGCACCAGTTGGCAGAGCACATGGTCGGGTTGGAAGGTGTCGATCACCCGGTTGATGGCTTTCTGGGCATGGCGATGGTGGAAGTAGCTCACCTGGTAGGGCAGGCGCGAGAAGGGTGCGGCGGCCATGCGCAGCAGGATCCTCCACAAAGGGATGTGCACGATGCGCAGGTGGGCGCAGATGCCGCGCAGGTGTTCCTCATCGGCGGGCTTCACGCGCTGGTCGCTCAGGCAGAACAGGAAGATCTCATGCTTGTCGGCCAACCGTTTCACCAAGTGGTAGGCACGCAGCTTGTCGCCCTTTTCCAGCGGATAGGGCGGGCGGGAGAGGACCACCAGCAACCTCATTTCCCCGGCAGCTGGTTGTAGAACGCGACCAGGTCCTGGATGATCAAGGTGTTGTTGTGGTGCTGTCGGATCAATTCCATGGACTGCATGCCGATCTGTTCGGCGCGGATGGGTTCGGCGAGCACGAGCTCGATCTGGTGGATGAAGGTCTCGGCCGTATCGGCCAGCAACAGGTTGTGCCCGGCGCGGTAGCTGATGCCTTCGGCACCCGTGGTGGTGCTGATGATGCACTTGCCCATGGCCATGCCCTCGATGATCTTCACCCGCATGCCGCCGGCACTGAACAAAGGCACCAGCATCACGTGGCGATGGGCCAGGTAGCGGAGGGCATCGGGCACCCGCCCCGTAACGGTGGATCCAGGCAAGCGGGTGCGGACAAGGTCCTTGGGCATCCGGTTGCCGGCCAGGTGCAGTTGGGCCCCGGGGTGTTTTTCCACCACCTTGGGCCATACATGGCGCAATAGCCAGCGGATCCCTTCTTCATTGGGGAGCCAATCCATGCTGCCCAAGTGGAAGAAGATGGGCGGGCCGGGCGGCCAGGTGGCTTGGAACTCCTCCGGCCATACGCCGAAGGGAATGGTGGCCACGGGGGTGCCGCTGCCATGGCCCTCCATGTGCAGGGCATCGGCCGTGGTGATGGCCGCCACGCCGTCCACCTGCTTGAGCACGGCCTGTTCATATTGCTTGAGTTGGCGGGCCAGGAATTTGCGGTAGGGCCGCTTGAGGAAGTTGCGTTCGCCTTGGGCGATGCGCTCCTGGATCACATGTTCCAGGTTGTGGGAGCGCAGGATGATCTTGGCTTTGGAGTAGCGCCGCAAGGTGGGGATGTACGGGGTGACGAACAGGCTCTCCAAGTGGATGATGTCGAATTCCTCCTGGGAGAGCAGCTGGATCAACCGGATGTCCATGTCCGGTGAAAAGAACCGGCTGATGTTGTAGTTGTCCGCGGTGACCAGGTCGGTGAAGGCGTCCACGATGTTGAGCCCGGTGTCCACGAAGATTCCCTCAATGCCGGTCTGCAGGCGGTACTCCTCGGGGATGGCGGCCACCTTGAGCGGGTGCTTGGGGGTGCTGATGCAGAGCACCTTCACCTGGTGGCCGGCCTCCAACAGGCCACGGGTGATGTTGTGCATGGCCTTGGCGCCGCCGTCCATGGGCGGGTAGGGCGGCTTATTGCACAGTTGGAGGATGCGCATGGCGTGGCTTGCGGGTGGAACGGATCCGGCTCCAAGCGCGATCATACGCATCGCGGTCGAAAAGCGGGCTGTCGGATGCCGCCTTCCAGGTGATGAAGATGCCGATGGGGAGCAGCACCAAGGTGCTGATCCACATGCCGGGCCACGCCGGGAGGGTGCCGGCCTTCACCATCTGCTCGGTGGAATAGCTGATGATGTGGAAGACCAGGAAGAAGACGATGGAGATCACCGCCGGCAGGCCCATGCCGCCCTTGCGCACAATGGCGCCCAAGGGAGCGCCGATGAAGAAGAACACCACGCAGGCGAAGGCAAGCATGAGCTTGCGGTGCCATTCCACCTGGAATTTGGCGATCTGCCCGCCGCGGTCCGCGCGTTCGTTGGCCATGTGCTCCAGTTCGTTGATGGCGGCGCGGGCCTTGTCCATGGCCATGGTGGAAAGCACCGCTTGGGCGCCGGGGTCCGTGCGGATGCCGCCGGGCGGTGCCCCACGGGGATCGTGGCGGTGCTCGCCGCTGTCGCTTCGCAAGGGCAACAAGGTGTTGCGCATGTTGCCTTCCTGGTCGGCCACCCGTTCCCGAAGGCGGCGTTGCAGGCTGTCCTGCGCGTAGTGCAGTTGCCCCAAGGTGAGCATTTTGTAGTGGTCTTTGAAGAGGTCCTCATCGGTGCGTTTCATGCCCAGGCCGGAGAGGTCGATGTGGATCTCCTCGCGTTGGAACCTGCCGCGCAGCAAAGGGCTTTCGTTGGAGGCACGTGTATTGGCCCCGCTTTGTTCGTCGTAGATCCGGCCGTTTTCCAGCACCAGCACCAGAAAGCGGTTGTCGGTGCTGCGGCCCATGGTCCCCTTTTCGGCACGGATCACGGTCTTGTTGGCCTGGAACGGCTTTCGGTGGTCGTAGATCAGTACGTCGCGCAGCTCACCGGTGCGGTCGTCCTTTTCACCCACGCGGATGGAGAAGCCGTCCAGCCCGCCGTGGAACACGCCCGGGCGCAGGTTCAGGGCGGGCTTGGTGCGGGTCACATCCCACAAGAGGCTCTGGAACTTCAGGTTGGCCACCGGCAACACGTTGTTGCTGAAGTAGAAGGAGAACCCCGCCAAGCCCACCACAAAGAGCAGCAAGGGGGCCAGGATCTTGAACAAGCCCAGCCCTGCGGAGCGCATGGGGGTGAGCTCGGAGCGTTCACCCAGCCCCCCCATGGTCATGATGGAACTGAGCAGCACGGCCAAGGGCAAGACGGCGGGCACGAAGGCGGAAGTGGCAAAGGCGATGAGCTTGGCCAGCACATCCCACGGCAGTCCCTTGCCGATGAGGTCTTCCAGCCATTTCCACAGCCATTGCATGCTGAAGAGGAAGAGCACGACCAGGAACGTGATGAACAAGGGCCCCAAGTAGGCCCCGATGATCATGCGGTGCAATCGCTTCATGGGCGGGGCGCAAAGATCGCCCGATCCGGTGGCCGCGCGGCGGACGGCGTGGGCCACTTCCGGGTGTTACGCCCCGAGCACACGGATCAGTGTATGGATCTGGGCCTCCCACAAGGCGCGCTCTTCTTCCAGGTCCTTCGGCCAGGCATGGTCGGTCACCACCAGGCAGGTCTCATTGGTCATGCCGTCCACACGGATCCGCAGTTCAAAGAACGCGCCCGGGTCTTCCTCCAGGTCCTCGGACCAGCGGAAGCGCATGTACTCGCCATGGTGCTGGGCGATGCACAGGGCCGATTCAGAATCATCGCCCCATTTGAAGGTGTACAGGTTATCGCTCACGTTCACATCATCGCAGAACCATTCACTGAACCCACTGGGCGTGCTGATCAGCTCAAAGAGCGATGCCAGCGAGGCGTTCAGGTAGAACTCCAGTTGGAAGCGCTGCTTCAGGGCGGGCATCACCGATGGCCTCGGAGCTTCGGTCACGGCGTCGGTTGGGGCTGTTGCGGCCACCGGTACCAGGGGCGCCACCGGTGGCTTGTGCACGGGAGTGCGGGTGCCGGAGGGCTTTGCCGGGCTGGTCTTGGTGGAGCTTGGAGCGGGGCGCACCAACTTCTTCACGGCGGTTTTCACCCGGGAGGGCGGTGCGGCCTTGGCAGGTGGTTTCGCCTGCTTTGTCGCCATCTTCTTTCCGGCCACGGGCCGCGGTACCTTCTTCACCGCAGGGCCTTTCTTGGCTCCCTTGGTCTTCACCGGCTGGCCGGGCAGTGCGCGCTTGCTGACCTTGGGCGTGGCGATCTTCCTGAATGCCGGTTTGGTTGCGCCGGTGGTTTTTTTCACCGCGGTCTTTTTCACCTGGCCCGGTTTGGCTGCCGTACCGCCGCGGAGTTTGCCCTTGGCGGACGGCTTGGGGCCGGGCCGCTTTGTTCCGGTCTTCGTGGAGTTCAGCTTGGCCTTGTTCCCCGGTTGGGGTTTGGCGGCGGTGGACGCCCGCAGAGCTGCCTTCTTCGCCGGGGCGGGCTTGGCGGCGGCGGCTTTCCGCTTGGCGCCGCCCTTCACCGCCACCTTGCGCTTGGCGGTTTTCCGCGCCGGGGACTTGCCGGAAGCTGCCTTGGTGCGGCCGGATGGGCCACGCGTTCCAGCCTTGGCGGATACGGAGGTAGTTGTACGGGATCTTTTGGTAGGTCTCGCCATGGTGGTCGGAGCGGAGCTGATGGGGTGCCGGGAAAGGTAAGCAGGTGGGCTTTTCTCGCAAGCGGAATTTTGGAATTTGCCGGGAAGCCGACCGTACTATATTCGCGGCCCGAATTGGCGCGGTAGCTCAGCTGGTTAGAGCGCAGGATTCATAATCCTGAGGTCGAGAGTTCAAGTCTCTCCCGCGCTACAGAGGCAAGGACCAGCCCTCCGGCAGCTGCCGGAGGGCTTTTCGTTCCATTCCGGCCCGTCCGGTGCGTCCGCTCCTGTAATTTCGGCACCCGCCCATTTGGATCGATCGCCCATGCGCCTGTCCGGAAGCCCTTGGTACCTGCTGGCCTTCTGGCCTCTATGGGGCTGCTCGCCACCGGGCAGTGGGGCCGGGCAAGCGGTGCGCACGGCCATGGACCGGCAGGTACAAGCATGGAATGCGGGGGACATTCCCGGGTTCATGGAGGCCTACGCGGAAGAGGTGTGCTTCATCAGCGCCGCCGGCCGTACGTGCGGCAAGGCTCTTGTAACGAAGCGCTACCAGGCGCGTTATCCCGATGCTGCGGCCATGGGCCGGTTGGAATTCGATGGGTTGGAAGTGTTGTCCGCCGGACCTGGACATGCCTGGTGCACGGGCCGGTGGCACTTGCTACGCACCTCCGATACGTTGTCCGGGGGCTTCAGCTTGCTGTGGCAGCAGGAGGCGCAAGGCTGGCGGATCATCCGTGACCACACCTACTGACCACGGCCGTGGTAGATGCAGCCCAAGGCGATCGGCCCGCGGTCGCCTTGCGGATGCAAAGCCCGCGCGGGTCCTTGGTTCCCGTGCATGCTTGATCGAGCCGGCAGGCCCCACGGATAGGCCCCGATGGCCCTTGCAGCAGCCGCTTGCCAATGCGGTCCGGGGCTAACTTGCGCCCATGTCCATCACCTTGGTCATCATTGCCCTCACCGTGCTGGTATCCATGGCTGCACTGAGGAACAGCACCTTGTTCGAGAACCTGTTGTTCCAACCCTTCGTGATCCAGGCGCGCAGGGATTGGTTCCGCTTCCTCTCCCACGGCTTTGTGCACGGCAGCATCATGCACCTGCTGGTGAACATGTACGTGCTCTGGATGTTCGGCACCGCGGTGGAGCAGGCATTCGGCGAGCTGCTCGGCGGGCAAGGCTGGCTGGCCTACCTGTTGCTCTACCTGGGCGGCATCGTGCTCAGTTCACTGCCGGGCTACTACAAGCACCGGCATGATCCGGCCTATCGCGCCGTGGGTGCATCGGGCGCCACCTCGGCGGTGGTGTTCGCCTTCATCCTGCTGCATCCCGATACCAAGCTGATGCTGATCTTCCTGCCCATCCCCTTGTCTGCATGGATCTTCGGCGCGCTGTACCTCGCCTATGAGTGGTACATGAGCAAACGCGGCAGGGATGGCATCGCGCATGATGCCCACTATTTCGGCGCTTTGTTCGGCATTGCGTTCACGGCACTGATCGATCCCGCCTCCGTCCCCCACTTCTTCAGCACCATGGGCTTCTGATATGGACAAGGCCAACCCCGCGCTTTTCCTGGACCGCGACGGTGTTGTCAACCGCGAACGCGGTGAACATACCTGGCGGTTGGAGGACTTTGAAGTGCTGCCGGACGTGGCCGTTGCGGTGAAGGCCGCACACGCCGCAGGCATGGTGGTGGTGGTGGTCACCAACCAGAGCGGCATCGGCCTGGGCCTCTACGGCCACGCCGATGTGGAACGGCTTCATGTCCACCTGCACGGGCAACTGGCCGTGCAAGGCACCGATGTCGATGGCATCTACTACTGTCCCCATCACCCGAGCCAAGGCCGTTGCCTGTGCCGCAAGCCCGGCAGCCTGCTGCTGGAGCGCGCCGTGGCCCGGTTCGGCATCGACCCCGCCCGATCGTTGATGGTGGGCGACCGCCAACGGGATGTGGATGCAGCCCATGCGGCCGGGATCCGTGGCGTGCTGGTGGAGGCCAATTCATCGTTGTTGGGCACCTTGGAAAACGAAGGAATGATCGGATGCAAGTGAACCACAACGGAACGTATTTCCCGGCCGATGGGCCGGTGCTGCCCATGAACAACCGCGCCTTCCACTTCGGCGACGGGCTGTTTGAAACGATCCGGGTCGTCAAGGGGCGGGCATGCTTCCTTGATGCCCATAGGGCGCGGCTCACCGAAGGGCTGCGTGCGTTGCGGATCGACATGCCCGAAGGGTTGGGCCTGGACCGGTTGCGGCAAGCGATCGGTGAGCTGCTGGAACGCAACGGACTGCAAGCCGCGCGGTGCCGCCTCACCGTGTACCGTGATTCGCCCGGATACTACCGGCCTGCCCACAACAAAGGAGCCTACGCCCTGGAGCTCTTCACCGTGGAGCACGGCAACTTCATCCTGAACGATCGCGGGTTCACGGTGGACCTGTATCCCGTGATGCGCAAACCGGTGAACATGCTCTCGGTGCACAAGGCCCTGGGTGCGCAACTCAATGTCATGGCCAGCCTGTGGAGCATTGAGCAGCACCTGGACAACTGCCTGTTGCAGAACGACCGCGGCAACATCATCGAAAGCAGTTCGGGCAACCTGTTCATCGTGAGCAACGGCGTACTGTACACGCCACCGTTGAGCGACGGTTGCATCGGTGGCATCATGCGCATGCAGGTGATCAACATCGCACTGGAGAACAAGATCAAGGTGTATGAAAGCTCCCTGAACCCGCAGAACCTGCTCGTTGCGGACGAGCTGTTCTTCACCAACGCGGCCACCGGCGTGCAGTGGGTGGGCACCTACCGCACCAAGCGGTACGGCCACCGGATGGCCTTGCGCCTGCAGGACCTGCTGGTGGAAAAGGTGCTGCGTTAATTGAGCGACGGGTCCTCGGGGAAGTTGGCGAGCGGCGCATAGGCCGGCCCCATCGCACGGAGGGTATCGGCCCATAGGCTGGCGGGGCGGTCCAGCATCACGGCCTGCTTGTTGGCCGGGTGGATCAACCAGGAGCGCTGCCGGACCTCGTTGTGCAGTTGGTCCTCGCCCCAACCGCTGTAGCCCACGAAGAAGCGCACATGGCGGGCCAGGCTGGGCGCATTGGTGAGGATCGCCCGCAGTTGCTCGTAATCGCCGCCCATGTACACATCGTCCAGCACGTGCAACGATCCCTCGATCCGTGTTCCCAAGGTGTGCAGGAAGAACAAGTTGCCGCTTTGCACCGGCCCGCCGATGCCCACCGGTGAGGACAGCTTGGGCATATCGTCCATCAGGTTGTCCACGCCCATGCCCGTGGGCCGGTTGAGCACCAGGCCGAAACTGCCCTGTTCATCGTGCATGCACAACAGCACCACGGTGCGGCGGAAATACGGATCGGGCAGGAAGGGGCCGCTCACCAACAAGGTGCCTTGTTGCGGTGGCATGGGGTTGGGCGGATCGAATTCAAGCGGGTCGAGGGCCATGGCGAATGGCTTAAAGATAGCGGATCAGATCATGAGGTTGCCTTGTGCACCGGTAACTTCGGCCCATCGAACCAACCAGGACATGGCGGAAGAACGGACCGTATCAACGCGCACTGATTATGTGAAGACCTCCTTGGACGAAGGCGAAGCGGGCATGGACCCGGTGCGCCTCTTCATGGCGTGGCTGGATGAAGCGCAACAGCAAGGCCTGCCGGACCACAATGCCATGGTGCTGTCCACCGTGGGCAGCCTGAGCCTGAGCAGCCGCGTGGTGTTGTTGCGGCAAGTGGACGGGCGCGGCTTCTCGTTCTTCACCAACTACAACAGCCGCAAGGCCATGGACCTGGAACGTGATCCACGGGCCTCGCTCTTGTTCCATTGGCCCACCTTGGAGCGGCAGGTGCGCGTGGAGGGAAGGGCGGAGCGGTTGCCCGTGGAGGAGAGCGATGCCTACTTCGCAAGCCGCCCGCGTGAAAGCAGGGTCGGTGCCTGGTGCAGCGATCAAAGCCGCATGGTGGAGGACCGGTCGGCGATCGAGGAACGCTTCAAGCGGTGGAGCGAGCGCTTCGAAGGAATGGAGGTGCCGCGGCCCGATCATTGGGGAGGACTGTTGGTGCGGCCCGTGCGCATTGAACTGTGGCAAGGCCGTGCGAACCGCTTGCACGACCGCTTGGCCTATGAGCGCTTCGGGGATGGAAGCTGGCAACGCATGCGCCTGCAGCCGTGAACACGTGGCAGGGCCCAAATGCAGAAGACCCCCGATCTCTCGGGGGTCTTTGCTTCTGTAGCGGACAAGACGCTTACTTCTTCTTGGCAACAGCCTTCTTGGCGGCGGCCTTCTTCGGCGCAGCCTTCTTGGCGGCAGCCTTCTTGGCGGCAGCCTTCTTCTTCGGCGCGGCCTTCTTGGCAGCGGCCTTCTTCTTCGGCGCAGCCTTCTTGGCGGCGGCCTTCTTGGCAGTGGCTACCGTGCGCTTGGCAGGACGGGCCTTGCCTTTGCTGCCGGCGGTACGCTTGCCTTTCTTCGTCTTCATATCACCTTTACCCATTGTCTGGAGTGTTTAGGATTTGTGCCAAATCTATCGGCGTGCTGTAACGCGATGTGGTGTGGCATGGTTTCATTTCTCCACGTACAGGTGTTGAGAACCTTGGCGCATTTCATCGGGCAACATGCATGTGGCGCCGGTTGTCGCCTATCGTGCACATGCGTTGAAAGCCGCGCTGCTGCTGGAAGAATTCAATGCCTTGTGCGATCGCATGCGTGCGGTGTGCGGGGTGTTTCCATGTGCTGTGCGCATGTTGCCCGATCACAAGGAAAAGTTCTGGTGTGCATGCTTCAACGGATGGAACGTGCCGCTTCGTGAACGGTCCAACGCGCATCCAAGCCATGGTTGAAGCGGTGCCTCAATGGTGGAAGTGCATGCCGATGCGAAGACCGCGGTGTTGAAGATCACTGCTCCGCCCCAGCGTCCAAGCGTGCTTCGATCTGCTTGGCGGAGTGCACGGTCTTGCGCGCCCATGAAAGCTTCAATGCATCGATCTCCTCCGGCGCAAGGCGCCATGGTGCGTCGCTGTTGCGCAAACGCTGCATCACGGTATAGAGCACGATGGCGGCGGACACCGAGATGTTGAAGCTCTCGGTGAAGCCGTGCATGGGAATGCGAAGGAGTATATCGGCCTGCTTCATCATCCCGTCGCCCAGGCCCGTGAGCTCCGTTCCGAAACAGAAGGCCAACGGCCGGTCCAAGGGAATGTCCTCCGGGGTCACGTTGTCCGCGCGCGGTGATGTGGCCACCAGGAGGTATCCCTTTTCTTTGAGCGACGCCATGCAGCGGCCGGAGTTGTCGGCGCCGGCCTCGCGGTAGCGCACCATGTCGATCCACTTCGAGGATCCCAGGGTGACGTCCGGGTTCACCGTGTACTTGTTCCGGTTCTCTATGATGTGGATGTCCTGCACGCCCACCAGGTCGGCGGTGCGTACCACGGCACTGGCGTTGTGCGGCTGGTAGATGTCCTCCAGTACCACGGTGATGTGGCGCGTGCGTTGGGGCGCAATGCGGTCGAAGAGCGCGCGCTTGTGGTCGGTGATGAAGGGGGCGAGCTGGGCGTATCGTTCCGCGTTGGTTGCCATGATGGATGGATCGGGTACAAAAGAAAAGGTCCCCCATGCGTGGAGGACCTTCCCGTATGGCGTTGTGCTTACTTCACTTTCTTGCTCAGGTCCGCACCGGCCTTGAACTTCACCACTTTCTTGGCAGCGATCTTGATCTCTTTGCCGGTTTGGGGGTTGCGTCCTTTGCGGGCGGCACGCTTGGTGATGCTGAAGGTGCCGAAGCCAACGAGGGCCACGCGGTCACCTTTTTTCAGGGCCTTCGTGGTGTTGTTCACGAAGGCGTCCAGGGCACGCTTGGCGTCAGCCTTGGAGATCTTCGCCTCAGCGGCGATGGATTCGATCAGTTCTGCTTTGTTCAGTCCCATGTTCTGCGTTGGTTTATGGTGTTTGTTTGAGGACACAGGCAAATGTATCCGCGGATGCCCTGCTGTCAAGGGTTTGCGGCGGTCCCTCCGGGAAATGTTGATAAATGGAGGGGTTTGTTCATAAGTAGCCAGCAATCGCCCTGATACCAAGGGTTTCAGCCCAATGCGCCGGTGCAGTTCGGCCTTGGATGCGGATTGCGGCCGCTGGCATGGCCGGCCATGGGGGATGCGTTCAAACCAGGATGACCGCAGGCCGTTGTTGCATGCCGCGCAGAAAGGAAGCGGCATCCATGGGGCGCTTGTCCTGCATCTGCAGGTGCAGTAGTTCAATGGTGCCGGTGGCGCATTGCACCAAGAGCTGGTCGCCTGCGCAGGTCACGTTGCCTGGTGCGGACCTCTCAACGTGCGCATGCACCGGACGAGCGCCCAGCACTTTCAATTGCCGCCCGGGTTGGCCTTGGGCCTGCCAAACCGTCCATGCGCCGGGCGCGGGCGATAGGCCGCGGATGTGGTCGTGCACGCGTTGCGCGTCCATGTTCCAGTTGATGCGGCAGTTCGCCGGGGTGAGCTTGGGTGCTTCCTTGCGGTCGTCGCCCACGTAGTCGTGTTGCGGGATGGGCGTGGCCGTGCCGTCGAAGAGGTTCTTGGCGGTGCGCACCAGCAGCTCCGCGCCGATGTCCATCAGGCGGTCGTGCAGGCTGCCAACGGTGTCGTCCGGTCGTATGTCCACGGCTTCGCGCAGCAGGATGTCGCCGGTGTCGATGCGCTCGTTGATGTGGAAGGTGGTGACGCCGGTGCGTGTTTCGCCGTTGATGATGGCCCAGTTGATCGGCGCGGCGCCGCGGTAGTTGGGCAGCAGGGAGGCATGCAGGTTCACGGTACCGTGCACGGGCCTGTCCCAAACCAGGGCGGGCAGCATGCGGAAGGCGACCACTATATATAAGGAAGCATCGAGCTGGTCGAGCTGTGCATGGAAGCCGGGGTCCTTGAGGTTGGCGGGTTGCAGCACGGGCAGCCCGAGTTCCTGTGCGCGCTGTTTCACGGCGCTCATGCGCAATTGGCGCCCGCGTCCGGCCGGGCGGTCCGGAGCGGTCACCACGCCCACCACGTTCATGTTGGCGTTGATGAGGGCATTGAGCGAGGCCACGGCGAAAGGCGGTGTGCCCATGAAGAGGATGCGATGGTTCATGGCAAACAGAGCGGATCAAAATGGAAACGGTAGGGGAGCAGCGCATCGGCACCGGCATAGTCCACGCCGATCCGCGGGCCGGTGATGATGGCGTGTGCGGGGATGATGTACCCGCGGTCCTCGAGCCAGATGGGCCCGTTGAGCAGGTCGGTGCCGTTGTGCCGGGTGCGGATGCCCAGCGCCTGGGTGAGCATGCCCGGGCCGGAGGTTGAAAGGAGCTTGGTCTTTCTGCGCCGGAGCATCAGGTCCTTGCCTTCCAACGGATGGATGGCACGGATGAGCACGGCGTGCGCCACGCCCGGCCCGTTGGTCACCACGTTGAAGAGGTGGTGGATGCCGTAACAGAGATAGACGTAGGCATGTCCCGGTCCACCGTACATGATGCGGTTGCGCGGGGTCACTTTGCCGCCGTGGGCATGGGAGGCACGGTCCGTTGCACCGTTGTAGGCTTCGGTCTCGGTGATGATCCCGGCCGTGGTCCGGCCGTGGAACTTGGTGGCGAGCACCATGCCGAGCAGCTCGCGGGCAATGCGCACCACATCGGCACGGTCATAGAACGATCGTGGAAGCTTGTCGTACATCACGCGTTGCCCGGCACCTGGGGTCTTTCTTCATCTGCGGCCCAGCGCATGGGCGGCTCGGCCACCAGGGAGGCCCGGTCCATGGTCTGGCAATTGTCGCAGCGGCCGCATGGTTCCATTGTAGGCTGGCCAAAGTAGCGCAGTACGGCGGCCTCACGGCAACCCTGTTCCTGGAAGGTGTAGTGCAGCATGGTCTCCAAGCGCTGGCGGGCGCGTTCGTGGCGTGCTTTCAAGGCTTGCGGGTCCAAGGTCAATTGTGCCGCATCACGCCGTGGGGTGAGCAGGGTGGCGGTGGGCAGGTCCGTGCGGGGGTAGTGGAAGAGCACGTGGTCCCGGGCGAGGTCCTTGAGTTGGGCGCGCACATGGTCCACCGATCGGCGGAGCTGTTGGGCGAGGCGTTCCTCGTCCACGATGGCAGGTTCCTCGAAGAGCCCGCCATAGTTGCGCAAGAGCGCCTCCAGCAGCGGGGCGTAACGGTTGTTGGACACACGCAGGTGGTGCACGGTGCTGCCGGCGGCGCGCATCATCACACGGGTGGGGTTGCGGGCGCCGTCGGAGAGCGCCAGGCTCCCGTCCAGCTCAAGCGCCTTCATGGCACTGTGCACTTTGCCGGCATGGAGGGCCGTGCGCCGGGCGATGTTCGCGACATCGAGGTCGTAGGCCTCGAATTCACCGGCGCCCAAGGCGATGCGGTGCTGGTCGGCGAATGCTTGGTACACACGGCGTACCTCGGTCAAGGAAGGGAAGGCGGCCTCCAGCCGCTCGCGCATCTTCTCCCCATCGGTGGCATGGGCCAGCAGGAAGGCGTACGACGCTTGCCCGTCACGCCCTGCACGTCCCGCTTCCTGGTAGTAGCTCTCCATGTCCGGCGGAGGTTCGAGGTGTACCACGCAGCGCACGTCGGCCTTGTCGATGCCCATGCCGAAGGCGTTGGTGGCAGCCACAAAACGGAGTGTGCCGGCGGCCCATTGCTGCTGCACGCGGTCCCGCTCCTCCACAGTGAGCCCGGCGTGGTAGGCTGCGGCACTGATGCCGTGCTGCTGCAGGAAATGTGCGGTTTGCACGGTGCCCCGGCGACTGCGCAGGTATACGATGCCGCTGCCGGGCAACTTGGCGGCGATGCGCAGCAGCCGGCCCAGTTTGTCTTCACCCCGGCTGGCCCAGAAAGTGAGCTCGGGCCGGAGGAATGAGCCTTGCAGCAGGAGGGGCTTGCGGAACGCCAGGCGCTGCATGATGTCTGCCGCAACGGCCGGCGTTGCAGATGCAGTGAGGGCCAGCACGGGCACCTGCGGATGTACTTCGCGCAGCTTGCCCACCAGCAGGTAGGCCGGCCGGAAATCATAGCCCCATTGGCTGATGCAGTGGGCCTCGTCCACGGCGATCAGTCCTATGGGCATGCGCGGCAACCGGGCGGTGAAGAGCTCCGAGCCGATGCGCTCGGGCGATACATAGAGGAAGTCAAGCTTGCCGTGGGCTGCGCTGTCCAGCGCATTGTCGATCTCCCGCAAGGCCATGCCGCTGGTGATGGCCTTGGCCCGTGCACCTTGGCGTTGCAGGCGTTGCACCTGGTCCTTCATCAGCGCGATCAACGGCGACACCACGATGCACAACTTGCCCATGGCCAGCGCGGGCACTTGGAAGCAGAGGCTCTTGCCGCCGCCGGTGGGCAGCAGTGCCAAGGTGTCCATGCCGTTCATCACCGCCTTCACCACCTCTTCCTGCATGGGGCGGAAGCCGGAATAGCCCCACGTTTCCCGGAGCACGGCATGGATGTCGCGCGGCATTGCTCCCACAAGGATACGTGATCGGGACCGCTGGACCCATACACGGCGATGGGGTTACCTTTGGGCCAAACCTTATGGCCATGATCGGTACCATGCCCCCAATAGCTGTCCAGCGTGTGGACAAGTCACGCTTGAAGGAAACCGACCTCGAGCACTTGAAGTTCGGACGCGTGTTCACGGACCACATGTTCATGATGGACTACGTGGACGGCGCATGGCAGCAGCCTCGGATCATGCCGTATGCAGACCTGGAGCTGAGCCCGGCCACGCTGGTGCTGCACTATGCCCAGACGATCTTCGAAGGCATGAAGGCCTACCGGGATGACCAAGGAAAGGTGAGCCTCTTCCGCCCCCACGCCAACATCGCCCGCATGAACCGCAGTGCGCACCGCATGTGCATGCCGGCCATCCCGGAGGAGGTGTTCCTGGAAGGGTTGAAGGAACTGGTGCGCATGGACGCCGCCTGGCATCCCCAAGGCAAGGACGCTGCGCTGTACATCCGCCCGTTCATGTTCGCCAGCGATGAGTACATCGGCGTGAAGCCCAGCGAAGGCTACCGCTTCATGATCTTCATCTGCCCGGTGCGGGGCTACTACCAGGAGCCGTTGCGCGTGAAATTGGAACTGGAGTACAGCCGCGCCTTCCCGGGCGGTACCGGCGAGGTGAAGTGCGGCGGCAACTACGCGGGGGGCCTTTACCCCTCGAAGATGGGACAGGACAAAGGCTACCACCAGAACCTGTGGACGGACGCCATGGAGCACAAGTACATCGAGGAGAGCGGCACCATGAATGTCTTTTTCATCATCGATGGGGTGCTCACCACGCCCAGCTTGGACGGTACGATCCTGGCGGGGATCACCCGCGACAGCATCCTCACCTTGGCCCGGGAGAAAGGATTGAAGACAGCGGAGCGGAAAGTAAGCGTGGAAGAAGTGGTGGCGGGCATCCGCAACGGGAGTGTGAGCGCCGCCTTCGGTGCCGGCACGGCCGCAACCATCGCCCCGATCAGCGTGGTGGGGTACAAGGGAGAGGACCTCCCCTTGCCCCAGCTGGGCGCCGACAGTGAAGTGAACCTGATCGGCAAGATGCTCGATGACATCCGCCGCGGCCATCTGGCGGACAAGCATGGTTGGTTGGTGGGCGTTGATTGAACGGTCTGGCGCAACGTACCGATCCATCGTTTGTATCCGTTGATTCCGCTGCAAACAGGTGGATCGGGCATGCGGGAGATTGAACGGACTTGGCGCAGTGTACTCCCGTGGATCACGGCCTTCGCCATGGCCATGGGCTTGCTGGAGGCAGCCGTGGTGGTGTACCTGCGGGCAGTGGCCTACCCCGAAGGATTTGCGTTTCCCCTGAAGCCCTTGGACAATAAGCTGGTGATCACCGAGCTGTTGCGCGAAGCCGCCACCTTGGTGATGTTGCTGGCCCCCGGTGCGCTGCTCTCGCGCAAGCGCCTGGAGCGCTTCGCCTGGTTCTGCTGGTCATTTGCCGTGTGGGACATCTTCTACTATGTCTTCCTGAAGTTGCTGCTGGGCTGGCCCGGAAGCTGGCTCACGTGGGATGTGCTCTTCCTGCTGCCTACCGTATGGGTGGGGCCCGTGCTCGCACCTTGCATGGTGTCAGTGGGTTTGATGCTGTTGGCCGCGGTGATCTTGCGCGGGCGTGGGCGAAACCCGGAATTTGCCCCGGCGCGATGGCATTGGACCGTGTTGATCCTTTCCGGTGCGGTCATGCTCTACACCTTCCTGGTGGACCCCGTGCGCTACCTCATGGCCACCGCCCCCGAGCACGCCATGGGCGCTTCCGCCATGACGGCTTTGGAGGCATACGTGCCCCAGTCGTTCCATTGGCCGTTGTTCCTCTTGGCATGTGCGTTGGCCACGGTGCCGTTGTACGGCATGCACAGGGCCTCGCGTGTGCAGAGGAAGTGAGGGCTGCCCGAACCGGTGCGGCGTGCTGTGCATTCGGAGCGATCGGTGCATCTTGCACACAGCTATGATACCGTCGCTCCCATGCAGGCTTTGGTTCTTGCTCCTTGCTGTGGCGGTGGCCTGCGTGGCATCAGCCCAGCAGACGGCGTTCCAGGTGCAAGTGCTGGACAGTGCGGACCGCGCCCCGATTGCTGACGTGGCGATCGCCAACAAGGACGGTGTGCGATGGATCACCGATGCACAAGGCATGGCCGTGGTCACCGGTTCATCTTCCATGCTCTTCCATTTCTCCCACACCAGCTACCGGCCGCGTGAGTTGCGCATGGCGGGGTTGGATCCCTCCCAGGTGCACGTGGTCCTGTTGGTGCCCGGCGACCTGCTGCTTCCGGCCATTACCGTGGGCCGTGCCGCGCCGGAAGAAGTTTTCCGGCGCGCCGACCTGCACGCCGCGGACTTGCTGGTGAACGATGCCGGGCTGTGGGTGCTGGCGTACGAACACCCGCGCATGGTGCGTGCCGAAGGCGATGCGGGCAAGGAGAACCTGCGCGATGTGCGCCTGGTGCTGTTGGACACCTTGTTCCATGAAGTGGCCTCCTGCGCCGTGCCCGAGGAAGTGCTGGGCTTGCGGACCGACCTGCGCAACGAGGCATTGATCGAAGGCACCCTTCATGCATTCAGCGTGGCCCGAACGGCAGACGGCATCGCGCTGCAGCCCTTCACGTTGGAGGAATTGCACAACAGCGTTCTTCCATGGACCGACAGCATCCCGGGCAAGGTGGTGGGGTCCAACGCCAATGCGGACTACCCGGCGCTGGACCATGTGGCCTATAATCCCGTGCGTGACACCCTGCAACGCATCTGCACCGTGGTGGACAGCTTCATGATGGACCTGTTTCGCAGTGAATACAAATACCTGAAAGGTCCCGACAAGGTGCTGGCGATGAACCTCGCTTCCGAGTTGGGCGTGGACAAGGAAACCGTGGCCGGGTACATGAGCGGCTTCAGCAGGAACATCTGGTACCAGCCGTTGTACGCGCCGCTCTTCGTAGAGGGCGATACGCTGCTGGTGTTCGACCATGCGAGGAGGCGCTTGCGGAAATTCACGCGGGCATTCGTGGAAGCCCGATCGGTGCAATTGTCCTACCAAGGCGGGGAACAGGCCCGCAACTGGACCGGACATTTGCTTCAGGACCGGATCACCCGGCAGGTGTATGCTGAATTCCTGCGCAACGGCGTTGCATGGCTTCGCGCCATCGATCCGGTCACTGGGCGCATGGGCGATCCCTTCCGGCTTGCCGTGCACCACCCGCAGCGGGTACAGGTGCATGGGGGCAAGGTGTACTACATCTGGCGGCCCGTGGGCACGTTGCAGAAGCGCACGATCTACCGGGAGGAGATGTAAGCGTTCCGGTCAGTCTTCCGAAGGCGCATCCCACCACACGGCCGTGCCCGTATCCGCCGCGGCTGCTTTCCAGCTGTCCACATGCAGGTCGATCCGCACCGTGGTGCAGGGATCGATGGACCCCAGGCCCTGCCCGGCAAGGTGCTCCACCAGTTCGCTCAGGCCCGGGTTGTGGCCGAAGACCATCACCTGTTGTGCCGCATCGGGCAGGCTTTCCACGATGTGCATCAGCGTTTGCAGCGGTGCATGGTACACTTCGGGCCGCTCCGTGATGGGGGCATCGCCCAAGGCCTTCGCGAAGGCCCGTGCAGTGGAAATGGCGCGCTTGGCCGTACTGCTGACCAGCATGGGCAGGGGTTCGTTCCGCTGGGCGAAACGCTGCGCCATCATCGGTGCTTCCCGCAGGCCGCGCTCATTGAGCGGCCGGTCGAAGTCATCTTGCCCGGGGGAGGCCCAGGAGCTCTTCGCGTGGCGGGTGATGTACAAGGTTCTAATGGGAAGGTCGGATAGGAGGTTTCATGCACGAGGTGCGAAGTTCAAGATACAAGGATCAAGGCACAAACTCCAAGGCATGGGTGGTCCAACGGCCTATGGCGAAGTGCCATTCAGGCCTTCGCGATCTCCTTCAGCCCGCCGAGGATGGAGAAGAGCAGCGCGTTGGGGTCATTGCTCACCCTCAGGGGTACGCACACGGCTTGCGCATCGCTGAACTGGTTTTTGCCGGGCATGGTCTTGGAAACGTGCATGAACAAGGTGTCCGGGTAGCTGCCCGTGAAGAGCACGTCCAGTTTGGCCCCGCCACGGATGCGCAACTCGAAGCGCGGATAGTGGTTCAGCGGATCCTTCCAGGTGGTCACCTCGTCCAAGGCGTGGCCCTCTTTCAGCAGGTCGGTCCTCCATTCGTCCATCACGTATTGCAGCACGTCCTCCACGAAGATCTCCGGGTCGGTGGGCAGCAGCAATTGCTGGTGGTCCATGGGTGCAAGCAGCCGTGCATGCGTTTGCCGCAAGGCCACCAGCATCTCGTCCAATTGGGATGTCAAGGTCATTTCACGTCTTCTGGTTCGATCGCAAACTATCCTCCACATCCATGCGCGATCAACCTTGCGGGAACGGGTTATGCACGATCGATCCAACGATCGGGGGGAAGTGCCAAGTGGTCGTTTGTCAGTTGACGGGACCGGAGAACTGACAACCGACCACTGACAACGGATCCCTCAATTGCACGTCCCCAGCAGCCAGTACAGGAGGAGGAAGATCACCACGGTGCTTACGCAGCCGCCACCGAGTTTCTTGGCACCGTATCCGGCGATGAGGGCTCGGAGGAATTTGTTCATGGTGTGGGGGATAGGGCGAAAGGTAGAACACCTGCCCAGTTGTTGGTTGCCAGTTGTGGGGATGCGCGAAGAACAACGGGCGCGGTCACGGACGACTGGCAACGGAAAACGAACAACTAGCCCTCACCCCCGTAGTGCTTGTGCAGCTTGTACCCCGCATCGGGCCGCTCGAAGTAGTCGTCGATGTAGCGTTGGAAGGAAGGGTTGGAGGGCACGATCAGCTGCACGCCGATGAAGCACTGCACCCAGGGATCCTCAGCGGGCTGCGTGTAGATCACGTACGCGGAAAGCTTCATGCCATGGTCGATCAGGTTGGCCAGCGTGCGGTTCTCGTTCATGGGCAAGAAGCCCAGCTTGCGGCCTTGCCAGTACACGGCCACGGCATCGGGGTCGTGTTCGTTGTCGTACTCGCGCAGCAGGTCCAGCTCATCCTCGTCCTTGATCTGCGCCAGCACCTTCGGCCCATCGTGGAAGCGGAAGCCTTTCACGTAGCCGTCCCAGGCGTGGAGCAGTTCGCATTCCCCGGTCCAGTCCAGCAGGCCCGGCTGGTGCTCGGCGAGGAGCTCGCGCGGGGGCAGGGTGAGCAGCGCGGCGCTGCCAAGGAGGTTGCGGAGGAAGGAGAGGCGGTCCATGGGGAAGTGGCTGGCTAATGTATCGGCTATCGGGAACGGGTCGGTACGGCAGCGTTATTAAGGCAGTACATGGCCTTGATTGGTTTTCGGAAGTGTAAATCCCAAAGAGGTCATCTGTGCTTTGATCACTCCATGGTCTGTGGATCGCGGTCTTTACCGGGGATATTGCCGGCAGCACGGCTGTGGGGAACAGGCTGCATCATGAACAGCCTGACATGTGTGGCCTGTTTGGCAAAGAGCACGAGGTTGCAGACCTCGCACACCTTCAGTTCATCACGATGGCTCCCATCTGCGCCGCAAAGCCCGTGTGAAATTTCCGCGTCACCTGCGCCATGCCGGCGGTACCGCAGATCACCTTGCCGAAAGCCAGGAAGGCGGCTTGCAGCTCTTTTCCCGCCGTAGGAGGCAGCAAAATGGCCAGCGTGCTGCCTTTGGGTAATTTGTATTTGCCCAAAGCTTCCCCGGTGAACGCGATGTAGTCCGCAACCGTGTCGCTTTGCTATACGCTGAAGTGGTGCGCATGCCAGGAAACGGCGTCCATGGCCAAGTACACGAAGATATCGCCATCAGCGCGGGTGCGGTAGCGGCGGGCTTCCACGCAAAGCACCTGGTCCAGCTTGGTGGCGCCGAAAGGGTTGTGGGTGGGGGAGGGCATGGGGGGCAGGTGCGGGTTGTTCGTTGTTTGTTGGCAGGAAGTGCAAAGTGGCCAGGTCCAAGCTACAAGGCCCAAGTCACAAGCCACAAGACGCAAGGCGGAAGGCGAAAGGCGAAGAAAGTATCCTTCCCCTCACACCCCCGCAAAGAACTTCTTCGCCATATGGTCGAACTCCACGATCAGCTTACAGACCAGGTCCAGGTTCTTGCATTTGGGAATAGAGCACATTGGGTGTGCCGGACTTCAGTCCGGCTGGAACACATTGTGTTCTATATTGGGCATACTGCGCCATGCGGATTGGATCGATTTAGGATGATGATGATGGAAGGAAAGGATGAGAATAGCGGACCGGGCAGTTGTGCCGGACTGGAGTCCGGCGGACCCAGGAAGGGGTTGGGGTATGGGCGGTTGGGAAAGGGCTTGAAGGCGGTGGGAAATTCCGGTGAACGGGTTTGGTGGGATCGTGGATACCATCCGCATGTGGAAAGCCCGCGCCTGATCCAGCATGTAACATTTCATTTGGCCGACAGCCTGCCGAGGCATTTGGTGGAGAAAATGGCCGCTGAACTGAAAAGCGTACCGCCTTCACTCCGGGATACGGAAAAGGAAAAGCGGATCGCCGGCTACTTGGATGCGGGCAGGGGCAGTTGCGTGCTGCGGGTCCCTGAGCTGGCGCACTTGGTGCAGCAAACGCTCCTTCACTTTCAGGACAAACGATACCACGTTTTTGCATGGTGCGTAATGCCCAATCACGTGCATGTGCTTTTTCAAGCGGCGGAAGGGTGGACGATGAGCAGCATCGTAGCCTCGTGGAAGAAGTACACGGGGCGAAGAATCAATGCGTATTTGAGGGTGCACACAATGGGGGCGGTGCCACCGGGTGTTTCGGCCGGACTGGAGTCCGGCTCACCCGTTTGGCACCGCGACTACTTCGACCGCTACATCCGCGATGATGGTCACTTTGCAACGGTTGTGGATTACATTCACAACAACCCGGTGAAGGCGGGTTTGGCACGCAGGGCAGAAGATTGGCAGTGGTCTTCTGGGTTTGGTGGTGAGGGAAGGCAGGCGGAGTAGATGTTTTTACCGGACTGGAGTTCGGGTTACCCAGCGTTTGTTTTTGCCGGACTGGAGTCCGGCGCACCCGGCTTTGAACATCTTCACTAGACCTTACCGCTTCAATTCCCTTCCACCCCAAAGCACCCGCCCCGATCAAAGCTCCTCTGCTCCCCGTACTGCACATAGCCCACTTGGTTGGTGCGCATGCAGGTGCCGCCGATGGTGAACGCGGGCGTGTTGTGGTGGTGGTGCCCGTAGATCCAGGTGTGGATATCGCTGGCGTGGATCAGGTCGTGCAGTTCCACGGCGAAGGCCTCGTTCAGGGCATCGCCCTTGAAGCGTTCGGGATAGTGCATCATGGTGGGCACGTGGTGGGTCATCACCACGGTGGGGCCGGCGAAGGGCTTGGCCAGTTCGGCTTTCAGCCAGGCTAAGCTGCGCTGATGCAGGCGGGTGGTGTGCGCGGGCAGCAGCAGTTTTCCGCCGTGGCGGATCTGCAGGTAGTCGTTCATGCTGTGGCGCATGTGTGTTTCGTTCAGTTGGCTGATGGCCGTCCACAGCGTGGTGCAGAGGATGCGTGCAGTGCCAATTTGCACGGAACGGTTGTTCACGATGCGCCACTTGGCCAAGGGTTGCATGTCCAGGTCGTCCCCTTCGGGAGGGATGCTGTTGCCGTAGTATTCGTGGTTGCCGGGGATCCAGATCACCTCTTTGAAAGGCTGCGCGATTTCGTTCAGCAACTTGCGGTGCTTGGGCACCAGGTGCAGGGGCAGCACATCACCGGCCAGTAACAGCACGTCTGCACCGGGTTCCAAGGGGTGCGTGTGCAGCCATTCCCGGTTCTCGGAAAATTCCAGGTGCAGGTCGCTGGCGTATTGGAAGGTCATGGTGAATTCTGTCTTCAATGCTCCTTGATGTCTGCTGACTTCTGCGGAGGATCGGCAGTGCCTATTCCCCTTTCAACACTTGCTTCACAAATCGCTCCGTCAATGTTTGCAGCGTTTCGGGATCCACCCGCCCGATGATGCCTTCAATCCATTCAACAGGAACCACATTTGCGTGCCCGAGCCGGACCACACCGGTAAAGTCCAACCGGGACAGGGTATAGGAAGGATGCTCCTCATGGATCACCAGGTCCAAGCCCGGAACCGCCAAGCCGATACTGCTGCTAATGCCAAGTACCAGCCAGTCGCCAAAGGGAGGAAAACTGCACAGGAGAACCGCAGGCCGGGCCTTGCGTGCGCCATCCGCCTGCGGCATGGCACCCGCACCACATCGCCTGGCTTCACGGCTTGTACGTTGGATTTGGCTCCAGCAGGGTGATGCCGGAGATGTCCGGTTCCTCCGCGCTGTACGCGCGCTGCAGCCCGTGGGCGGCCAACGCTTTCCAGAAGTCACGTTCTTCGCTCGAATGGCCGATCGATCCCAGTTCAGCAGCAATGGTTTCTCTTTCCTTGGACGTCAGGCCCGGTTTGTCCGCCGAGCGCTGAACGAGCTTCTTCAGGCCCTGCAACGCCTTCAACAGCCCTTGGTCATCCAAGCGTTGGATCCAAGCGATCAATTCAAGCCGGATGCTGTCGTTTTGCGTGGAGCCTGGCATGTTTCAAAGATAGGAAATCGGGCCCATTGGGGTTAAGGTGCGGTGAATGTCCGTTGTTGAATGCATGGGCTGGCACGAGCGCCAGATCCATGGCATTGGCATGGTCCCGCAGTACTCAAATGACGACCGAGGAATCGATCAGGACCGCGTCCATGCCTTCCGGCGGAACTCTTCAAGCGTGATGTCACGGTCCTTCCACAGGCCTGCGAGGGCGAGCATGGGATCCTCCGTATCCGACATGCGCTGCACCCATTCCTCGAACATGTGCGAAGCGGACTGTTTCCGCGAGCGGCTCAGGGAGCGCGCCTTGCGAGCAATATCCCGACGGACGGTGAGGGTGATCTTGTCCTTGGTATCGGCCATGGCTTTCATGAGCTTGCCCAAAGGCAGCCAATAGTCAAATGCAGTTCGAGGTTCGCAGGGTGTGGTTGAAGTGGCGGGGCTTCCCGTCCGACCTGCGTGCCGCGAAACTACCGTTCCGCGCTACGCCACATTTCCGAAGGTGCATCATAACCGGGTGCTGGGTTGATCCCGTGAGTGACTGGATGTTGCTTTCTGTTCGGATGGTTCACAGCCGGGGCATCTTTGGCATACTATTGCGATTATCCAAGTTGAATGCCAGCTTTGCCACAATGACGATACGGCTGTATTGACCACTCTGTAGATGCTCGATCCATTACAAGGGTTTGAAAAGGGGGCCAGAAATGCTGGGTTGGTACGACTTGGGGTGGCAATTGCCGTACCGGAGCAAGGCAATCGCGCCTATATTAAGCTGATCGAAAATATCAATAATACTGATTGGAACGTGATTGTTAACTGGCAAAGAAATGATCCATACATACAATTGCCACCTGAAAGTCGCATAAGTTGGGGGCAGCTTTTTGAAGTAGGCGCTGATTTGAAGCGCAGGGAATATTCCTTGTCAAGGACCGAATTGCTCTGCCATACAATGGAGGGTGCGAGAATTACAGTAGTGCCACCGGATATTGGGCATGAGGAGCAGTCCATTTGGATTGACCAATCAGGGCCAACGAATTATGGAGGAGGGTTCAAGACCTGTACGCTCAAAATCAAGAATCGGCGCTTTGAGGTCCAGGAAATTACGGATATCCAGGATATTGAACAGTGGAAGGCTCAGTTCTACGCACTGTACCTAAGAAGCCTTATCAATCCTTCAGTAGCTACCAACCGGCTTCTACCGGACCTCCTTCGTGTAATAAGGAAGTTTAAAGTGCCGGTCGAAATGATTAGGTCCAGCTTAACAGCTGTAGTAGAAACATGGTCACCTGAACTGGACGCAGCTGTTCGTGCTGGGGTATTGTTTGGGTTCTATACGGCTGGCGATGACCTGATGGATAAGGAGTTCTGCAAGTTCTTGATACCTGAAGCCTCAAGCCGAGCGCTGATGTGGCTGAATGGAAAGCTGCCGATGCACTTGTTTGATCTGGATGACCTTCACAATCCGGAGATCAAGTTCAAGGACATGCCGCGGGAGTTGATGCTTGCCCGAGTAGCTGAACTAAAAGACCATCCTGATGCAAGTGAGGACCATTTGGGTGCACTCCATACCGGTCTTGATGACCGTTCACTCTTTGTGGCGTGGGTAGATGGCAAAATACCGGTCATCCCGGAAGCACGAAGAGCTGCGGTAGCTAGCGCACTGAAGGTGGATGATGCCCTACGCTGCATCGAGCAGCTTGGTATGGCGCAGTACACCGCACTCATGAATGGGCATACCGTGGTATCCACAAAGGTCTACAAGGCATGGTCAGCTCATGTAAGGCACACTGTGGAGGAGCAGCTCGCGGTGTGCTGCTTCGATTTGGAGGTAAGTCCTGCGGACCATGCCATCCGGGAGCTGGCTTATTGGAGCGCCAACGAAATGTTCGCCCATAAACAGCCAACGAAGGATATAGTGGACCGGCTTAGGGAAGTGATCCGTGGCTCGCAAATCGTGCTCGGCCATAATATCCGCGCATTTGACTTGCCGCATATTGGTGGCTTTGCCGAGTCGGCGCATGAGAAGGTGTGGGACACACTGGAGGTCGAAGCCTTGTTGGATCCTTTCGCATCGACCTATGCGTTAAAGGCCGACCATGCTGCGGAACGCGATGTCGTACACACGCGTGAATTGTTTGCCTGTCAACTTGCCCGATTGGTCGCCCTTGAAAAGGATGCCTATGGTTTGATCCGCCCATGCCTTCCGCCAGAAGTTGTACCGATTTTGGACAGCCTCCGGGAAAACCCTCTGTTGCATTTTCAGGAAAGGCTGCCTGAAGACTTTGCCGCCAAGTTCTTCAAGGCAGGAAGAGCAGTTGCAATGGAGTTGCCGCCATTGAATGGTAAGCTTTTGGTGTGCCCTGAGCCGCTTTGGGGCTATTTCAGCCATGACCCGGCATTGGGCTTTGCGGGTGGCGAAAGGATGGATCCCCTGACCAATGTGTTGGACAAGGACCGTGTGAAGCCTATGCGGGATAGGGATTCCTTTCTCTTCACCTGCCTGATGCGATTCCTGCACGAATGCGAACGCCAAGGTCGCATTCCGTTTGCCCGATTTCTTTCGCCCTATGTCAAGGTTCGCATAGACACTTTCATCCCATTGGATCAGCTGTGCGCTTCGCCAGCGAAGGTTGATCGCTTGATGGTATCCGAGTGGTATTTTGTTGAATATCGGGAATTGCTTGAGGAAGAGTATGGTCACGAAGGCGTGGTCATTGTAGCCGCTGAACATTGGGACTACTCATCCTACCGGATCGCGGCCGAGTGCCGGAGTGACCAGTTGAATGCTGAGCAGGCGCAGGGACTATGGGCCAGATTTTCGAACGGGGTGAGTTCCGTGTCCATTTCACCAGGCCAGTTCTCGGGTCTGGTGAACCGCCCCCCGATCGGTGACAAACAGTGGATCACCCGGTCGGGTTTCGACAGTTATCAAGTGCTTGAACGGTTCAGCCATCCATCAGTCATTCCAGGGGTTGAAATGACCGAAAGGCTTGATATCCCAACAAGGGATGCAGCGGAAGGTGATCGCTGTCAATTCGTAATGGGCCGCTACGACGAGCAGTATACTTTTCCCCTCAATCCTGAAACATTATACCGGAGCGAATATTGGGCACAAGTCCTCCTGAAGGCTGATGCCATCGGAGGCTTGGCCGATAGGCCAAATCCGCTGGTTTTGGTAGTGGAGCATAGTAAGGAGCTGTCCACGGTCCGTGAAGCGTTGAAGGCCATGGGGTATACTGTACCATCGCCTGATGCCTCACTGGGAAGGCAGGTGGAACTGGCGGTTGCGGCAGAGCGTGGCATTGTGGTGGTGGATCTGGCTGGAATGGAGCGGTTGTTGGCCATGAACTTGGACAAGGGGTGCACCTTCATGATGGAGAGCCTTCATCCTCAGCGCTGGGATCATCTCCGGGAAGAAGAGCCAGCCGAGTTGGATGATGTTGATGAAGAAGATGCGGCGTTGGCCAATATCGGGGACGGCGAGGATGAACTGAACGGTGAACCTGGAGCGGATGAAGCCGAAAGTGCCCAACGATTTTCATCGATGGGTGCGATCCGGCGGCTGGAACCCTACTATAGGCTCATGCGAGGCCGGATCCTTGAAAACCATCCGAGGAACATCCTTATCATGTTGGATCCGCGTGCTGGTCGTGACACGTGTGGCATGCGCTCGGCAAGCCCCATTAACCCAGTCGCAGGCAATAGGCAGCGGTGTGATTCGGTGGCCAACGTTTGTGGTGCGCTGTTCCATGCACCTCGTCAGGATGTTGGGCCAATGGCACCAGCGGAGACGGAGGAAGAAATTGCCCGGATCGGAACATTGTTCCTCCGGGACCGTGGGGATGGCACTTTCCGCAAGGCCCAATTGGATTACCTGCGCGTGATCCTTCCCGGAGACCGCGATGTGCTTGTCACGCTTCCCACTGGTACCGGCAAATCCGTGCTTTTCCAAGGCCCGGCTTTGTTCAAGTCCAATACCACAGGGAGATTGACGGTGGTGGTAACGCCACTTAAGGCACTCATGGATGACCATGTCCTTGGGCTCCATCAGCTTGGTTTCTGGAACAGCGTGGAATGCGTCAATAGCGACAAGGGGAGCATGGAGGTGCAGGACATCTACCGGCGAATGGCCGGAGGGGAACTGCGCATGGTATTCGTGGCTCCTGAACGGTTTCGCGCACGAAGCTTCCTACGGTCGTTGGAAGAGCGGATAAGGCGTGACGGCCGGCTCGAGTACCTTGTGTTTGACGAAGCCCACTGCATATCGCAGTGGGGAAATGAGTTCCGCCCGGACTACGTCCACGGGGCGCGTTGTTGTTCACAGTTGCGTAGCGCAGCTCAAATTCCGTTCCCCATCCTTCTGCTATCGGCAACCATAACCAAACAGGTTGAACTTGACTTGCAACGCATCCTCTATGCCCTCTGAGTTTCTGTCCTTGGACAAGTATGGCGAGCTCAATCCCGTGAGGGACCACATTGAGCTTGAATTTGTTGACCTGGACCCGGACCAAGCGCTTCAGCCGATCCATGATGCCTTGGCTGAAGGTATGGATCCGACGCGAAGCCGCGCCATTGTATTCTGCCACAGCCGGAGGGCAACCGAAGAGGGTGCCGCTGCCTTGAACGATCTTTTCGCGGATAACGAACAGTTTCATGGGCGGACGGCCTATTTCCATGCGGGGTTGGAATCCGACTCAAGGGCATCGCTCGTGGACCGGTTCAAAAAAGGAGAGATCCTCGTTCTTTTTGCCACCAAGGCGTTCGGCATGGGGATGGACATACCGAACATCCATTTCGTGTATCATTTGGGGCCTTCCAGCACATTCGAGGATTACTTGCAAGAAGTAGGGCGGGCCGGGCGTGACCAGCGTGCATTGAATGCTGCAGGGTTCAAGGACGGCAAGCGGATCAAGGCGGTGTGCTTTGCCACGGAGGATTCCTTCCGTAAGGCACAGGACCGGGTCCAACGGGGGCAGATCAGTTGGAATGACATCCTCAATGCCTTCGAGATCTTCAGTGGGTTCTTCGTCCGGTTCCGAAAAGAAGATGCTCAAGCGCCGGAGTTCCTTCCGGTACCATTGAACATACTTTCCACCAGCGCCCGCTATAGGGATAGGGATCAAGAACCTGCCGGGTTGTACCGTACGGCCCTCTATTGGATGGAGCGTTTGGGCCGGATCCGATCGCGCTATTTGGTGCCCGCCATGCTCGAGTTCGAGAATGATGAAAGGCTCAGTTCGGAACATGGGAACACGATCCTTGACGAGCAAGTCCGTGCTCTTCATGGGTTGGTGTGCGAGGCGAAGCAGGCCGGGGGCAATGGCCAGGAGAGCATCTTAATGGATGGTGCCTTGCTGATGGCCAGGCTCGGCCTCAAGAGCAGGAGTGAATTGTTCATGTTGGTTCTCCGTGCCCGGAAGCAAAGCCATCTAATGCTCAGAAATGAGGTGCGGGTGGATCTCACGGAACTTGCAAGGTCCGAGGTCCGCCTGCATGGTGAACCTGGGGCGGCCAATGCACTACTGCTGGCCCAAGCGGTCCGGGCCATGGCTGGGGAATTGATCAGAAATAGGGATGCATTCGAGGCGATCGAACCGGAAGATGAATGGCTGGGCGGGGAATGGAACAAGATCATCCAAAGCCAGTTGATAGAGCGGTTCATCAACGAAGCCGGAGCTGATGAACCCCATCTCGGGGTGTATTTGACCGCGCCGAGCATCGGTGCCTTGAAGAATGCCGATCCCGGATTTCGGGCGTGGTTAAGGGGCGTGGAAGGTGAAGACCTGATCAATATCCGGGACATGCGGAGAATGGTCAAGGGCGGCACAGCCAGGCTGAAATGTGTCTTTGACCTGCTGAGGTCCGAGGGTGCAGCAACATGTGCCTCCGTGATCGTGGAGGATGGCTCAACCGTCCACCAACGTATTACCCTGCGAAAGGGGAGGAAGGAAGTGATCGGGATCCTGGATCGCACCACGGCAGATGTTCAGCGCTTGTTCACGGCCCTCCACGAAGTGAAAGGCCCGGTGAAGGACCTGGGCCAGGTGATCATCGCGGCGGGCCTGCATGAGCGGCCGTTGGAAGTGATCGAGCATTGCTTCGTGCTATTGCGCAAGCTGGGGTACATCAGGTTCCAAGGGGGACTGCTGCCCATGGCTATTGAAGCGGTGTTGAAGGAGAGCGAGCGCATCGGTGAGCGGCCGGGGGATGAGGCCGTGAGGGTGGCCTACAGCGATGCCTTTCGGTTGAAAAAGCTGAGACTGATCGTGCTGCAGGCTTTCGCCAAGCTCAAGGACCGGGACAGGCAGGATGAGTTTATCCGGGAATATTTTGGGTGCAGTTCACCCGATGATATCATCGCACTGCTGGAACTGTATCTGGAGGATGATGCAAAGTCTGTACTTGCCATATTTCGGGAGGAGGCATTGGATGATCAAGTAAATCGGCTGAATGATCAGCAGAAGGCGGTCTATAAAGCCGAGATCCGATCCAACATCAGCGTGAAGGCAGGCCCGGGCACAGGTAAGACCCATACGCTGGTGCTGCGGGTGGCCCGCTTGATCCAGCAGGAACATGTTGCACCAGGTAGGATCCTCGTGTTGGCGTATAACCGGGCCGTGGTGGAGGAGTTGAAGATGCGTTTGAGGCGATTGTTCGCTGAGCTGGGCTACCACAGCCTTACAAGATCGCTCAAGGTCCAAACCTTTCATGGCCTCATGTATGCCGTATTGAATCAGAATGGGATCCTGAATGTACCTATGCAAGAAGTGCAAGGTCGTTTTCAGCAGCTTATGCAAGAACGAGGTCGTGGGGCATTGGGCACGTACTTGAATGTGGAGTTTGTTTTTGTGGATGAGTTCCAAGACATCACTTCGCTCCGTTTGGCCACGTTGCGGGCAGTAGCTCCACCAGGTACTGCGTATGTGAGTGTGATAGGCGACCCCAACCAGAGCATCTACGGGTATGAACGAGTGCTGAACAACCCCAATGGAAATATCGATCCGGGGCCGTATTACGAGAAGTTCAATGAGATATATACGCCCATTGGATTGTCCTTGAAAGTGAACTATCGCTCCACACAGGCCATCATCAATGCGGCTTCACAAGCACTTCCCAAGAACGACAGGGACGCGGGGTTGCAAGCGAGTAATCCTGACATCGACGGCAATTCCGTATCGATCATCGAAGGTGGAAATTGGGCTGATTCGCTTATGACGCTCTTGGAAGAGGGCCAATGGCGGCAAGTGGCGTTGCTGTTTCGATCAAACCGCGAACTGTACATGGCATATCGTGCAGCAAAAGCACATGCCGAAGAATATGGATACCGATTGCGAATAAAGGGGAGTGGGGCCGTCTATGTGAAGCGAAGGGAGGTGGCTGCCGTCTTGGACACCATCCGGGAGTGTGTGGCGAACGAACAGAATGTTGATGAACAACTGAACGTGCTTGCTATGCAATTCCCCCAATGGGATGTTGACTTGGTACAGGAGGTCCATAAGGCATGGCGGTATTATCGGGAGATGTATCCACAAGCGACGGGGTTCAACGAGTTCGAGGATTTCCTAAGTGACCTGACGCGCAGGGAAGACGGCCAGTTGGAAGAGCTTTTACGGAAGCACTTTGCCGGACCTCCGGTGAAGGAAGTGGTCCTTAGCACCATGCATAAGGCAAAGGGCTTGGAGTACCAATGCGTGCTATTACCCCCTGGGACGACGGCGGCGCCTATGGGAAACCATCAGAATGGACTTCAAATGGAGGCCATTGCCGAAGAGCGCCGATTGTATTATGTGGCTTGTTCAAGAGCGAAGCAGCGCTTGGTCCGACATATCGGTGGTCGCGAGCGAGCACTGAACGCTGGCCAACCTTATGTGCCAGCGGAGAACGGTGGTGGAGCCCTGTATGTGGCTCCTGAAAATGTGAACACAGTACTTTCATGGAAAGCAAATGAAGCCAGGTTTCAAGCAATCCACAATCACATCAGGAGTCGAATTAGTATGGGTGATGAGCTTACGATCGAGCACAATGGGGAGGGCAGCTATCTGGTACATAGGGAGGTAAGGGTCGAGAGGCTGATGCCCGCGTGGGCGAACGACCGATTACAAGCCCAGCGGTATGGAGGGCTTGTGGTCAGCGCTATTGTTCGATATACGGCAGAAGATTGTCAGAACTATGACCAAGAACATGGCATGCACTACTATGATGGATGGGGCCAAAGGGCCAGAGGACGGGGATATATCTATTTGGTGGAATTCCATGGGCATTTGGTACCATATTGATACAAGGTTGGACGTGCCTCTGCCGCGTGAGGGATGGCAGCGGCAGCTTGCCGCAGGACCGGCCCGGCAACGCACGGAGCGAGGATACTGCGAGGAACGAGCAGGACCCGCAGCCCGATGCGTTGCAGGCCGGGACAAGGCAACTAAAGCGGACAGCCCGGCCCGTGCGTAGGCCTTGCGCGGTGGAAAGGGACACGCCCCCTCACACCTCCACCTTCTTCCCCTTGCCCTTCTTCTCACCCTTCGCACCCTCTTCCTCCAACGGCTTCCTGAACACGATCTGCCCGTCGAACACATCGATCACCATCGGCGTGTTGGCCTCCACCTTGCCTTCGATGATCCAGCGGCTGAGCTCGTTGAGGAGTTCCTTTTGGATCATGCGCTTGATGGGCCGCGCGCCGAATTGCGGGTCGTAGCCGGTGTGCGCGATGTGGGCCACCAGTTCCTCGCTGGGGGTGAGCAGCATGTCGCGCTCGGCGAGCTTCTTCATCAGCGCGTCCAGCTGGATCTTCACGATCTCGCGCACGTCGGTGCGGCTCAGCGGCTCGAACATGATCACCTCGTCGATGCGGTTGAGGAACTCGGGGCGCACGCTCTTGCGCAGCAGGTCCATCACTTGGTCGCGGGTTTTGCGCAGCACTTCGTCGTGGTTCCGGTCGTCGATCTTCTCGTAGTTCTCCTGGATGATGTCCGAGCCGATGTTGCTGGTCATGATGATGATGGTATTCTTGAAGTTCACCACGCGGCCCTTGTTGTCGGTGAGGCGGCCGTCGTCCAGCACTTGCAGCAGGATGTTCCACACGTCGGGGTGCGCTTTTTCGATCTCGTCCAGCAGCACTACGCTGTAAGGTTTTCGGCGCACGGCCTCGGTGAGCTGGCCGCCTTCCTCGTAGCCGATGTAGCCCGGAGGCGCGCCCACCAGGCGGCTGGTGCTGTGGCGTTCCTGGTACTCGCTCATGTCGATGCGCGTCATGGCGTGTTCGTCGTTGAAGAGCACTTCGCTGAGGGCCTTGGCGAGTTCGGTCTTGCCCACGCCGGTGGTGCCCAGGAAGATGAAGGAGCCGATGGGCCGCTTCTCGTCGCCCATGCCCGCGCGGCTGCGGCGCACGGCGTCTGCCACGGCGCGCACGGCCTCGTCCTGGCCCACCACGCGCTTGTGCAGCTCGTCCTCCAGGGTCAGCAGTTTCATGCGTTCGGTCTCCAGCATGCGGGTAACGGGGATGCCCGTCCAGCGGCTCACCACGGCGGCGATCTCGTCCACGTCCACTTCTTCCTTGATCATCTTGGTGGAGGTTTGCACCTGGGCGAGTTCCTCCTTGGCCTTGGCCAATTGGTCCTCGGTCTCCTTGGTGCGCCCGTAGCGGATCTCCGCCACTTTCGCATAGTCGCCTTCGCGCTCGGCCTGGGCGGCATCGAACTTCAGTTGTTCCATGCGGTCCTTGGCTTCCTGGATCTTTTCCACCAGCCCGCGCTCGTGTTCCCAGCGGGCTTTCAGCACATCGCGCTTGCCGCCCAGCTCGGCCAGTTCTTTGTTGAGTTCAGCGAGTTGGCCTTGGTCGCCTTCGCGCTTGATGGCCTCGCGCTCGATCTCCAGCTGCATCACGCGGCGGTCCACTTCATCGAGTTCCTCGGGCTTGGAGTTGATCTCCATGCGCAGCTTGCTGGCGGCTTCGTCGATGAGGTCGATGGCCTTGTCCGGCAGTTGGCGGTCGCTGATGTAGCGCGTGCTGAGTTCCACGGCGGCGATGATGGCGGCGTCCTTGATCAGCACCTTGTGATGGCTCTCGTACTTTTCCTTCAGCCCGCGCAGGATGCTGATGGCGTCCTCGCGTGAAGGCTCCTCGATCATCACCTTCTGGAAACGGCGCTCCAGGGCCTTGTCCTTTTCGAAGTATTTCTGGTATTCGTTCAAGGTGGTGGCACCGATGGCGCGCAGTTCGCCGCGGGCCAGGGCAGGCTTCAGGATGTTGGCCGCGTCCATGGCGCCCTCGCCGCCGCCCGCGCCCACCAAGGTGTGGATCTCGTCGATGAAGAGGATCACGCTGCCTTCCGCGCCGGTCACTTCCTTCACCACGGCCTTCAGGCGTTCCTCGAATTCGCCCTTGTATTTCGCGCCGGCGATCAGCGCGCCCATGTCCAGGCTGAAGACCTGCTTGTTCTTCAGGTCGTCCGGCACGTCGCCGCTCACGATGCGTTGCGCGATGCCTTCAGCGATGGCTGTTTTGCCCACGCCGGGTTCGCCGATGAGGATGGGGTTGTTCTTGGTGCGGCGGCTGAGGATCTGCAGCACGCGACGGATCTCCTCGTCGCGCCCGATCACCGGGTCGAGCTTGTTTTCCTTGGCGAGCTGGTTGAGGTTTTTGGCGTATTTGTTCAGCGCGTTGTAGGTCTCTTCCTGGCTTTGGCTGGTCACCTTGCTGCCTTTGCGCAATTCCTTGATGGCCGCCACGAGGTCCTTGCGCGTCACGCCGCCGTCCTTGAGCAGTTGCGCCGTGTTGTCGCTGCCTTCCACCAAGCCCAGCAGCAAGTGCTCCACGCTGGCGAACTCATCACCGAATTCCTTCAGCGAGGCCAGCGCGTTGTTCAGCACCTGCCCGCTCTGGCGACTCAGCACCATGTCGCCGCCCTCCACTTTCGGGTAGCCGCTCACGATGCGGTCCAACGCCTGTTGCAGCGTGGCCACGTTCACGTTGAGCTTTTTCAACAGGAAGGGCGTCACATCCTTGTCCACTTCCAGCAATCCTTTCAGCAGATGGCCGGTTTCCACTTGCTGGTTTTTCAAGCCGGCGGCAATGGTCTGCGCCTGTTGGATGGCCTGCTGGGAGCGGATGGTGAATTTGTTGAGGTCCATGGGTGGTAGTTCGTGGTTCGGAGTTCGTGGGGAGTAGTTCGGAGGGCGTGGTTCGTGGTTCGAAGGGTGAAGTCCGCAGTACTTGGCCAGTTGCACCCCTGCGAACTAGCAACTGACAACCAACAACTCTTCCAGCCACCTCAACCCCCGCACCGCGAAGCTATAACGGAACAACTGGCAGTTACGCGGGGTTCGTGGATGTCAAAATGTCCAGCAGGGGCGGGGCTTTGCGGACGGAATGGCGGTGTTCATTCTCCTACGTCAAGGTCCGCTTTGCGAGACCTTGATGGGACTCTGAGGTGGCTCCGATGCCATTCGGGAGGCGTTGGTGATGCATTGGGACTTGTTGATCTACAGGGTCAGCGATGATCACGTTGAGTTGCTTGCGTTCTGGGATAGCCGCCTCGATCCCCGGAAGAAACCAAGGTTCAGGACTGGTACGCCGCGTCGGCGCACTTGACTGTTCAGGGCCACAACAAGGTTTCACGCTGTGGACCTTGATTTCGGCAGCTACTTTCGCCGCGCCATGGATTTCGCGCCCATCGCCGCCGGTGACCGTGCCGCCTTCGAGGCGCTTTTCCGCCTGCACTACCGGCCGTTGTGCGCCTTCGCCGTGGGCTACCTCAAGGACATGGACCGTGCCGAGGACCTCGTGCAGGACCTCTTCTTCCGCCTGTGGCTGGACCGCGAGAAGGTGAACATCACCACCAGCACCAAGGCCTACCTCTACGCCTCGGTGCGCAACCGCTGCCTCAATGCCGTGAAGGCCGGGGCCCGCATGCGCGTGGTGAACGAGGAAACAGAAGACCTCGCCGCAGCCGAGGAACGCAGTGAAGACGAACACACCGAACGCATCGCCCGGGTGCAGGCCGCCATCGAGCAGTTGCCGGAGGAGAGAAGAAAAGTGTTCAAGCTGAGCCGCTATGAAGGGCTGAAGTACCACGAGATCGCCGAACGGCTGGGCATTTCCGTGAAGACCGTGGAGAACCAGATGGGCAAGGCCTTCAAGACCCTCCGAGAGGAACTGGCCGACCTGGTGCCGCTGCTGCCGTGGCTTTTTTGGATGGGCGATGGGGGAGGATGGGGGAATTGAGCGGGATGATTGTCATACCTATCGGATGAACTCCACTAGCCACGGCACGGATCAGCCATTGATCGCCTGTACAGTCGATCCATTGGATCGACGATCCCAATGAACTCCCCCTCCATCCCCAGCGAGCTCCTCGCGCGCTACCTCTCCGGCGAAGCCGATGGGGCGCAGCGCCATGCGGTGGAGGCCTGGGCGGCGGATGATCCGGGGAATGCCGATGAACTGCGGCGCATGCGTGCGCTGTGGGACCTCGGTGGCCAGGCCCTGGATGTGCCCGAGGTGAACGTGGACGCCGCATGGAAGCAGCTGGAAAGTGGCATCGCCGATGCTGAAGGCAAGGGGCGCGTGCGTTCCATCGGTGCGCGCAACAGGAGCCGTTGGCTTTCAGCAGCGGCCATGGTGGCCCTGCTGGTGCTCGCCGCCCGCTGGTTCTTCCAGCCGGCAACCACCACCTACCTCGCCCAAGCGCAGCCGGAGCAGATCCTCTTGGCCGACAGCAGCCGCACCGTGCTCTTCCCCGGCTCCAAGCTGAAGGAGCGAATGGGCAAGCAGCGCGCCATGCAGCTGGAAGGGCGCGCCTACTTCGAGGTGCGCCGTGATGAGCAGCGGCCCTTTACCGTGGATGCCGGGGATCTCCAGGTGACCGTGCTGGGCACCGCCTTCGAAGTGGCCGACTACGATACCGCCGCCTTCGCCACCGTGCGCGTGCGCACCGGCCATGTGCGCGTGGTGGCCGGCGCCGATACCGTGGAGCTGTTGGCCGGCGACCACCTCCGCTACGACAAGCAGCGCCATCGGTTGGAACGCCGCCCGGCCCCGCCGATGGAAGTCTATGGTCTGCGCGTGCTGAAGTTCGAGGGTGCGCCCATGGCGCGCGTGGTGGAGCAATTGGAGAACCTCTACCAGGTACGCATCACCTTGGGCAACGAGCGCATCGCCAATTGCCGCCTCACCGCTGAATTCAACGATGAACCGGTCGCCAGCATCCTCGAGGTGATCGCCCAAACATTCGGCCTGAACGTGACCGAGGCAGACGGCGGCTACAAATTGGAAGGTGATGGGTGCTGAGCTTCGTGAACATAGCGAGCAGTTCAGCTGCCTCCGGTCCCGCTGCCCTGAGCCCGTCGAAGGGCCTGTTCAGCTCAGCGTACTGAACATGCCGTTTCTTGATACAGCAAGTTCGTGCAAGGCATTGTGCGACGCCCTTCGGGGTCGATCCTTTTCT
>JAGPDT010000126.1 GCA_018057455.1 Flavobacteriales bacterium | reverse complement strand
TCTGGCGCTACACCGGGGAACTCTTTGCCCCGGATGGTGCCGAAGCGGCGCTCGCCAAGGCAGGCATGGCACCGGACCTGTCCGGCATCAGGGCCGAATGGAGCGCAACAGTGGACCGCGTGCTGAACGAAGCCACGCTGAAGCGCCCCGCCGACGGCTGGATGGCCACGGGCGGCAAGAAGGGCGTGCATTCCGAACACCTTGGCCCCATGCTTGCGGAGATGCAGACGCTGCAACGCACGTTCCCCGGCGTGGAGTGGTAACTTGGTCCTACACATTCCCCACGCTCCCGCAACGGTCTTCCGCAGGAGACCCTGCGGCCTGGAGACGATACCCATGATAACGGCCCAAGAAATAACGGACGTGCTTGAAGCGGTCAAGGACCCGGAGATCCCTGTGATCAGCATCCGGGAACTCGGCGTGCTGCGCGATGTAGCGGTCCACAATGGCGAGGTGGAAGTGACCATCACCCCCACCTACAGCGGCTGCCCCGCGATGGATGTGATGAAGTTCGACGTGGAGAAGGCATTGCGCGGGGCGGGCATCGAACGCTTCAGCGTGAAGCAGGTGCTCTCGCCCGCTTGGACCACCGACTGGATCAGCGAGAGCGGGAAGCAAAAGCTGAGGGACTACGGCATCGCGCCACCGCCCCACTCGGCGGACATCCGCGCGCTGAAAGGCGGAACACCGGTAACGGCCTGCCCGCAATGCGGCAGCACCGATACCAAGCTCATAAGCCAGTTCGGTTCCACACCCTGCAAAGCGCTGTACAAGTGCAATCACTGCCTAGAGCCGTTCGACCTGTTCAAGTGCCATTAGATGGATCGGATGATCGGGCGATCGACAAATCCCCCGGATCGCCCTGCCCCGTACATTCGCCGCGCATGGACATCTCCGTTGTGATCCCCTTGCTGAACGAGCGCGAATCGCTGCCGGAGCTGGTTGCGAAGCTGCACGAGGTGAAGTGCAATCACGGCCTAGAGCCGTTCGACCTGTTCAAGTGCCGTTGAGGTGGATTGATACCGTGACATACGCTTGCGGAAGAATTGCTCCGCTCCTTACCGGTATTCATACTCGAAGCGCCAGAGACTGATTTCGGATGGCCAGTCATTTGGCCATGCATTGAAGCGGTCCAAACCGTTCATGTAGAGTACCTCCGTAAGGTTTCCGATTGCATCATACTGATAGAAGAATTGAAACCTAAGGGTCTGGTTTATATCGGGCAATTCCTCACAGCCAAACACCATGCTTTGCCGCAACGGGTCGCCACGGTCATTGTATACTATCGCCCCTTCATCACAATACCGTGAGATCCTTGTCAATTTTCCGTTGATGTAGACTTCGGTTAGGAATATGCCGCGGTCATCATTGTAGTATTGCGTCTCCATCAGTTCACCATTGGAAAGCAACCGCCTGGCACGTGCGTGCACCCATACCGGTTCAGGTCCTTTGAATTCGTTGGTATCATTAGACCAGTTCAAAGTACAAAGACTATCATTGAAATAGCGGTAATCTGTACGTGAAGTATCCTTGCCATAGGTGATCTCCATGCTGGCCACCCTATTCCTTGCCAACAAGGTCCAATGAGTTCGTCGGACATTCGGATCGAGTGCACTCGACTGTTCACTGTCAATGGTCATTTGACTGTCATCATAGCTCCAAGTTGTCCTTCCTACCACAAACCCGTTTTTGATCAGCTCCTTGGATGCAATGCGTCCTCCCGCCCACCCGTACTTGGTAACTTCCAAGTAATCCGGGCCGTGGATCATGCGGTCCAACCCGTCTGGGCCATATTCCATTGAATCAAGGTAGGACAACGTTTCAGTCCCATCGCCAAATGATTCGGTTTTCCTGCACGATGTTAGCCTCCCTTTGTCGTCAAACCTGAAGATCGTCCGTGTGCCAGCATCCAACTCCAATCCCTCAAATGGCCTATTGGAATTGAACGGCGTAGCACGTTCCGACCTGACCTTGTAGGTGTGTATGGTGACATCGGTGGGTTCCCCCAGGAATGCCAGGTATCGAGGCGGTGCAGTGAATCGTTGATAAAGGGAATCCGACCAATGTTCAAGCGCATTCAGGGCTGGGGGGCAAAATCCAACCGGGTACTGGCCACATGCATTGGCGCACAGTACCATGGCCGGGGCAAGCAGCAGCAGGCGGAACATCCCGGCAAACATACCGGCCAAATACGTTCCCTGGGAGAAGGCAAGGCACAGCACTGCTTCCACTTGTACATTCGCCGCGCATGGACATCTCCGTGGTCATCCCCCTGCTGAACGAGCGCGAATCGTTGCCCGAACTGGTTGCGAAGCTGCACGAGGTACTTGGCGGCATGGGCAAGCGTTACGAGGTGCTGCTGATCGACGATGGCAGCCGCGATGGCTCGTGGGAGGAGATCCAGCGCCTGCACCATGCGGATGCCCGTGTAAAAGGCATCAAGCTGGGCCGTAATTACGGCAAAAGCCCCGCGCTGAACGAGGGTTTTCTGGCTTCCCAAGGAGCCGTGGTGATCACCATGGACGCTGACCTGCAGGACGATCCGGCGGAGATTCCCGAGCTGTACCGCCTGATCACCGAGGAGCGCTACGACCTGGTGAGCGGCTGGAAGAAGAAGCGGCACGACCCGTTGAGCAAGACCATCCCCACCAAGCTCTTCAACGCCACCACGCGCTGGGCCAGCGGCGTGCATCTGCATGATTTCAATTGCGGGCTGAAGGCATACGACAGCAAGGTGGTGAAGGCCATTGAAGTGTACGGTGAGATGCACCGCTACATTCCCTTCATCGCCAAGAAGGAAGGCTTCCACAAGATCGGCGAGAAGGAAGTGCTGCACCACCCGCGCAAATACGGCAAGACCAAATTCGGGTTGGACCGCTTCATCAACGGCTTCCTGGACTTGCTGACGATCACCTTCGTGTTCCGCTTCGGCAAAAAGCCCATGCACTTTTTCGGTGCCATGGGCACGCTGATGTTCTTCCTCGGCTTTCTGGCCACGCTGTGGATCCTGGGCAGCAAGCTGTACAGTTTGATCCAGCATGTGCGCGCACCTTTGGTAACGGACCAACCGCTGTTCTACATCGCGCTCACCACCATGATCATCGGCGCGCAGCTGTTCCTCACGGGCTTCGTGGCCGAGCTGGTGGCGCGCAATTCCACCGAGCGCAACAACTACCGGGTGAGCGAACGGTTGGGCCTTTGAATTTCCGGCCCGGAAGGGAACTGATGGGCAGAGGCAGGTTTTCCTTGTGCCAACC
>JAGPDT010000088.1:3582-11438 GCA_018057455.1 Flavobacteriales bacterium | reverse complement strand
ATCGCTTCGGCCGAGGCGGCCTCGCGATGACGGTGGGTGCGCAGGGAACCCATCCACGCGCCCGTCCCATTCCACACCACCTGTCCCTCCCGGCTTCCATCGTGGTCCCGATTGCCTGACCTTGCGCCGAGCAGATGTGACAGACATGGAATTGCAGGCACCTGACAAGGTGAAAAACCGGGCCACCAACGGGCCTGACGTACTTTGGCAGCAACCCTTCCGGCACCAAGGGGGAACCGCCTCCGTCAACGGTGGTCCCCGCAGTTTGGTGCAAGGAAGGAGGATACGCCACAGCTTCCTCACCGGCATGCGTTCCTATCTGCAAAGCTCACCCGTGCCCATGCGCACGGCATTTCTGGCGGCGGGCCTGCTGTCCACGGTGTTCGTGTTCACCTCCTTCATCGGCCGCACCCGTTTGGGCACGGACCTCACCGCATTCGACTGGTGGGTGCAGGCGCCGGGCCCGTTCCTTAATTTCTTCACCTGGGCCGTCCTGCTGCCGTTGGTCAACCGCTGGTCCAAACGCTGGCCGCTGAGCACCCGCCCGTTCCTGAGGTCCTTCACGCCGTTGTTCACCTGCGGGCTGTTGCTGAGCGTGGGGCACGAAGTGTTCACCAATGTGCTGTACGTGGGCCTGCTCCACTACAGCGGGCGCATGCCCTTTCAGCCGGACCTGCTCAACGGCATGCTGCTCACCCTGCCGGCGGGGTTCGTGCAGCGATTCCTGGAATACTGGATGCTTCTGTTGCTGCTCCGGTATGTGGAGGCCCACCGGGAGATCCGGGCGGAGCAGACCCGCGTACTGCAGTTGCAGAACGAGCTGCAGACCTCCCAGCTGCTGGCGTTGAAGAAACAGTTGCAGCCCCACTTCCTCTTCAACACGCTGAACACGGTGAGCGCATTGATGGACGTGGACAACAGGAGTGCGCGCACCGTGCTCTCCCGCCTGGGCCAATTGCTGCGCACCACCTTGGACGAAGAACGGCGCGAGAAGGTATCGCTGATCCATGAAGTGGACCATGTGGGCAACTACTTGGACATTGAGACCATCCGCTTCCGCGACCGCCTTCAAGTGACCTACGACATCCCGGCCAATTGCCAGTATGCGCTGGTGCCGGGCATGATCCTGCAGCCGTTGGTGGAGAACTCCATCAAGCATGGCCTGGACGCCACCTCCGGCGCCATGCAGATCGCCATTGCCGCCGAGCGCATGGGCACCACCTTGGTCTTGCACGTAAGCGACAATGGGCGTGGCCGCGACCTGCCCCTGCCCGTGCCGGCCAAAGGCGGAATAGGGCTGCGCAACGTACGCGAGCGGATCGCCCTGCTCTATGGCCCACAGGGGCGCATGGACGTGGCTTCCTCCCATGGGCATGGCTTCCGCACCACGTTGATGCTGCCCTACGAAACCCTGGAAAGTCCACGCGCCACGGCATGAGGACCATCCGCACCATCGTGGTGGACGATGAACCCGCCGCCCGCACCCGCTTGGTGCGCCTACTGGCCACCGACCCGGAGATCGAGGTGGTGGCCGAATGCCGCAATGGCACCGAAGCCCTGGAGGCGATCCGCACCCAGGCCATCGAACTGGTGTACCTGGACATCCAAATGCCGCAGACCAACGGCTTCGAGGTGGCCCAGAAGCTCCTTGGCACGCAAGCTCCGTTCGTGATCTTCGTGACGGCCCATGACCGGTATGCGCTCAAGGCGTTCGATGTGCGAGCCGTGGACTACCTCCTGAAGCCTTACGACGACGACCGCTTCTTCATCTCTCTGGCGCGTGCCAAGGATTTCATCGAGATGCGCGACAACAAGCGCCTCACCGGCCGCCTGATGGACCTGATGCAGGACCATTTGAAGACCCACCAGGAATTCACCGAAGTGTTCACCATCAAGGAAAAAGGACGTGAGTACCGGGTGCCCGTGAAGGACATCCTCTGGCTGCAGGCCGAAGGCAACTACATCGTACTGGAAGCCAAGGCCCGGCGGTACCTGTTGCGCATGACGATGAACATGGTGGAAAGCGACCTGGACCCCGCGCGGTTCGTGCGCATCCACCGCAGCTTCGTGGTGAACATGGCCCATGTGCGCAGCAGCCGATACAGCGGCAACAACGAGTTCACCTTCACCATGAGCAACGGCAAGCACCTGCTCAGCGGGCGCAGCTACAAGGAAGCCGTGGCCCGCCTGCTGGCCGAGCGCGAACAAGGCTGAAAAGTGACGAACCGTTCAACCGGGGGTGAAGTCATTTCCACCATTGGCAGCCAATCCGGACATTTGCGAAAACGCCTTTTCATGCGCCTGATTCCTCTTGCCTTATTCGCCGGTCTAGCCCTCACCACCATGGCCCAAGACCCGCCCTTCGAACGCCACTTCACCATCCCCGGGGCCCTGGAGATCTATGGAGCCACGCGCGACGACCTGGGGAACTACTACATCGCCAACGAGACCGTGGACGAGGACATCCAGGTCACCTGCCTCTCCGCTTCCGGCGAGCACCAGTGGACCCGCGCCTACCCGTTCTTCACCGAGGACGGTCTTTATGGAAACAGCATTGCCGTAGGGCCCGAAGGCCTGGTCTTGGCCGGTTACACCATCGGCTCGGTGACCAACTCCCGCGATGGGGTGGTCCTGCACATCGGACTGGACGGCACGCTGATCAGTTCCACGCGGATTGATGCGGGAGGCGGCTCCAATGCCTTGCACTACTTGTCGCGCACCAGCGATGGGTTCATTGCCTCGGGTCGCGGGCCCGGGGAAGGCAGCTACGACATGCTCCTGGCCAAGCTGGACAACGAGGGCAACATGCTTTGGTCGAAGACCTTCGGCACCTCGGGATGGGACTGGGGCTATGAGGCCAAGGAACTCAGCGATGGCGGGTACGCCCTGATCGGCTACGGCGATGGCCTCGGCACCGGCTTCTCCCCGTCGGGCTACTTGGTGCGCACCGATGCCTTGGGCAACGAAATGTGGGCGCGCAGCATCAGCAGTGGAAGTGGCGTGGACGAGGCCTACACCGTGGTACAGGGCACCAATGGCGACCTCTATGTGGGCGGCCGTTCGCTGGGCTTCATCCTCGGCGACGTCACGGCGTACATCACCAAGATCTCCAGCACCGGCGACCCTATCTGGACCCGCAAGCTTGAACAGGGGATCGAGGCCTATCAATTGCACCCCACCGCCAATGGCGGCGTGGCCTACTTGGCCCACCCCCAGTACATGCCCGGTGCCGGCGGCGACTACGACATCGCCTGGGGCACCTTCGATGCCAGCGGGAACCTGCTCACCTCCCACCTCTACGGAGGGCCCGCCTCGGACAACGGCATGGTCTTCTTCCAGAACGATGACGGCGGCTACTCCATCATCGGCATGTCCAACCCGGCGCTGACCGCCGATTTCATCGGGCTGCTGCTGGTCACCGATGCCAACGGGGATGTGGATTGCAACAACATCGACCTGGCCCTGAACTGGACCACTGCCACGGCCACCGTGGCCCCCTTCACCAGCACCACCGGATCGGGCTTCACCGCCTACCCCTACACCCTGGGCCAGACCGATGTGGTGGTGAGCACCACCAATCCCTGCTGCAATGAGGCCGCCGCCTTCACCATGGTGCAACAGGCAAACCCCTACACCTGGCAGTTCCTGGATGCCAGCATCGACGCCAACACCTACCTGTGGGACTTCGGTGACGGCAACACCAGCACCGAGGTATCGCCCACGCACACCTACGCCGCCAACGGCAACTACACGGTATGCCTCACCATCAGCGGTGATTGCGGCGATGCCACCGCCTGCCAGGCCGTGGGCATCACCGTGGGCATCAGCGAGGCGCCCGTGAATACCCATGGCCTCAGCCTCGCACCTTCACCGGCCAACGACCTCATCGTGGTGCGTTCCGAGGGTGCCGCCATTGCACAGGTGCAACTCCTGGATGCGGACGGACGTCTCGTGTCCGTGACCGAACAGCCCCGAAGCGTTAGCTTGATGATGCCCGTGGCCCACCTGCCCGCCGGGATGTACGCCGCCCGCGTGAGCTTGACGGACGGCACCGTGCAGCACCTGCGCGTGGTGGTGGCCCACTGACAACACAGCGCCCCCCGGCGATGCGCACCGAACACCACAACAGCCCCGTGCACGGCCTCCTACGCTGGTGCGTGGGGCTGTTGGCGTTCCTGCTGCTCACGGGCACCGCAGCGGCCCAGGAGGTGTGCGACAACGGCGTGGACGATGACGGCAACGGGCTGATCGACCTGAACGACACCACCGGTTGCCCGTGCACGGTGCTGCCGCCCCCGGCGAATCTGATCAGCAACGGTTCCTTCGAGGACCACACCTGCTGCCCGGGCCAGCCCGGCCAAGTGGAGAGCAACTACATCGATTGCGCCACCGGCTGGGCCGACTACCAGATCTCCGCCACGGTGGATTTCTACGACCCCTGCGGCTTCTTCCCCTCCATGATCCCCCAGCCCGTGCCCGATGGCAACGCCGTGGCAGGCATGGTGGTGCACACGTGGCCGGGCGGTGCATCCTACGAATTCCTCACCCAATGCCTGGCCACGCCCATGCTCAGCGGCCTGACCTACGAACTGGGCTTCAATGTGGCAGCCGTGCGCATGCAGTTCGGCTTCATCGGCACCCTGCCGATCAACTTCGGGCCGCTGCAACTGGCCATCTTCGGGCTGGACACCTGCCCCCCGCTCCCGTACACCATGTATGACCCGGTGTGGGGATCGCCCATGCCCGCCCAGTACTGCCCCACGGAGCTGGGCCTCACCGAACTGGGCACGGTGACCTACACGCCATCGAACGCGTGGCAGGAAGTGACCTTCACCTTCCAGGCCCCGTTCGATGTAGGGGCCATCATGATCGGACCGGCCTGCCCGGTGCCACAGGACTACAACATGTGGGGTTCGAGCGAGCCGTATTTCTTCTTCGATGCCTTCAACCTCACGAGCACCGAAGTGGCCGTAACGCGCAGCGGCCACCCGTGCACCAATGACCTGGTGCTTACCGCGGCACCGTACGACGCACCGCCCAACAACTACCAGTGGTACTTGGACGGCGTGGCCATCGTGGGCCAGACCGGCCCGGTGCTCAACGCTTCCGCACTAGGCTTGGCCGATGGGGTGTTCGCCGTGCGGGTGATCCGCGCCGATGGGACCTGTGCCTTGGCCGAGGAAGAGGTGACGGTGCAATACCCTGTTCCCCTGGCCACGGCCGCGCCCGTCGCCGGTTGCGCCCCGTTGGTGGTGCAGCTCACCAACCTCACGGACCCGGCCCTCAGCGGCACGTTGCTCTGGGACCTGGGCGATGGCAACAGTGCCGGCAGCGCCACGGTGCTGCACACCTACACCCAGCCGGGATCCTACGACGTACACCTCACGGTGACCAGCGCCCTGGGCTGCACCGCCGACAGCCTGTTCGAGGACCTGATCACCGTGCACCCCGTGCCCGTGGCCTCCTTCACCGCCGACACCACCATCGGATGCGTGGGCACCGAAGTGCTCTTCACCAATACCAGCACCCCCGCCGGCACCTACACCTGCACCTGGAGCTTCGGCGATGGCCAGATCGAACTGGCCGACTGCAACCCCGCGCATGCCTACCAGAACCCGGGCACATACAACGTGATGCTCCAGGTGGAAAACGAATTCGGATGCCAGGACCAGATCACCATCAGCCAGCTCATCCAGATCCTGGCCACGCCCGTGCCTGCTTTCTCCGTATCGCCCGACAGCGGCTGCGTGCCGCTGGAAGTACGCTTCGACAACCTCACCCCGCAAGGCGCCCAACAAACCAGCTATTGGGACCTGGGCAACGGCCAGACCGACACCGCCCTGAACACCGTGGGCACCTACACACAACCCGGCTCCTACACCGTAAGCCTCACCATGACCAACAGCCTGGGCTGCAGCGCCACGCTCGTTGACTCCAATGCCGTCACGGCCTTCGGCGTGCCCGCCGTTACGTTCTTCGTGCTGCCCGATACGGGTTGCGCTCCTTTGGACGTGCAATTCACCAACACCACCGATCCCGGCATGATCGGCAGCTGCACCTGGGCCTTCGGCGATGGCCAAGGCGCCAACTCCTGCACCACCGGCCACACCTACATCAACCCCGGCACCTACACCGTGTCGCTCACCGTAACATCCCCCGCAGGGTGTGAAGGCGACACCACCTTGTACCACCTGGTGCAGGTGGACCCCTCGCCCACCGCGGCTTTTACGCATGCGCCTTGGCCCACCGACTTCTACCACCCGGACATCACCTTCGAGGACCGGTCCACCAGTGATGCGGTCGCTTGGCAGTGGACCTTTCCGCAGGGCGAGCCCGCCACCAGCAACGAGCAACACCCGCAGAGCGCCTTCCCCGGCGATGGCGGCGGCACCTACCCCGTGGAACTGGTGGTGACCAACCTCCATGGCTGCACCGACACCGTGGTGCATGACATCGTGATCGACGGCGTGTTCAGCGTGTATGTGCCCAACGCCTTCAGCCCCAACGGCGACGGCGACAACGATGTGTTCCTGCCCGTGGTGCGCGATGAGGCCGACCGCGACTACGACCTCTCCGTCTTCGACCGCTGGGGCAATGAGGTCTTCCACACCGGCCGCCCGCACACCGGCTGGGACGGCACCGTGCAAGGCGAGCCCCCGGTGACCGGCGTGTTCGTGTGGAAGCTCCGCCTGCGCAGCGGCGTGGACCGCCTGATGCGCGAGCACACCGGCCATGTGACCGTGCTGCCGTAGGCCGCACAAGGGCCACAACTCGTTCAACGGTCCGTCCCATCCGCAGTGCCATGCGGGTCCAATGGCCGTTAACATTGGGCGTCCACACGCCCACCCGCTGCCCCCTCCATCCATGCTTCGCCCGCCCGTCCCCCACTTCATCGCCGTGACTCTTTCACTCGCCGTGGTGCTGGATGCCGATGCGCAGCTGCTTCCCTTCAACAATGCCCCGCCACAGCAACTGGTGCAGAACATGCTGGCGGGCCAAGGCGTGAGCGTAAGCAACGTCACCTTCAACGGAGCACCGGCCAACACCATCAACGACCAGGTGGGGTCGTTCAACGGCACGGCCTCCAACATCGGATTGGACAGCGGGCTGGTCATGTGCACCGGCAATGTGGCGGTCATACAAGGGCCCAACCTGTTCGGCGGCGCCACCTACTCCCCCAGTGCCCCGAGCAACTCGGCCGATCCCGACCTCGGCTTCTTCGTGAACACCCAGCGCTGCGTGGCGGTACTGGAGTTCGACTTCATCCCGTCGGGCGATTCGATCAGCTTCCGCTTCGTGTTCGGATCGGAGGAATACCCCGAGTACGTCTGCTCGCAGTTCAACGACGTCTTCGGCTTCTTCCTCAGCGGGCCGGGCATCAACGGCCCCTATTCCAACCAGGCCATGAACATCGCCACGGTGCCCGGCACCAACGTGCCCGTGGCCATCAACACGGTGAACCCGGGGGTGCCCGGCATGTTCGGCGGCAGCGGCTCCACTTGTGCGGCCTCAGACCCCAACTGGCAAGCCAACAGCGTCTACTACCTGGACAACATCGACCCCGACCCGTTCTTCAACCCCACCACCACCGTGCAGTTCGACGGCTTCACCGTTCCGCTCACGGCCCGCGCGGCCGTGCAGTGCGGGGAGACCTACCACATCAAGCTGGCCATTGCCCACGCCACGGACGGCAGCCTGGATTCGGCCGTACTCATCGAGGCGGGCAGCTTCAGTTCGTCCAGCTCCCTGACCGCCAGCGTGGCCACACCCATGAACGACGGCACGTTGACGGAAGGTTGCGGCGAGGCGGTGGTCACATTGACCAGGCCTTCCGGCAACGGCGAAGCCCTCATCCA
>JAGPDT010000088.1:0-3482 GCA_018057455.1 Flavobacteriales bacterium | reverse complement strand
AACCGTCCGCCCCGTCGTCGCCCTACCGGCAGCCCCATCCCGATACTTTGGGATCCGGCTGCGCTACGCACCTACGATCGAACACCCACCAATACTGAACGACATGAAGAAAAGAAACTCGTTGTACAAGGAAGCCACGGGCCACCGATGGCGCCATGGGCTAGCCGCGCTGGCCTTGGCCAGCCTGATGGGCAGTGCCTCGGCACAGACCGTGAACAACTATGCATTCGCCACGAGTGCCGGTGGCAGCTTGCATGACATGACGGGATCGAGCATGCTGGTGACCACCGGCAACTTTGTTTCCGCAGTGACCTCCATCGGGTTCGACTTCGTGTACGAAGGCACCACCTACACCACGTTCACCGCGAACAACTACGGGAGCATGCGGCTGGGCAACACCCCGATCCAGGACTACCAAGTGCAGAACCTGGGCGACAACAACCCACTGATCTCGCCCCTGAGCGTGGATGGGGATGAAAGCGGCAACTGGTCGGAATACATCGTCTCCGGCACCGCTCCGAACCGCGTGCTGACCGTACACTGGGACCATCACGCCTATCCCTGGGATGGCGGCACCCACTACATCTTCCAGGCCTCCTTGTACGAAGGCACCAACGTGATCGAGTTCAACTACGGTACGGGCGGCAGCATGAGTTGGTGGAAGAACTACGTTGCCGTTACCGGGGCGAACGCGGCGAATTTCCTGAATGTCCGTGCAGGCCACACGGTGAGCAGCCTGGACGTCTCCGAACTGAATGCCTGGCCGGGCAATGGCCAAGTATATACGTTCACGCCACCCGGGGCCTGCAATACGCCCGCACCGGGTAGCACGCTGGCCAGCGTCCTTTCCGGCTGTGCACCGTTGAACACCAACCTCAGCTTGCAGAACACCACTCCCGGCAGTGGGGTGAGCTACCAATGGCAAAGCAGCCCGAACGGCACCTCCTGGAGCGACATCACCGGAGCCCAAGGCAACAGCTATTCCGCCACCGGGCTGGGTACCACCACCTGGTACCAATGCCTGGTAACCTGCAGCACCGGTCCCAGCACCGTGGCCAGCACGCCCGTGCAGATCTCGGTGAGCGATCCTCCGGCCACTTACTTCACCTACAACGGCAGCCAGATCACCGAAAGCTTCGCCACTTGGACCAACCGGTGCAGCACCAATGACGTGCCCACGGGCGGCTATTGGAAGAACAAGCCCGCATTCGGCGCTGGTACCTGGCGCAGCAGCACCAACACCAACCTCAGCGAATCCGGCTGGGACAACACCTCTGGTGGTAGTGGAGTGACCAACTCCAGCACGGTTGAAAGCAACCCGTGGGCCATGGCCGTGAGCGCGCCGGCCGCCCGTTTCCACAGCCGGCAGGTACCGGCCAACACCTTGGGAACGCTGGATTTCCATGTGGACATGAGCGCAGGGACGGGATCCGAGAACCTGCGGTTCGAATACATCAACCAGTTCGGCAGCGGAACGCTGTCCGTGTTCGTATCCCAGGACGGCGGCAACACCTTCGCCCAGGTCGGAGCCACGCTGACCAACACCTCCTCCGAGTGGCAGACCAAGCAATTCACCATCGGCTCCACCAGTGCCACCACGGTGATCCGCCTGCAAGGCAAGACCGCCGGCGGCGGCAATGACCTCGGGGTGGACAACTTCCGCATCATCCCGGCGGCCACCTGCGCGACACCCACCCTGCCCTCCGCCACCATCACCGGTGCTGGCAGCGTTGACCTCGGCTGGACCTGTACCGGCTGTACCGGCAACTTCCTCGTGGAATACGGGGCACCGGGCTTCACCTTGGGCACCGGCACCGTAGCAGGGCCCTTCAGCAGCAGCCCGGCCTCCATCAGCGGCCTGGCCAACGGCAGCTACCAGGCTTACGTGCGCCAGGATTGCGGCGGTGCGGGCATCAGCGAGAATTCCACGGCCGTCAGCTTCAACATCGTGGCGGGCGATCTATGCGGCAACGCCATCAACATCGCCACGTTGGGACTGACCGCGGATGACAGCAACTACCTGCTAGCCGGAAACACCACCGGTGCACAGAACGACTATGCCAGCTCGGCGTGCGGCAGTCAACCAGCTGCCGATGTAGTGCTCTACCACGACGTGGAACCAGGTGCCACGGTGGCGTTCGCGGCACAATCCACCGGAAACCTGTCCGTAGCCATCGGCGGCAGTTGCCCGGGCACCACCAGCCTGGCATGCAACACGGGCGGCTACCTGCCCTACGGCCCCTACGTGGTGCCCGTGGGCCCGTGGGGTGATCCCACGTTCATCTGGACCAACAGCGGCTGCCAGACCGAACGGGTGCACGTGCTGCTGGATGGCGGATTGGTGTACATGTGGAACTACAGCTACACCCCTTCGCCCGGCCCCTTCTGCGCCACCATCAACGGCGTTTCCGTGAACACGGTGAACAGCGGCACCAGCGCCACGGTGAACTGGCCTGCGGCATGCAGCGGCAATGCGATCGTGGAGTACGGCCCGGCTGGCTTCACGCCTGGAACGGGAGCCACGGCCGGCCAAGGCACGGTGGTAGCCGTGAGCGGCACCAGCACAGTGCTCAACGGCCTTAGCCTGGACACGCCGTACGACGTGTACGTGAGGCAAGATTGCGGTTCCGGCGTATACAGCGCCAATGGTACAGCCACCCCATTCACCTTGCACAACGGTGACGACTGCAGCCGCGTGATCGCCCTCACCGGCGAAACGGGATCCATGACCATCAACACCACCGGCACCAATAACGATGCGGCCTTCTGCAGCACGGGCGATACCGGCGGCGACTTGCTCCTATCCTACACCGTGCAGCCCGGCTTCGGCATCTACTTCACCAGTGCGCCGCAAGGGCCCTATTCCGGATCCGCGGCCATTGGCCTGGGCAGCCCCTGCCCCGGCAGCAGCCTGCTGCATTGCGCCACAGGCGCGGTGGATTACTTCTGGCTGAACAGCGGCGCCACGGCCGAGACCGTGTACTTCGTGCAGGACGGCGGCGACGAGGGTGAAACCACCGTGAGCTGGACCTACTTCGCCGAATGTGCCCTGAGTGACACGGACGGGGACGGCATCAACGATTGCGACGACAGTTGCATCAACCTGCCCGGCCAGAATGGCGACCCTTGCATGGACGGCAGCATGTCCGGCACCATCATCGACTGTGCGTGCGTAGCCGTGTGCACCGGCAATGAAGTGGTGGTGAGCATCACCGTGGACAACAATGCACTCGACCTCAGCTGGGCCATCACGGACGCCGCCAATGCGGTGATCGCCTCGGGCCAATTGACCATGGGCGACGACAACACCACCATGAACAAGACCGTATGCCTGGGCAACACCCCGGTGAACGCGTGCTACGGCTTCCGCCTGCTGGACAGCTATGGCGACGGCCTCAGCGGCATCGGCGGCTGGGAGCTGCGCACCACCGACGGCAAGACCATCCTGCGCGATGACTTCGCCACCGGCAGCGCCACCCCGG
>JAGPDT010000001.1:27858-130246 GCA_018057455.1 Flavobacteriales bacterium | reverse complement strand
CCGGCATAGTCGCCTTGGCGGAAGCGCGGCAACACTTCCTCCTCCACGATGCGCTTGGCGATGAGGTCGGGGATGGCGCCTTCCAGCCCGTATCCCACGGCAATGAACACATGGCGGTCGCCGGCCACGCCGTTAGGCTTCACCAGTACGAGCACGCCATTGTCGATGCCTTTTTTACCGAGGCCCCATGCCTCGCCCAACAGGAAGGCGAACTCCGAGGGCGGGTAGCCGCAGAGGGTGTCCACGGCAACCACCGCGATGCGGTTGCTGGTTTCGCGGGCGAACTGCACCAACTTGGCATTGAGATGTTCCTCGCCCTGCGCATCCAGGAACGGGGTGTACTGGAACACCAGGCGGTCTTCGTTGGCCGGCTTGGGCGGAAAGCAGGGGTCGCCGCTTACCCCGAAGGAGGCCAGCGCGGTGAACAAGGCCAGGCACAGGAAGATGGTGCGCGTGGTCTTCATGCCCCGAAGCTGATATCGTCGCTCAGTTCATTGCGGTCCCCGCGCTGGAAGGGAAAGTGTTCCTGGAGTTTCTCACCCAGCAGGTGCACGCCCATGCAGAGCCCTTCGCAGAAACGGTCTTCGCGGAAATGCCCCAGCACCACCTCCAGCACCCCTTGCCAGTAGGCATCGCCCAGCTTGGCATGGATGCCTGTGTCGCCCACCACGGCCACCCTGCGGCCGGGCACGCTTACATACAGCAGCACGCCATTGCGTTCCCGTGTGTTGGCCATGCCCAGGTCGTTGAAGACGAAGGCGGCGTGGTCCAGTACGTCGTCCAGGATGGCCACGTCCAAGTGCACGCGGATCTCGCCGCTGGTACGTTGCTCGGCCTGGCGCACGGCTTCGCGCACACGGGCCAGCTCATCGGGGGTGAGCCAATCCTCGATGTCCACGCGCTGCTTCACTTGCCGAAGTTGATGTCGGGTGCGTTCTCGGTACCTTCCTGGGCCTTGAAGTAGCCCTTCTCGGTGAAGCCAAAGAGGCCCGCGAGCAGGTTGGTGGGGAACATTTTGATCCGGGAGTTGAAGGCCCGGGCCAGGTCGTTGAACTTGCGGCGCTCCACGCCGATGCGGTTCTCCATGCCTTCATATTGGGCCTGGAAATCGCGGAAGGCCGTGGTGGTCTTCAGGTCGGGATAGCGTTCCACGGTGACCATCAGGCGGCTGAGCGCGCCGCTGAGCTGCTGCTGGGCCGCCTCGAACTCAGCCATTTTCTCGGGCGTGAGATCGTTGGCGGTAAGCTGTATGCTGGTAGCCTTGGAGCGGGCCTCGATCACCTCCGTGAGGGTGCTCTTCTCGAAATCGGCGGAGCCCTTGATGATCTCCACGATGTTCTTGGTCTTGTCGGCGCGGAGCTGGTACGCGTTCTCCACGTTGCTCCATTGGGCGGCCACGCCCTCATTCATGCCCACCAGGCCACGCTGCACGGAGATGGCCCAGAGGACAATGGCGCCGAGGACGACGAGAAGGATGATGGTGGAACGTTTCATGGTGGGTGATCCTTGGGTTGGGGTATGATGAACGTCGGGTTCGCTTCAGGCACAAAGATGCAAGGCGCAGCCGAAACCACCACTGCGGCCGGGCCAGGCGGTCGGGCGGGCGGATAAGCGCGTCAATTTGCCACTGGTCCAACCCGCTTTGGGAGGATTGCTTCGCGGGCAGATCACCAAATGCCCTTACCGGAAGATCGCCACCTCCTCGCCCCGTTCATCGATGCGGGCGCGGTACATGCCGGTGCAATTGAAGTCCATCACAGTGGTGCCGGATTTGTCCACGGCGATCAAGCCTCCCTCACCGTCCAGCGGGGGCAGCTTTTCATGTACCACGGTGCGCACGGCTTCAACCAGTGACAGGCCTTTGTAAGCCATGAGCGCATGCACATCGTGCGCGGCCACGGCCCGGAGGAAGGCCTCGCCGTTGCCGGTGCAGCTGATGGCGCACGTGGCGTTGTTGGCGTAAGTGCCGGCGCCGATCACTGGGCTGTCGCCGATGCGTTGCCAGCGCTTGTTGGTCATGCCGCCGGTACTGGTGGCGGCGGCGAGGTTGCCGGCGGCATCCAGCGCCACGGCGCCCACGGTACCGAACTTCCGTTCGCCGGTGCTGTGGTCCAGGCGCACTTCCTGGCTGTGTTTCACCTCCTGCCACTGATCATGGCGGTACTGGTCGAAGAAGTAGGCATCATCCTCCAGTTCCAGCTTGTGGCGGTAGGCGAACTCAAAGGCCCCCCGTCCGCTGATGAGCACGTGGCTGCTTTGTTCCATTACGCGGCGGGCCAGGCCCACCGGGTTCTTCACGTTGTGCACCGCGGCCACGGCGCCTGCGCGCAGGTCGCTGCCCTGCATGATGGCCGCGTCCATCTCATGCTGGCCCTCGGCGGTGAACACCGATCCGCGACCGGCATTGAACAGCGGGGTGTCTTCCAGTGCGCGCACGGCCAACTCCACGGCATCTACGGCGCTGCCGCCCCGGGCCAATACCGCATGGCCACGCCGCACCGCGCCGCTGAGCGCGGACCGGTAGGCTTTTTCCTTGTCGGATGTGAGCGCGGCCGGGTCCAACGTGCCCGCGCCGCCATGGATGGCAATGGCCGTACGGCCGGTGATGCCGCCCATCAGTCCCTGATCAGCACGCCGTCAGCCTCGAACTTCCAGCTGACGTCCGGCTTGTTGATGGCCTCGATCTCCGCCTTGCTCTTGCCTGCATCCTCGGCGTAGTGGCGCAGCATGGCCACGCTGGTCTCCTCCTTGCGGGCACGGCCCTGCATCACCACGCGCTTGCCTTCCAGGCCCGCCTTGGGCACGAAGAAACCATAGTCGCGGAAGCGCACCATCATGGGCGAACCGTCGCTCATCTTCACGTTCATCCAGCACCCTTTCTTGCTACAGCTCTCCAGGATCACCGCGGCCAACTTCACTTCCAGCGAATCCGCCTGTGCCGCCGCCTGTTCGAACTCGGCCATGGAGATGGCGCTTTCCGGGGTGATGGCGTCGCCGTAACTGATATAGCGGTCCGCCTGGGCCGTGGCGGCAGTCGGCGTTTGGGCCAAGGCAAGAGGTGCCAAGGGTGCCAGGAGCAGGAAGAGCAGGTGTTTCATCGCGATGATGTTTTCGGGTGGGCGAAGATAGCTTGGCCCAAGCGCCTGCAAAGGGCTTGCCGGGAACGGCATGCCTGGACATGCCCCTTCCGGGCGGGATGAACCGTTGAAAATGGTACGATCCCGGAGGTTACCCTCCCCGGCCATACGTTCTTTGCAAGGATTCCCTCTTCACCCGTTCGCTCCTCCAAACGCCCCCCATGAAATTGACACTTACGCCCTTGGCCTTTCTCCTGTTGGTTTCCTCTTCGGCACAAACGATCCAATACAGCGATCTGAGCCCCTTTGGCGTGCAAGCCGACATGCAGTACCTGAGCGCCAGCGGCCTGCCCAACTTGGGCGATGGCACCGGCCAGACCTGGGACCTCAGCGGGCTCACCCTGCAACAAGTGGGCACCATGGCCTTCAGCCCCGCGGCGGGCACCGCCTATGCCGCCAACTACCCCACGGCCAATTGGGTATGGGCGCAAAGCATCCTCGGCCTGGGCGATGCGTTCCACTACCTGGGCATCACACCCAACGGCATTGAACTGCTGGCCCGCAATGTGCCCACCAGCACCGTGGACTACAGCAATCCGGCCCAGGTGATGAAGTTCCCCTTATCGTTCGGCGGATCCTTCACCGATGCCTACGTCAACACAAACGGCAGCGATACCTTGGTGTGGACCTATACCGGGCATGGCACGCTGATCACCCCCATGGGCACCTTCACGGACGTGGCCAAACTGGTGAACGATGAGGGTGAGATCGCCTGTTGGAACCGCAACCCGCTCTATCCGGTGATGCTGCAAGATGACGAGGACATCCTGTTCTTCGTGCAGAACAACGTGGGCCTGCAAGAGCAGCATCCGGACCTCCCGGGGACCTGGCCCAATCCCTGCCGTGATGTGCTGAACATGGCCCACGCAGCACCCGGCAGCTCCTGGCAGGTGCTGGACACCCAGGGGCGCATCCTGCTCCATGGTGCGGTGGACAGGCGGCGGCAGGTGGACGTGCGCAAGTTGCCAGCCGGGAGCTACATGCTGGTGATGTACCAAGGCATGCACCGTTCCCACGCCCGTTTCGTGAAGGAGTGAACCGTGGCGACCACGCGCGTCCGGGACCCGCAGGCGCCTTGTGGACCAGGTCCGGGTCGTAGGGATGGTCCGACGATGTAACCATGGGTATTGCACGTGCCGGTCGTACAACGATCAAGTGGCCACGGTAGCTCCGGGACATGGAAGGCCTGGGTGCCATTAGAACGCCAGCACCCCAAGGGCTACCTTCGTGGACCAACCTCCGCCCATGCATCCCATCATTCGCAACAGCCTGGCCGTGCTGGCCGGTCTTGTGGTCGGCTCCATCGTGAACATGGCCCTCATCTACCTCGGTTCCGCCCTGCTGCCGCCGCCTCCCGGGGTGGACGTGAACGACGTGGCCAGCATCAACGCCCACATCGGCGAATACTCGGCGCTGCAGCTGTTGGCCCCGTTCGTGGCGCACGCCTTGGGCACGCTCGCAGGTGCCTTCCTCACGGCCCGCATGGCGGCATCACATCCAACGGTGTTGGCCCTGGTGATCGGCGCCTTCTTCCTGCTGGGCGGCATCATGGCCGTGCGCATGATCCCGGCGGCCCCCCTTTGGTTCAACGCGCTGGACCTGGCGGTGGCCTACCTGCCCATGGCCTGGCTGGGCAACCGCATGGCCGGGCGTGCCAAGGTGGCGTAGCTACGCGGGGTGTGCACATGGCGGCAATCCGCCGCATTCGTGCAACCGCAAGCAGCGTTTTGCGCGGTGGGCCGCGTCTTGCTGCCAAACCAACGCACCATGTACCAGGTACCGTTCTCCTTGGCTCTTATGTTCCTGGCCGGTGGTGCCGTGGCGCAGTTCCCCATGCCGGACAGCGGCGCCGTGTGGCTGAACACCTTCTATGGAGTGGAACCCTTTCCTCCGCCGGCGGTGTTCACGTTGCTGCAAGCGGAGAGCTATTGCGTGGACGGTACCGACACATTGATCAATGCGCAGACTTACGTGCAGCTGCACTACTGCTCCGGGGACTACAAGGGCGCCTTCCGTGAAGCGGAGGGCCGTGTTTGGTACCTGCCCGCCGGCGGAACACAGGAAGTACTGTTGTATCACTTTGCGCCATTGCCGGGCGATACGCTGCTGGTGTACCATGAAACGCCGCTTTCCGGCGCGGGCCAACTTACCCAAGTGGTGGTAAGCAGCGTGGGCATGGCCCCCCAATGGGAAGGGCGCCAGGTGGTGCAGCTCAACGAGGGAGGCCAATGGATCGAAGGCATTGGCGCCGCATGGGGCCTGTTCAGCGAACCCTGGATGAACGTGTCCAACTACCTGCTGCGCCTCGAATGCATGAGCCACCTGGATTCCCTCCGCTTCCCCACCCCGGGGCCGGGGGGGTGCGATCAGGCCATGGCGGTGGCCGAACCCCTGCCCCTGGCACCCGGCGGCAGCGCCGCCAACCTGCACCCCAACCCCACCACCGGCCCCGTGCACCTCTCCTCCAACGTCCCGTTGGCCTACTTGCTGCTGACAGCGTTGGACGGACGACGGTTGCAGGTGCCGGCCATCCGCAGCGGCAACACCGCCACGCTGGACCTCACGGTCCTTGCGCCAGGGGTGTACCTGCTCTTCACACAAGCACACGGCCGAGCGCAACGGGTGGTGCGGGAGTAGCTTGGCACAAGGCCCAGACCCCTCCCCGATCCCGGGTGAAACTCCAGGCACCTGCGCTGCGACCCCGAATGCCCGAGTTTCCTCCTCACCTCGGGCGGATACGAACCATCGCCGTGCCGGTGGAAGCCTTCCAGCACCACCCGCCACGCGAGCGACAGACGTTTTCTGCATCCTTGTTTACAGAAACAGGCCCGCGCGGAGGAAGCAAGTACCGGTGAAGCGACAAGTGGTTCCGACAAATTTTGACCCGGTCCATCCGTGAGGATCCTTGTGTCTCCTTGGTCTGGCATGTTCCCATGCCGCGCCCAAAGGGCATATCAGGTCCGCAAGCCCTGCCCACCCATCCGCCCCATTGCCGAATGACGCGCATCTTTGCGGCACGCCGACCACACCCGGCGCTTGGGCCATTCCCGCATGAGCGACATCATCCGCCTCCTACCCGACCATGTGGCCAACCAGATCGCCGCAGGCGAGGTGGTGCAGCGCCCGGCCAGCGTAGTGAAGGAGCTGCTGGAGAACAGCGTGGATGCCGGTGCCACGGAGATCACATTGGTGGTAAAGGATGCCGGCCGCACCCTGGTGCAAGTAACCGACGACGGCCAGGGCATGAGCCCCACCGATGCGCGCACCAGCTTTGAGCGCCACGCCACCAGCAAGATCCGCACGGCGGACGAGCTGCACACGGTGCGCACCAAGGGTTTCCGCGGGGAGGCCCTGGCCAGCATCGCCGCCATAGCCCAAGTGGAGCTGAAGACCCGCCAGGGCGACCACGAACTGGGCACCCGGATTTTCATTGAAGGCAGCCGGGTGATGGCCCAGGAGGCCGTGGCCTGCCCCGTGGGCACCACGTTGTGGGTGCGCAGCCTCTTCTACAACGTGCCCGCCCGGCGCCAATTCCTCAAGAGCGACCCCGTGGAGATGCGGCATGTGATGGACGAGTTCCAGCGCGTGGCCCTGGCCCACCCCGGCATCCGTTTCCGCCTGGTGAGCAACGAGCAGGAGCTCTTCCAACTGGAGCCCGGCAACGAGCGCCAGCGCATTGTGCACGTCTTCGGCCGCAAGTACGATGAACGCCTGGTGCCCGTGGAAGAAACCACCGGCTTCATGCACGTGGAGGGCTTCATCACCAAGCCCGAGTTCGCCAAACGCAGCCGTGGTGAGCAGTACTTCTTCGTCAACCGCCGATTCATCCGCAACGCCTACCTGGAACATGCCGTGCGCAAGGCCTACGCCGAGCTGGTGGCCAAGGACAACTACCCCGGCTGGTTCCTCTTCCTGGAGCTGGACCCGGGGTGGATCGACATCAACATACACCCCACCAAGACCGAGATCAAGTTCCGCGACGAGCGGGCGGTGTACGCCATTGTGCATGCCGCCGCTCGGCGCGCCCTGGGCCGCTTCAACATTACGCCCAGCATAGACTTTGAACCCGAGCCCGCCCTGCTGAACAGCACCGTTCCCACCGGGCCCGTGCAGGGCGAGCCGCCCATAGGCACCGGCCGCTGGCGCCCGCAAGACCTCCCCGTACAGCCGTCCATCTCCGGCTGGCAGCAGCTGATCGACCTGGGCAACGAGGGCATGGGCCAGCGCAACGTGCCCGAGCCCGCCACCCTGCCCGGGCCGGGCCCTGCCATGGGACGCGGTGCACGTTCCATGGACCTCGAAAACACGGGCCAACGCCCGGTGTTCCAAATGCTGGGCCGTTACCTGCTCGCCCAATTGAAAACGGGCTTCGTGGTGGTGGACCAACGGCGCGCGCTCGAACGCATCCTTTATGAACAGGCCTTGCGCGCACTCCAGCATGGCGGGGGCAGCAGCCAAACACTGCTCTTCCCGGTGAACATGGATCTGAATGCACCGGACCATGCGCTGCTGGCCTCCATCCTTCCCGAGCTGCACGCCCTGGGCTTCCAGCTGGAAGCCTTGAGCGGCCGCACGGTGGTGGTGAACGGCGTGCCCGCCGAAAGCGGCGGCGAGGACCCTGCCGACCTCTTGGGCCAGCTCCTGGAACAGACCCAGGCCCAGGGCGGCGCCCTGAAGACCGACCGCCAGGCCACCTTGGCGCGCAGCATGGCCCGCAGCGCCATGCACCAGCCCGCGCAAGCTTTGGGCACCGCCCAGATGCACGACCTCATCGACCGGCTCTTCGCCTGCGAAATGCCTTACTTCACCCCGGGCGGCAAGCCCGTGCTGATCACCTACGGACCCCAGGAGCTGGACGAACGTTTCGAACGCTGATGAACATGTACGCCGACCCCTCCTCGCGCCTGCCCGTGGTGGTGAAGAACCTGTTGATCATCAACGGCCTGATGCTGTTGCTGAAGATCGCCATGGGCACCGACCTGCTGGGGCGCAGCATCCTGGACAACTGGCTGGGCCTGCACGCCATCGGCTCGCCCGATTTCAAGCCCTGGCAGGTGATCACCCACATGTTCCTGCACGCCGGGCCAAGCAGCGGCTCCAACTGGTACTGGCACATCCTCTCCAACATGTTCGCCTTGTTCATGTTCGGCGGGCCCATTGAACACGTGATGGGGCCCAAGCGCTTCCTCAACTACTACCTCTTGTGCGGCCTGGGCGCCGCCGCCCTGCAACTGGGCGTGAGCTATGCCGAAACACAGCCCACCATGGCCGAACTGCATGCCCTGGGCATCACCACCGAACAAGTGAAAAGCGTGGTGGTGGCCAGCCACATCTCGCCCGATGAGGCCAACACCATCCTCTACCGGCTCGAGGCCAGCCACCCCGGCAGCACGGACGTGGTGCAGGCCCTGTTCTGGCACTACGCCGGGGTGATGGTGGGCGCCAGCGGCGCCATCTTCGGCATCCTCATCGCCTTCGGCATGCTCTTCCCCAACGTGGAGCTCATGCTGCTCTTCCTGCCCATCCCGATCAAGGCCAAGTACTTCGTGGCCCTCTATGGCCTCTTCGAACTTTTCTCCGGCATCAACCAACGATCGGGCGACAACGTGGCCCACTACGCGCACCTCGGCGGGTTGATCTTCGGTTTCTTCCTGATCCGGTACTGGCGGAAGAAACGGGTGTTGTGAAGCGGGGAAAGAAGACTGTTCATGGATCGTGATCCGGGGGTGGTGCGTTGCAGTGCACCGTTTGAAGCGGGCCGTGGGCAGGTCATGCCCAAGCGGTTTATTTTGCGGCTTCGAACCGCGCCCACAGGGTGCCCGCCCGATCTCCTCCATCGTTCAGCGACCAACACGCCAGGCCATCCATTTCCAGCGTTCCAATAACATGTCCATCGCCGACGACATCAAGAACCAGTGGCGCACCGGGGGCCTGCTCAAGCAGCTGCTCATCGTGAACATCGCCGTGTTCCTGGCCATCTGGCTGGTGGAACTGGTGGGCTGGCTCCTGGGGGCACAAGGCCTCAGCCACCTGCTGTTGTTCCAGCTCATGGGCACCAGCGATCCCGCCAAGCTGCTGCTGAAGCCGTGGACCCCGGTGACCTACATGTTCACCCACCAAGCCCCCATGCACCTGTTCTGGAACATGGTCATGTTCTGGTTCAGCGGGCAGCTCTTCCAGAGCCTACTCGGTGAAAAGCGCTTGCTGGGCAACTACCTGCTGGGGGGGCTGGCGGGCTTCGCCTTCTATGCGCTGGGCTCCTTGATGCCCGCACATCTGGCCCTGGCCAGCGACGGCCCCATCCTGGGCGCCTCCGCCGCCGTGATGAGCGTGTTCATCGGTGTGGCCACCTACCGCCCGGACATGCTGGTGAACCTGTTCCTGATCGGGCCCGTGCGCCTGCAGTACGTGGCCCTTGCCGTGCTCGCCCTGGACCTGATCGCCATCCGCGGAGGCAGCAACACCGGTGGCCACCTGGCCCACCTGGGCGGCGCCCTCTACGGTTTCCTCGCCGCACGCCAGCTGCGCCAAGGCGCCGACTGGAGCGGGCGCTTCGTGGACGGCCTGGAACGCATCCGCCGGTTCATCCTGCGCAAACGCGGGCCCCGCATGCGGGTGGAAAAAGCACCGGGCAAGCGCGACGGGCGCAAGTCCGACACCGACTTCAACATGGCGCGCAAACAAAAACAGGAACGCATCGATGCCATCCTGGACAAGATCTCCCGATCGGGCTACGACAGCCTGAGCAAGGCCGAGCGCGACTTCCTCTTCAAGAGCGGCAATGAGCGGTGAGCCCGTGCAGGCCCCGGGGCGTGCCCGTCCCTCAAGCTGGCACCGGCCCGTTTGGTGGGCCAACGGAGTGGCCGTGGCGGGCCTGTTGCTGGCCTACCTGAGCAGCCGCGTGGACCCCGACCCCTGGTGGCTCCTGGCCTTCTTCGGCATGGCCTATCCGTACCTGCTGCTGGCCAATGTGCTCTGCATCGCCTGGTGGCTGTACTTCCGCCGCAGGCGTGCTTGGCCCTCGCTGCTGGCCATTGCATTGGGCTGGGGCTTCATCGGGCAGTACGTGCAGCTCTGGGGAAGCACCGGGCAACCGGCGAACCTGCGCACGCCGTTCACCCTGATGAGCTGGAACGTGAGGCTGTTCGACCTGTACAACTGGACGCACAACCAGCAAACGCGCGATGAGATGATGGAGCTGATCCGCGTGGAAGACCCCGACATCCTGTGCCTGCAGGAGTTCCTCAACGTGGACCCCGGCAACCCCTTGATGGTGAAGGACAGCCTGCTCACCAACTACCGCTACACCCATTGCGCCGATGCCTACACCGTGCAGGCCCGGGGCGGGCATTCCATTGGCATCGCCATCTTCAGCACCTGGCCCATCCTGGCACAAGGCACGCTCCACTTCCCCGATGAGCTGAACAACCTCTGCCTGTGGGCCGATATCGCCGTGGGCGCGGACACCATCCGCGTGTACACCGCACATTTGGCCAGCCTGCGTTTCGGCGACAAGGACTACACCTTCATGCGCGACCTGGACCAAAGCATGGGCATGGATTCCATCTCGCGCGCCGGTGGGCGCATCGTGGGGCGCATGAAGGATGCATTCATACGGCGCTCGGCCGAGGTGGCCACCATCACCGCGCACATGGCCACCAGCCCGTGGCCCGTGGTATACTGCGGCGACCTCAACGACACGCCCATGAGCTACAGCCACCATGCCCTGTTGCGGGCCGGCCTCAGCGATGCCTTCGTGGAAAGCGGGAAGGGATTCGGGCACACCTATATCGGCGATGCGCCCAGCTTCCGCATAGACCACATCCTGCATGGCCCCGCATTCCGGTCGTGGGGGTACCGCACCCTGCCCGATGAGCTCAGCGACCACCACGCCATCACCTGCCACTTGGGGCTGATCGGCCAACAGGCCGCCCTGGCCCCTTAAGGCCGCTCCGCGGCCTGCCCCACCGCTTCCACGGAGTAGCCCTGGCCCCGCAACAGTTCCAGCACCCCTTGGCCGCCCGGCAAATGGGCCGCCCCGAAGGCGAACAAATAGGTGCTGCCGGCCTGCAGGAGACTGTCCATGCGTGCGGCCATCAACCCGTTGCGGTCCAGCAGCAATTGCCGCCCCATGGCCCCGGAAGGCACGCCCTTGGCCACCAGCTCCGCCAACCGGCCCAGGTCCTGGGCCGCGTAGGCTTGCAGCAGCCGGTCCAGGTCCTTGCCGTCGACATCCTTGCGCACCAATTGGTACAGCATGTCGGCCTGTTCCTGCAAAGGGATCCGGTCCACGGCGGCGATCTGTTCCTCCACGGTTTCCACACCTACCACGGACTTGCCCAGTTCCTTGGCTTTCACCTGCAGGTAGTGGTCCAGCACCAAGGCGCTGTCGGCCCCCATGGACTTCTCGCCCAGGAACGCGGCCACGAAGAACGGTTTCATCCGGCCCGCCAACAGGGCCATGGGGCCCAGCTCCGCATCCATGGCCTTGCGCACCCGCTTGAGCTTCGCCGACGGAAGAAGGTCGGCCAGTTCCGTGCCCGGCGGCATCAGGATGGCCTCGGCCATGACCCGGCTGGTAGCGGGCCCGGCCGTGAGGTCCAGCTCACCGGCCACCGCATCCTGCCCTTGGATGATGGCCAACAGCTGCGGTACTTGGCCGTAGGCCCGGGCATCGCGGCTGTGTACCGTGCCCACCACGAAACTGGGGCGTTCCAGCCCATGGCCGCTCACTTTCCACAGCAACCCGGGAGCAGGAGCTTGCCCCCAGGCCAAGGCAGGGAACAAGAGGGGAAGGAAGACCGGCCAGCGCACGGGTGCAAGGTAGGGATGCACGCCCATGACCTTGGCGCCGGGGATCAGATGGGCATGTAGGCCACCAACAACAGCACCAAGCCGGCCAAGGCGCCGACCAGGATGCAGACGAAGCATAGTTGGCTTCTGTAGAAGAAAGAGTCTTGCTGCATGGCGGGATCCGGCTTACCGAGGATATGACGCAGGAATCCCGCACGCGTTGCCAAGTCCGTGCCAGATCACGTGGTTCACCGTACCAGGCAACCGTTCCGGTGGGCTTCTGCGGCACGATCCGGTGCACGGGAAACATCCTGCTCCAACCCGGGCCTTGGGGCCATGCCCATGCACCGCACGGCGCATTCATCCATTGATACCGGCGGTTCGGCGGCAGGTGGATACCTTCGCAGCCCCATTGGGGAAACCGGTGGCCCGGATGCAAGCGGGCCGCAACCCCGCCCGGGCAACACCCCATGAGCGCTCCCCGCAAGGCCGCATTCCACACCTTGGGCTGCAAGCTCAACTTCGCCGAGACCAGCACCCTGGCGCGGTCGTTGGAAGATGCCGGCTATGCGCGGGTGCGCGAGGATGAGCGCCCGGACGTGTTCGTGCTGAACACGTGCAGCGTAACGGACAACGCCGACAAGGAGTGCCGCCGCCTGGTGCGCCGCTTCCGGGGGATCAACCCCTGGGCCTTCATCGCAGTGGTGGGCTGCTACGCCCAGTTGAAGCCCGGCGAGATCGCCAACATCCCGGGGGTGGACCTGGTGTTGGGCGCCAACGAGAAATTCAACCTGGCCCAGCACATCGAGCGGCTCCCCGGCCACGCGGAAGGCCACGGGCAGGTGATCGCCGGGCCCATCAAGGAGGTGAGGCGCTTCATCCCTTCGTACAACGCCAACGACCGCACCCGCACCTTCCTGAAAGTGCAGGACGGCTGCGACTATTTCTGTTCCTTCTGCACCATTCCCCTGGCACGTGGGCGCAGCCGCAGCGGCACCATCGCCGATACGCTCCAACAAGCCCGGGCCATAGCCGCCACCGGGGTGAAGGAGATCGTCCTCACCGGGGTGAACACGGGCGACTTCGGCCGTGAGCACGGCGAAACCTTCCTGCAGCTGATCGGGGAACTGGACCGTGTGCAGGGCATCGAACGCTTCCGCATCAGCAGCATCGAGCCCAACCTCTGCAGCGATGCCGTCATCGACTTCGTGGCACGCAGCCACCGCTTCATGCCCCACCTGCACATGCCCCTGCAAAGCGGCAGCGACACCATCCTCCAGCGCATGCGTCGGCGCTACGACACGGCCCTCTATGCCGACCGCGTGGCCCACATCCGCCGGGTGATGCCCCATGCCGGCATCGGGGTGGACGTGATCACCGGCACCCCGGGGGAAACGGAGGACGAATTCCTGAAGACCCATGCCTTCCTGCGCGGCATCGACGTGAACTACCTGCATGTGTTCACCTACAGCGAACGCGCCAACACCACGGCCGTGCGCATGGACGATGCCGTCCCCGTGGAGGTGCGCCGCGACCGCACCCGCCAGCTGCGCAGCTTGGGCGCCAAGTTGCAGCGCGCCCACTACCAAGCCCACCTGGGCCAGGCACGGCCCGTGCTGTTCGAGCACGGTGAAGATCCCCAGGCGCCGGACCCCTCGGACCACCTCTTCGGCTACACGGACAACTACATCCGCGTGGCCGTGCCCTTCCACCCGTCCCTGGCCAACACCGTGGTGCCGGTGGCCTTGTCGCACATCGATGCCGATGGCCACGCACTGGGGCGCCCGCTGCACGACCTGCTTTCCGGACCCACCGCGCGGACCATGGCTTCAGCGGTACCATCCCATCACGGGATCTCCTGATCCGCCGTCATCCGCCCCCACCGACCTTCCGCTCCACCCGCCCATGTACCCCACCCTCTACCACGCCCTGCTCGACCTCACCGGATTGGACTGGCCGCTGTTGAAGTTCCTCAACAGCTTCGGTTTTTTCGTGGCCTTGGCCTTTGTGGGCGCCTACCTCACCCTGGTCTCCGAACTGAAGCGCAAGGAAGCCATCGGCTTGATCAAGCCCACCACCCGCAAGGAGATGGTGGGCCTGGGCGCCTCCCCCGGCGAGTTGGTGATGCAAGGCTTGGTGGGCTTCGTGCTGGGCTGGAAAGGCCTGTACCTGCTGCTGCACATGGAGGAAGCTACCGCGAACCCGCCGGCCTTCCTGCTCAGCGGCCAGGGCAACTTCCTCGGGGGCATCGCCGTGGCCGCCTTGCTGGCCTGGTTGCTTTGGCGCGAGAAAGAAAAGCAGCGCCTGAAAGAACCCGTGGAAAAGGCCATCACCGTACACCCCGCCCAACACGGCGGCAACATCACCCTCACCGCTGCGCTCTGGGGCTTCATCGGCGCCAAGCTCTTCCATTGGCTGGAGAGCCCGCGTGACTTCTTCGACCTGGTGGCCACCGGCAACGTGCAGGACCTGGTGAGCGGCCTTACCATGTACGGCGGGCTGATCGTGGCCGGCATCATGGTGGTGCGCTATTTCAAGCGCAACGGCCTGGCCATCCTGCCCTCCATGGACGCCGCGGCGCCCGGCCTCATGCTGGCATACGGCATCGGGCGCCTGGGCTGCCACATCTCCGGTGATGGCGATTGGGGCATCGCCAACAGCGCCGCCAAGCCCGGCTGGATCCCCCAATGGCTCTGGAGCTACGACTACCCCAACAACGTGAACGCGGTGCTGGGCCCGCACCGCGGCGGCTACAGCGGCATGCCCATCACCGATGGCACCTGCTTCGAAGGCTACTGCACCCATTTGGTGCCCGGCGTGTTCCCCACCCCGCTGTATGAAACACTCATGTGCCTGCTGCTCTTCGGCGCTCTCTGGTGGCTGCGCAAGAAGGTCACGCTCCCCGGTGCCCTCTTCGCCTTGTACTTGATCATGAACGGCGTGGAGCGTTTCCTCATTGAGAAAATCCGGGTCAATGAACTCTTCCTGGGCACCTGGACCCAAGCCGAGGTGATCAGCCTTGGCCTCCTCATCCTCGGCACGGCCAGCCTGGTGGTGCTGAACAAACGAAAAAAGCATGGACCTGCAGAAGTTGACTGAACACGTGGTACTGCTCAGCCGCGAGGTGGCGGCCTTCATCCGCCTGGAAAGCCGGCGATTCACCGAAGCGGAAGTGGAGAGCAAAGGCCTGAACAACCTGGTGAGCTATGTGGACAAGCAGGCCGAGGCGCGCTTCGTGGCAGGCCTGAACGAGCTGCTCCCCGAGGCCGGCTTCATTGCCGAGGAAGGCACGGGCGAACGTGCGGAAGGCCTCAACTGGGTGATCGATCCGCTGGACGGCACCACCAACTTCGTCCATGGCATGCCCTGCTACTGCACGAGCGTGGCCTTGGTGCGCGGCGGTGATGTGCTGCTGGGCGTGGTGCTGGAGGTGAACCGCGATGAATGCTTCGCGGCATGGGCCGGTGGCGGGGCCACGCTCAACGGCATGCCCATCCGTGTCTCCTCCCGGAGCCAGCTGCAGGAAAGCCTCCTGGCCACGGGCTTCCCCTACGACGACTTCGGCTTCGAGGCCGAATACATGGACCTGCTGCGCGAACTGATGCACCGCACCCGCGGCATCCGCCGCCTGGGCAGCGCCGCCGCCGACCTGGCCTACGTGGCTTGCGGCCGCTTCGAGGCGTTCTACGAGTACGGCCTCAATAGCTGGGATGTGGCCGCAGGAGTGATCCTGGTGCGCGAGGCCGGTGGACAGGTCAGTGGCTTCCGCCCCAGCAAAGACCCCGTGTTCGACGAGGAGATCGTGGCCAGCAACAGCGCCATCCACGCGGAGCTGCTGGAGGTGATCGAGCGCAGCTGGCAGCGCCAGGATTCCTGAATTTGGCCGGGCTTCCAACGGGGTATGACCCACTCACCGGCCGTGGGGGTATCCGGCATGAATTTGGCTGCAGCCCGCATTGGCCGTACATTCATCCAACCAAAACCCGCCAAATGCCATGCGTGAACTGATCTATCCCTTGCTATTGGCAGCCCTTTCCGCCAACGCCTCCAAACCGGACAAGTTCCAGGTGGTGGTGCATACCTCGGACCGTGTGGTGGTCAACTACATCTGCACCGGTGCCACCAATGAAGCGGGCCTCACCAACGTGGTGCAGAGCGTGGTGCAGTCCCAAGGCGGTTACACCTGGCATGTGGTGGGCGGGCAAGCGCCGTATACCGTTGTGGACTTCAACATGGTGGCCAACAGCGGCGGGTGCATCACCGTGCAGGATGCCAACGGGCTCACCTCCACGGGTTGCGGCACCATCGGCGTGCACACGGAGACCGCGCAGATCGACTGCACCCCGGAGGTGATGCCGGACACCACGGTCTACCGGCCGGCGCCCACAAGCAGCGTCAGCTTCAATTATCCGGTTGCCACCAAGCAACCGCTGGGCCCCGAACGCAAGCCGGTGGGCACCGGAGCAGCAGGAAACGATCCCGTTGATCCGCCCACACCCGGCCCCATCGATGATTACCGGCCGCCCGTAAAGTCTCCTTCGCCCGATGGCCCCAAACCGCCCGTTGGTCCGGTGGCACCCGTGAAAGACCCGGTGCACGACCCGCGCCCCGGCGACAACCCCGCGCCACCTCCAACCCCCAGGCCGCATCCAGTGCATGATCTGGCACCCGTGCATAACCCCGGCCGCGTGAACCCGCCTGTACGGTCCTCCGCTCCGGTACCGGCGCCGAGGCCGAGCGTGCCGATCGTTCCCCAGACCAGTCCGTCGGTCAAGCCGAACAGGTGACCTCTTCCGGGGCCGCGGGGCCAAGGCCCGGAAATTCCACAAGTCGCAGCAACCAAGCAAGTTGCTGCGGCTTGTGCTTTTCCCGGCCCCTACAAGCCTCCGGCATCCACCGCGAACTGCTCCAAGGTGGTGGCCTGCATGCTGATGGGCAGGTTCATTCCGTCGGCCACCACCGCATCGGTGAACGAGGAGTAGTACGCTCCATCGATCTCCGCCAAGGCCACCACCGTGATCGCCAGCCCTACGGGAAGCATGTATCCCGCGTTGGTGGCGAACACATGGCCGGTACCGCCACCGAGGTTGGTGATTGAATTGATCGCCGGGAACACCAGCCACACGAAGGTGTTCGCATGGTCGCAGGTGGGCGGGCACGTCACTTGCACCACGGTGAGCGGTTCAGGTCCGCCATAGAAGTAGTCGCAATTGATCCACCCCAGGGAGTCATTGGGGAAGCTGTAATACCCCGAGGAATCGATGGCTCCCGGGGCCAGCGGGTTGGTGGCCCACGGGTTCCAGAGCATGGTGCCATCCCCTTGTTCGGTGCCGCTGAACAAGGCCATCTGCGGATCGGGTGTGCCGGAGGCCGGCACTTGGATGTGGGATCCGCCCGGTGCCAAGGTCAACGCCTCACCGTTCTGTGTGGCAGCGAGGCGGAATTGTCCACCGCTCACCAACAGGCTCATCTGTCCGTTGCCCAGGCCCACGGTCTGCTTGTTCAACCAGAGCATGTCGCCCACGTTCAAGGCTTCCACCAGGGCGATATCGACGGGCCCTGTGGCCGTGCTGCCGTCCGCCTTGCGGAAGGCATGCTGCCCGAAGGTGGCCAGGAGCCCGTGCGCACCTTGCACGAAGGCCGGTCCATTGTCCGTATTGATGGTGTAATGCTGCGTGGCCTGGGCCACATGGTCCGCGAACAGCTGGCGCAGCGGGTTGGTCTGGGGTGCCGGCGGCACGGGCGCCCCAGCCGAAGGTTCCTCCTTCCGACAACCGGCCAAGGCCACGGCAACCAGGGCAGGGATCAGGACTGTTCGGAAAAGCGGCGGGTTCTTCATGCGGTCAGGGATTGGAACGGGTTTATGACCTACACGGGCTTCAGGCACCCAAGGTTGGGTGCTTCCGGGACCATGCGCGGAATTCCCCGTGCATTCCATGGTATGTTCGGGGCGCATGGCCCTGAAGCGGATGAACGACAAGCAACTGTTCCTGCTGTTGGAGGAGGCCTACGCGCGTTACGCCACGCCGGCCTTCATTGCGGACGACCCCGTGCAGGTGCCTCGCGCCTTCACCCGGCGGGCCGATGCCGAGACCATCGGCTTCCTCACGGCCACGATCGCCTGGGGACAACGAAAGACCATCATCAACAACGCCTGGAAGCTCGTACGGTTGTTGGATGAGGCACCATACGACTTCGTGATGAACGCCTCAACCCGTGAACTTGGGCACTTAAGCGGATTCGTGCACCGCACCTTCAACGGTACCGACCTGCAATGCTTCATCCATGGGCTGCGGCACGTGAACACCACCTACGGCGGGCTGGAACAGGCATTCCTGCCGGCGCAAAAGCAAGGCAGTCTGCCGCCCATGGCGGAAATGATCGCCTTGTTCCGCCAGCGTTTCTTCGAACCGCCGCACCCCGTGCGCACGCACAAGCATGTGGCCGATCCCGTGCGCGGCAGCAATGCCAAGCGCATCAACATGTTCCTGCGGTGGATGGTGCGGCCCGATGACCGCGGTGTGGACTTGGGCCTGTGGAAGCATATCCCGGCTTCCGGGCTGCATGTGCCGCTGGATGTGCACACCGGCCGCATGGCCCGCGAGCTGGGCCTGCTCCAGCGGCAACAGGACGATTGGAAGAGCGTGGTGGAACTCACCGGGGCCCTGCGCCGCTACGACCCGGCAGACCCGGTGAAATACGACCTTGCGCTCTTTGGATTGGGGGTGAGCTTGAAGAGCTGACCGGTGCTGGCCATGCGGAGGCGAGCGGTGCAAGGTCCGGTGCAAGAAAGCAAGGCAACGGCGCGAGGCGGAAGGTGCGATCGATCCGAACCGGTGGCAAGTGGGATGGACGCGGCTGCCGTGACCGGGCCCCAAGCACTGGAGCAGGCTGCGGCGCGGGGTTCATGAGGTCCATAGGCTGCTGCCTACCCCACGCTGTAGTTGGGTGCCTCCCGCGTGATGAAGACATCATGCGGATGGCTTTCCTTCATGCCCGCCGCAGTGATGCGCATGAACGAGGCCTGCTTGAGCGCGGCAATGTCCGCTGCACCGCAATAGCCCATGCCGGCACGCAGGCCGCCTTCCATCTGATGGATCACTTCATGCAGGGGGCCTTTGAACGGCACCCGGCCACTGATGCCCTCGGGCACGAGCTTCTTGATGTCGTCCTCCATGTCTTGGAAGTAACGGTCCTTGCTGCCTTTCTGCATGGCCTCGAGGCTGCCCATGCCGCGGTAGGTCTTGAATCGGCGGCCCTCGTAGATCACCGTTTCTCCGGGGCTCTCCTCGGTGCCGGCGAAGAGCGAGCCGATCATCACGGTGTCACCACCAGCGGCGAGGGCCTTCACCAGGTCGCCGGTGTAGCGGATGCCGCCGTCGGCGATCACCGGCACACCGCTGCCTGCAATGGCGGCGGCACAATCGTGCACGGCGGTAAGTTGGGGCACGCCCACGCCGGCGATCACGCGGGTGGTGCATATGCTGCCCGGGCCGATGCCCACCTTCACGGCGTCGGCACCGGCGTCCACCAAGGCTTTGGCGGCGGCAGCGGTGGCCACATTGCCCACCACGAGGTCCACGTTGGGGAAGGCTTTGCGGATGGTGCGCAGCATGTCCTGCACACCGATGTGGTGGCCGTGGGCGGTATCGATCACCAGGGCGTCCACGCCGGCCTCCACCAGTGCGGCGGCCCGATCGAGGCTGTCGCCGGTAACGCCGATGGCCGCCGCCACGCGCAGGCGGCCCCGGTGGTCCTTGCAGGCATTGGGTCGCTGCTTGAGCTTGATGATGTCCTTGTAAGTGACCAGGCCGATGAGCACGCCTTGGGCGTCCACCACGGGCAGTTTCTCGATCTTGAATTCCTGGAGGATGTCCGAGGCCTGCGCCATGTTGACCTCCGGCTTGGCGGTGATCACCCTGTCCTTGGTCATCACTTCGGCCACGCCCTTGTCGAACTGTTTCTCGAAGCGCAGGTCGCGGTTGGTGACGATGCCCACCAGCTTGTTGCCGGCGTCCACCACGGGAATGCCGCCGATCTTGTGCTCGGCCATGAGCTTGAGGGCATCGCCCACGGTGGCGTCCACATGCAGTTTCACCGGGTCGGTGATCATGCCGCTTTCGCTGCGCTTCACCTTGCGCACCTCATTGGCCTGTTCGGCGATGCCTTGGTTCTTGTGCACTACGCCGATGCCGCCCTGTTGGGCGATGGCGATGGCCAGTTCGGAGCCCGTGACGGTGTCCATGGCGGCGGACACGATGGGCAGGTTCAGCGCGATGTTGCGGCTGAAGCGCGTACGGATGTCCACCGCGCGCGGCAACACCTCGCTGTAGGCAGGCACGAGGAGGACGTCATCATAGGTCAAGCCTTGCACCGCGAAACGGTCTGCGGTGGCTTCGGTGGGGAGGGCCTGGCGCTCGCCGCGCACGGGAGCGGCTGCCTGCGTGTGATTTGCCATGCACAAAGGTAAGTGCGGCCCGCGAACCGCCAATGACCCCGCCAATGGGGATGCGTGGACCGATGATGGCGATGTGGCCCCGCCAGCGATCGTGAAGAAGTACGCCGTGGGCTCCCGGCACGGCTACGCCCACAAGTATGGCATTCCGACCCGCTGGGTCATCACCAACGGCCGCCACTGGCCTGATTGCCATAGCGAGAAAAGGCAAAGGTCTCCCTGACTTCATAAGCGGGTGGACACCAGCGGCGTGCGGAACGGGTACAAGAAGCACAAGCTGACTGCGGCGTATCGGCTGGCCTTAGAGGGCATCTCAAAATTATCCTTTGGGCTGCACTCGGGACTTTCGCGGCCATATTGCGTTGCTCAATCCTCACATAGCCACCGGCTATGCTCCGGTTTCGCGCCTTATCTGGCCGCGAAATCCTCCAAGCTCGCTACCAAAAACAATTTTGAGATGCCCGCAAACCATAGGCATGCAGACCAGCCGTTCATGCCGCCTGAAGGAGGACACCGGGACCAAGCCCTACCGGGAATACTTCACCCAAGAGGCACGCAGGTAAGACCTGCCCACACGGCACTTGACGGAGAGGCGTTCCGGGCCGACGCTACGATATGGGCCAGGATCGGCCCGCCCAACGTATGGAATTGCCGATGCACGGCTCTGCTGGTGGCGCTCAAGCCGGGCCAGGTATACACCACTCGTACTGATGAAGGCCACCGACCCAAAGGGATCCATGGCCATGGAGAAGAGCGGGGCCATGAAGGACCGCGCCCTGGCCCTTGTGGTGTCCGGCATGGAGGAGAGCCACGGAATGAGGGGGATGTATTTAAAACGCTCGATCCAGACCTGACTCCAATAAGCCGTTTGCTTCCCGACAAGCAAGCAGCATTGAATTGGTCCAACTGCCAGGCCATGGCCACGGAGACCAAGGGCAAGCCCGTGCTTATACTGGAGGACCAGGCCGGACTCAAGATGTACATGACCCGCGACGACTCTGCAGGGCACATGTCCGACACTGGCCGGCGTGCAAACCGACACGAGATTGCGGAGTTGAGCCCTGACATTCCAAAAGCACCGGATGAAGTTTGGCTGGAGAAAGGGAAGAAGTCCGGTCATGGGACCCTGCAACACATGCGCTTCCACAAGGGAGAGCGGTTCGCGGCGGTATCGGTGCGGGCGGGCAACGATGGCTTGAACATCGCCACGTGGGAATGATCACTGAAGGAGGCGCAGGGCCAAGGGGGTACTGATAAGGCCCTGTGATAAAAGACGATCCCCCAGTGGGCTCGGAAACCCCGACCTTCATCAGGTCCGCTCCCGTAAAACCCAAAGGGGTAATCGCCAAGCAAGTGTACGAAGGATGACCAAAGGACGTGTTGAAATGCCCAAAAGCCCCGAACGGCCCTGGTAAGCCACGTTCCGCTTCGTGCCGTCCCTGGCGGAGGTTGAAGCTCCAGCCTTCGTCCTATCCGGCCCACCTGGACCGTGTGCCGGGCGAACCGATCATCCTTGGCGGCAACATCCGGCGCCCATTCAATTGAATAAAAACTACTTACTAAGTAATCTTTACTAAACTATTCTTAGTAAGATGACCTAACTTCGCTGCCATGACCGATGACAACCCGTTCGCCGTGAACGCCTACATGGGGCCAAGCTTCTTCTGCGACCGGGAGGAGGAAACGAGGACCATCGCGTCCGCCTTGCGGAACGGACGGCACGTGATGCTGTACAGCCCCAGGCGGTATGGGAAAACGGGCCTCATCCACCATGTGTTCCACGGGCTGTCCAAGGTGCGCGGCGCGCGGACCGTGTTCGCCGACATCTACGCGGCGCGTGACGTGCATGAATTCAACACCATTCTGCTGAACGCCGTACACCAAGCCCTCAACCCCACGCCCAAGCAGTTCCTGAAGAACGTGATGGCCTGGTTCTCCGCCCTGCGCCCGGTGGTGAGCATGGACGAGCTGACGGGCAGCCCGAGCATCAGCCTGGAACGCAGCAGCCACCGGCAGGAAGCAGCCACCACGCGGGAGATCTTCCGCGTGCTCAACGAGCAGGACCGCACCATCTTCCTGGCCATCGACGAGTTCCAGCAGATCGCGACCTTCCAGGAGGCGCGCATGGACGCGCTGCTCCGGACCGAGCTGCAGCGCAGCACCAAGGTGCGCTGCATCTTCTCCGGCAGCCAGCGCCACATCCTGCTGGACCTGTTCAACAACGCCGCCAATCCGTTCTATGGCAGCGCGGACCAGGTCGAGCTCAAGCGCATCGACCGCGCCACATATGCGGATTTTGCCCCCCACCTGATGAAGCGCCATGGCCGCTCCCTGAAAAAGGAGGAGGCCCTGTTCTGCTACGACCTGTGCCGGGGCCACACCTACTACATGCAAGTGCTCCTCAACCGCCTTTTCGGCGATTCCGCAACACTGGACCGCGACACGGTGGTGCGTTCGCTGCTGGCCATCGTGCGCGAGCAGGATGCCATCATGGCCACGCTGCGCAGCGCACTCACGCGCAACCAGTGGGACCTCTTCGCCGCCATCTCCCGCGAAGGCGAGGTGGACACCCCCACGGGCGCGGCCTTCACCCGGAAGTACAACCTGCCTTCCTCGGCCGCCTTGGTGCATGCCCTCCAAGCCCTGCTTGATCGCGAGCTGATCTACATCACCGAACACGCTGCCGAATCCGGAAAGCCTGTTTACGCACCGTACAATCCCTTCATGGCGGCCTGGTTCAAGTACCGGTGATGGGATAGGCAAGTCTGGCGAGGAGGTCTTCCATGGCCGCACACCTTGCACGCCTTGCACAGCACACGTGGGCGGACGTTAAGAACATAAGAATCCACGGCGTTCCGGCTTGTTCAACTGATCGCATTCTTGATTGCTTCGATAAGCTTAGCGTAATCGACCGCCCCTTGCATAAACCGATGTTGCTCCAGGCGTACCCTGACATCGCCCAAGAGCTGAAAGTCGAGATTACTTTCATGCTGTAAAATCTGGAATGTGCCCAAGGCTGCGTTGCCAGCCGCAAGATCACCGGAAAGACCTTGCCTTGTGCGCAACTGTTGCATAATGTAGGCGATGGTAGCAGGAGAGGCTGTAGTTCCTCGTTCAATAAGGCACAGTGCCCTATCCCGCGCATCAGTCTTCCATACCTGCGCTTGTGACGGGGCCAGCTTCAAGGGGGCCTTCGACCCGGCCGCCACCGACTTGAGTTCAATGTAGAACATCTTGCCGTTCGCGGGATTGGTGACCGATATGTCATAATCGCCGATGCCTTGGACGTGCGTCTGGAAGCCTTCTGCATCGAGCGCCTCCTTCAGCAGTTTCTCCATGCCTTCCCCTAACTCCTTCTTGTACTCGAGGTCCTGCTTTTCCTCCAGCATCTCCTTTGCCCTATTGATGATTGGGTCCAAGGAGCCCAACGCGCCGGTGATTTCCAGTAACTCCTTGACCTTTCCGACATCCAAGCCACGGCTTTGGATGGATTGCAGCACGGCACCATACCGCTTGTCCCCGAGTAGACCTATGACACCGCTGGACAGGTTCGGCCGGATAATGAGGTCAAAGGACAGCTTGTCCTTGATCTGCATGAAGCCGGGCATGAAGCGGTTGGCATCGTCCTCATTCGCATTGCACCAATCGATGAGCGCCACTAGCGTGGCTTGCCTCTCCTCAAGGATCTGCGGTTCTGAGGCTGCCTTGCCCCAAATCTGGGCCACCTGATCATCGATGGCCTTACCGAGCTGGAGCATCGAGCGGGTCTCCTTCAGAGATATTCCAATGTCATCACCTACAAGCACCTTGTTCCAATCCTGTGCATCATCGAGTTCCTTGAGCACTTCGACTAGGTCGGCATCCATGGGTTGGTCCTCGGTCCCGTAGTTGTAGAGAGCATCGTAACCTTTTAGCTCACCATACCGGTTGGGTATGATATTCCCGCGCTCAAGGAAGGCCTTGTACTCATCATGTCCAACAAGGGAGCGCAGGTGTCTATCCAGCCACAGAACAGCTTGGTCCTTGGAAACGGCCATGAAAAGGGCAAGTCCATCCATGTTGCTGCATTCAGTGATGCGATTATGGATGAATTGCAGGAGTAGGCGTATAGCGGGCGCAAAATTGAAGTCAGAACAACCGCTTGTCTCGTTCAAATCCCCAGTGCGCTGGAAGAAGCTGCAACCGTTGCTGAAGAGTGAAGCGCGAAAGCCCTTCCGACCTCCCGTAGGAACGATGGCGATCAGTTCGAATAGAATGTCCAGCGCATCGGTCCTGCCGGTAAATGTCGTACCAGTCGCCTGCTCGGCGAGGTCACCACCCAGCAGCTCGGTCACCTTCTTGGATGCATCCGCCAGCCCCCAGCGCTTATGGCTCTTTTGATCCAGATCCAGACTGCGGTGGATCAGCAGGGCTCGCCAATCGGCACCGAGCTTCTTCATCACATCCAGGACCGCGTCCGGTATACGGGCCTCTATGTCTTCGAGGTAGAGTTCGCTGAGCTTGTGAAAGCGCCCGTACTGGTCCGGCACCACGGCATACTTGTCCAGCAATTCCCCTTCCTTCTGCTCGATGGCGAACCGGAACAGCCGACTAAGCCAGTCAACAGGCGAATGGGCTACGCCTTCCGGCCAGGGTTCCAAGACCAAGGCCTCCAGCGCTCCCTTGCTTTCTACATGTTTGAACAGATCTTCCAAACCCTGGATAAGGGTGGCGCCTTGATTCCAAGAATCGGATTCCTCCATGGGGCCCAGGGCTTTCAGCCATGGGGCGAGAAGATCCTTGCGTGGAAGCCGTCCTCGTCCATGAAAGGCCACCACCAATTCCCACAGAACCGCGTTCGCCATGCCTTCAGGACCATGCCTGGGAATGATCGCATCTTTCAGAGCGATGGTGGTGCCAGCGGTGGTCTCCACTAAAGGCAATTTTAGTATTCGTCCACGCCAGTTCCGTTGCCGCTCTTGGTACCACTCCATGGCGCTGGGGTCCATATTCACGCCAGGCAGACGGCTGTACGCCGCTACATACAAATTGCTTGCGCCCTGTTCCGCCAGCCATTGCCCGAATTCCACTGCCAAATCCATCGCGCGTTCTATTACCTGCCGGTTGGTGGCCACATGGCTGGTACCGGCAGCGTTCAGGAAGATGCCGCTGCGCTCCTCGTTGGGGTACAGTTCTACGCTGTTCAGGATGAAGGGGAAGTGGAATTTTTCGGACCCGATCAGAGGAAAGTCGCGGTACAGGTTTGGTTGCTCCCCGAAGTTGGCCTTCAGCTTGGGCCGCTCAAACCCATTCACCTCCACGGTCAGAGTCAAGTTGTCCTTGCCGTATGAGATGAAGTGGGCAATGACCTGCTCCCCGGCGCTCATGCACAACTTACGAATGGAGCCATCGTTCGCCACCACCTTGCACCGGTAGTCCAGCGTTTGCCCCTTTACACTGTCCTCCACGATAAGCCGCTTCACCTTGGCGAGGTTACCGAGGGTATACGGTAGCGTGTTCACCAGATCGGCCAAACCATCCGAAGCGGCCAAACGGGCATCCTCGGTGATCAATGGGTAGGTGAAAACCGTATCAAAGCTCTGCTCCGTGCGTTGTGTATCGTAGTCCGGCATATCCTCAAAGGCGGCATCAGTGTCAATCCGCTCCACCAGCGCCCTGGCATTTTCAATCTTCGGGATAAGGTCCTCGCTGCGGGTACCTTCACGGTCCAGCATCAAGTGCATCCGCTTGGCTGGTCGGCCTTCCCGATGGATCACGCCTGTTACCTCGATGGTGGTGCTCAGCAAGTGCGTGCTGATGAAGCCCGTACCGTACTTGCCGGTGATTTGCGCATCGATACTGTCCGAGGGCTTGGAACTCACCTGGTTGATCAGGGCGGTCACATTGCGCACCTGAAAGGGATCGCCGTTGTGGGCGAAGGTGAGTAGGTCCGGCTCACGCACAATCTTGATGGACACCTGGCCGAAACGGTTCGGAACATCCTTCGCGTTCTGCACCAGTTCCCACAGCCACCGGCGCCGGTTTATTCCTTGGTGCTCACGGACCTTCTCCAGGCCCTGCATCACCTTGTCCGCCGTGTTCTTCAACGCGTCGTAGGCGTTGCTTACGGCGGGGTCGTCTTGGTTGATCTTGTTATTCATTCAACAATTCAGTTCCATCATTCACGTGAGCAGTTCCCCAACATGCGGTCGAAGATGTCACATATCCAACCCTCATTCTCTTGTACCGGAAGCAGATAATTTTCCGTTATAGGGGGATCCTGGCTGCTCAGCCAAGACGTGACCAGCCCCGCATAGTTTCGATGGATGTTCAGGCTATTAATCCACGTTCGGACCGAACGCTGCTCCCGCACATCGTTCGTACGTGCATCAACAAATGCATGAACCGCCTCAGGGAATGGCAGGTCTGCTGTGTTGTTCATCGCGAACAATCCAGCCTGGCGCCTGAAGCGATCCGAGGTATCCAAGCTCACAACGCCCCCTCCATAGTTCCGGTTGATCCACTGCGTTTCGAAGATGAGCGTATCCTGCAAGGCGTTCATCTCATAAGACCGGAACCATTGTGCAGCCTCCGCCCTATGTCCAGAATCGCATTCTCTCCATGCTTTCGCCAAGCCTGAGTTCATGGCATCCACAATTTCGCGATGGATGAGATTGAGAAGTAGTTGTCAAGCTCACTGCCATTTCCAGCCCCCTTCGGCTCCTGACTGGCAAAGAACAAAGCCACCCGTACGTCCGAAGTGAAATCAAGGAAAGGCGTTGGGCAGCCATGGTGCTGCAAGTAGGACAACATTGCAAGCTCGTCACGCTCTCCATTCACGAGTGATGTACCGTTCACACGTTGTTCAAAAGCTTCATCAAGGATGCGCTGTACAATACCCTTGTGGTTCTGTTGGTGTAAAGCCAAGTCTTGCTCAACCCAGCTTCGCTGCAAGCTGCTGTACAGCTTGTAACTGCCGCGTGTAAGTCCGCGGAATGCCATGCCAACACCATTTAAGCTTCCTTCACCAATACCAGTGAGCCAGTCGCGTATATCCTTCTCGGTGTCGCAGAAGACACAATTTGTGAAGACCGCCTGCTTCTCCTCGATAGACTTATATGACGTAAGCGTACCCATACCTCACCCCAACCTCCTCTCAAATGCCCGCTCCAAAAACGCCTGCCGTAAACGGCCCACCGCGGGGTTCAGGGCTTTTTTGTCCTGCACGGCCCAGCCGGACGCGGTGAGCATCGCATCGATGCGTTCGCGGGCTTGTTGTTCGGGGGTTGGGCTCATGCGGTGGAAAACGCGGTTCAAAGTACGGGTAGTGCAGGGACCAATGGTCTTTTTCGATTTAGTCACTGGCCCCGCCCACGCAAAGCGAACCCCGGTGCAGGGCGGAACCATCTTCCATTGCGCTCCCTACCTCGCTTCACGTACATGCCCCCTACTTCCCGCCCTTCACAAAGCGCACTTGTGCCAGCAGCTCGAAGGTGCGCCTGCCGGCCACGGCCTTGTTGGGGTTGAAGATGCTCCAGCCGTAGGCCATGCCGAAGGTGGTGCGGCCCAGGTCCAGCGCGGCGTTCACCAGCAGCGCATCGTGCAGGCGATAGGACAACCCGGCCTTGAAACCCTGCAGCATGGGGCCACCCGGCTCGCGCACGGCATTGAGCAGGTGCTTACCGGCGAATACCCCGATGCGCCCGGTGAGGAACGGCCCCTGCGCTTGGCCGATGAGTTCCGCGGAGAAGAAGCCCTTGTCCCATAGTTCATGCGGCAGCTCACCCAGCACGTATGCCGTGAGGCGTATGGGCGGCGATCCCACCGGTGCCCCTTCCTCATGCAGCGAAAAACCGCCTATGTGGTCGGCGGCGATGCCGGCCACCAGCATGTCGAGCTCGCGGCGCAAGCGGCTTTCCTCCTCGTACTTCAAGGTGTAGGAAAGTCCCACGCGCATTTCCAGCGTGGTGAGCCTTCCCGTGCCGGACCCTTCCCCCGTTGCCAGGCCGGGGTCGTAGCGGCCACCTCCGTACTGGCTGCCCCAGGTTCCACCAACGTCGCCCACTTGCTGGTCGGCCAAGCGTGCTTCGATCCCGGAGGAAAGGAACGAACGGCGGCCCGCGCGTACATGCATCGCTGACGTGAAGTCCAGCACGGTGCGCCGTCCGCCCTCCACGGCTTGCCGGTCCTGCTGCGCGATCAGTGCGATGCCCAACCATGATTCCACTGGCTTGCGGGTGTTGCGCGCGCACCATTCGGCGGCCAGCTGATCGCTACGCCAGGTGCCAGGCAATTGCAACCATTGGTCGCGATGGATGAAGCTGACCTGCCCACCCGGACTGAAGCCGCTGCGCGAGGGATCCAGCAGCAGCGGTGCGCTTCCAGCGAAGGACGGATCGGCATCCTGACCGTGCAGCAGCCCCACCAGCAGGCCGGCAACCGCGAAGCAGATGGTGCGTTTCATCGCCGTAGGGTAATGGTGCCGGTGCGTTGGATCGTTTCTCCGGTGCTGCGCTCCACCGCCAGGGTGAGCACGTAGCTGCCCGCCGGTACGGGGATGCCGTTGTGCGTGCCGTCCCAGCACAGTTCAGGACTTTCGGACGAAAAGAGCTTACCTCCCCAGCGGTCCAGCACTTCCCAATGGAGGCTGGTGATGCAGCCGCCCAAGGGGCAGAGCACGTCGTTGATGCCGTCGCCGTTGGGCGAGAAATGGTCCGGCAGGAAGAAGTCGCCACAGGGCGGCGTGATGCTGGGTGGCACCAATTTCAAGGGCACCACCACCACGGAATCGGATGCGGTGCAACCGGCGTGGCTGGTCACCAGCACCACGTACACGGTGGTATCGGAAACCACGCAGGCTGTACCCGCGGCCGTGGGTTCGGCAAGGCCGATGGAAGGAGACCACTGTATGCTGGCCGCACTGTCCGCAGGCACCATGACGCACTGCAGGAAGGTGGTGTCGTTCACAGCGATCAGCGTATCTGCGTCGATGCTTACGCTGATCGTTCCGAAGGCTTGGATGGTGAAGCCGATCTGCTGTGCGCAACCGGCATTGTCGCTGGCGTTCACCGTGTAGCCTCCGGGTAGAAGTTGCCCAGTGAAGGAATCCGTGTCCGGCCCGTTCCCGAAGTTGAACTGCAGCCCCGGCGCTATGCTGATGGTATGTACAAGAGCGCTACCCGTGGCCATGCCGCACCACGCATTCGTGGTGGCTACGCTGTCCATCAACGGCGGTGGCGCAGTTACCAGCAGGCTGTCCATACGGCTGCAACCGGTGGAATCCGCCACAGTGACGATGTACGGGCCGGGAGCGAGGCCCGTAAGCGCATGGCCGGTAAGGCCGGGCTGTGCCCAGATGAAGGTGAAGACCGCCGTGTCCGGACTGTCGGGCGCGGGCTGCATCAACAGGATCGCGCCGTCGCCTCCATCGTAGCACGTGGTGCCCTGCACGTGCCAAGCCACATTCAGCAATGGCGGCTGCGTGATCACCAAGGTATCTGTGCGGCTGCAGCCCAGTGTGTCTTGCAGCGTGGCCATGTAGCTGCCTGCGGAAAGGCCTGTGAGCTGCGGCCCATTCAGGCCGTTCTGCGCCCATGTGATCTGCAAGGCGGAATCCAACACCGTGCTATCGGGCACTACCAACTGGATGGAGCCGGGCTCGCCGTTGCAGCCCACCCCTTCCACCTGCCACGCGGCGTCCAACACGGGCGGGCGCAACACGTGCAGCGTGTCGGTGCGGCTGCAACCTGTACTGGTGTCCGTGACCAAGGCGATGTACAAGCCTTCGGCCAGCCCGGTGGGCGTGGGCCCTTGTAGCGAAGGTGGTATCCAGGCGATGGTAAGGTTGGCGCTATCGGTGGCCGAGGGATTGGGCAGCTCCATGGCGATCATGCCGGGTTCGCCGGTGCAACCCACGTGCGTAATGTTCCACTGCACATCGGGCGGAGGCAGCACCACTACCGGCACCGGTACGTCCACCGTACACGCCGGTCCGTTGGTGCCCGCCAGGACCAAGGCCATCACACCGCCCGTCATCGGTGCGTTGAAGGTGGCATCGGCACCGGTGGCCAGCACGGAATCGCCCACGAGCCATGCGTAGGTCTCAGCACCTGAACCATGCACGGTGATCGGCGCACCGGCGCAGACGGTATCCGGAGCAAGGGCCACGGGCACGGGAAGCTCATGCACCACGATGATCGCGTAGCTGCACGACGTGACATGGTTGAGCCCCTCAGCACGGACGTAAAGCGTAAAGGAGCTATCGGGATAGAGGACAATGGTGTCGCCGCTGGTGAGGAAGCGGCTGTTGGCCCCGCAGGTATCGGCGTACCACATCCATTCGGCATCGAAGCCCAGTGCGCCACCGTAAGCGACGAACAGGATGGAATCGCCGCGGCACACATGATATACGGGCTGTGGCGGGTTCACCCCTGACGATCCATCGCTGTCTCCGCCACCACTACCACCACCACCGCCAGTACACGTGCTGATACCGCTGCACGGCGTGGAGACCCGCTGGTCCATCCGCATGGAAAACCCATCCCACGTTCCACCGCCGAATTGTATCTGGTGCGGGTTGTTCGTGAAGTACTGCGTGGATGAGGTGCGCCCTCCGAGGTACACCGTGGTGAAGCCCATCACTGCCATGGCATGGGCCTCGTCCTCGCCCATTCCACCCACATGCACGCTCCAGTCCAGGCTATCAGGCGCAAGGAATCGTTTCAGCACCACCTCCTTCAGCAGCGGCACCACCAAGGTGCTGTCCGCGATGGTATCCGGGGACACGATGAAGCCCCCATCGGAGATGCCCGCCGTGTACACGCCGCCCAGCGAATCAATGGCCACAGCAGCTATGGCGTTGGCTCCGGTATCGCCGAGGAAGGTGGCCCATTGCAGCGTGAAGGCATTGTCCAGCACCGCGAGGAATCCGTCACCGCCACCCGCATTTCCGGGCTGATAGGACTGCGGCGTGGTGTACAAAGAATCCGACCACGTGGCACCCGCAATGGCCAATAGGCCGCCATGCTGGGCGAGCGAGCGTGCCTCATCATCGCCATCGCCGCCGTAGTAGGTGCCGAAGTGTACGGCCATGCTGGTATCCACCTTCATCAGGAAGGCATCCCGCCCCCCTTGCAGTTGCCCCGTCATGGCGCCGACCGTGGCGATGCCGTTGGTACTTGTCGTATTGCCCAGCAGCACCACTCCACTGCTGTCGCCCTTGGCCACCTGCACCAAACGGTCGTCCCCGCTGCCGCCGATGTAGGTGGCGGCAAGCAGTTCCTCCGTGCCCTTCAGCCGAAGCAGCAAGCCATCGTTGTCCGCGGTCCATGCCTGTTGCGGAGCAAGGCCACCGGGAAGATCGCACGGGCCATTGGCGTAAGCACACACCACCAACCGCCCATAAGCATCCATCGTCCCCCCGGTGGCCATCTCATCCGCTGGCCCGCCGAAGTAGGTGGCACCCACCAATGCCCCATCGCCGGTGAAGCGGGCCACGAACAGGTCGGCTCCTCCGCCTGGGCCCTGCTGAAAGGAGAGCGAGTCCGTGGCAATGCTATCGCTGGAGGTGGTGTTGCCGATGAGGTACACTTCATCCATGCCGTTCACCACCACCTGCACGGCCTCATCATCGCCCGCGCCGCCGAAGTAGGTACACCAAAGCACGGCACCCTGCGGTGCGATCTTGGCCAGGAAGGCATCGGAGGCTCCGCCGCCGAAGTTGTGCTGGTACGTCAGCCCGCTGTTGCCCGTGGTGTCGTTGCCCAGCAACAGGCCGTCCGTAGTGCGGCCCGCCACGTACACATGGCCGAAGGGATCGGTAGCCACGCTGAGCACCTGGTCATCGCCGATGCCGCCCACGTAGGTGCTCCACCGCTGATGTGCGGGCATTACATCGGGGGGTTGCGCCACTGCCGACCATGCGAAGGTCAACATCCAGAACAAGGTGAGCAGCCCGTAGCGGTTTCTCGTAACAGTACGCTTCAGAAGGGTAGTGCATGAAGTCATGTTCCATCGGATATGGAAGCAAGTTGCCCTGTTGTCCGGGAGAACGGATGCAGTGAACGGGTTGCGGTAGGGACGGTATCAGGAACGGCTTGCACGGGCCTGGGTACTAGTGGGATAAAATCCACTGGATTGTTCGATTGCAGGGTGAAGCATCATCCATGGCGCCGGGCACCTCGCATGCCTCGCGCAAAAAGCGCGGGCGCGCGGAGGGCGGACGATTTGGACTGTCGCCGTTCAGCCGTGATGGCCCCGAATGAAGCCACTGCCAACAAACAGCCCCGCCGGGATGGCGGGGCTGCACTTGTCCAGTGGTTCATGAAAACCCTACCCGCACTTGCTGCTTCCGCAGCTGCGGCACTTCAGGCAGCCTTCCTCGTAGTACACCCCTTCGCTGTCGCCGCAGTCGTTGCATTTGCGGCCGCTGGCGCTGGTGCCGTCGGCGATGTAGCGCGAGAGGGCCCGGGCCACGCCATTCTTCCAGGTATTGAGGGTATTGTCGTAGAGGTTGAGGTTCACCACGGTGTCCACCACATGGGGCACGGAGACGCCTTGGCGCAGCATGCCGCTGATGAGGATGGCGTAGTTCCAGTATTCCTTGTCGAAGCTGCGGCTGAGGCCCTGGATGGTCACGCGGTAGTCGTCGCTGTCGGCGTACTGCAGGTCGTAGATGTTCTTCTGGGACTTGGCGTCCTTGCGCTTGATCACCCAGCCTTTCTCCACCCACTTGGGCAGTTGGAACACACCCTCGGCCTTGCCGGTGAAGATCTCGTAGGGTCTGCCGTCCAGCAGGCCCACCACGGCGATCCACGGTTCGAGTTCGTTGTTGAAGCGGATCACGTCGGCCTCCAGCACCTCGGGGCGCTTGGCATTGGTGGTGGTTGCGTCCTTCTTCTTGTCGTCCTTGGCCACCAGCACGCCCGTGCGTGATCCATCGCGGTATACGGTAACGCCCTTGAGGCCCATGCGCCAAGCTTCGATGTAGATGTTGCCCACCAGCTCGGGGGTGACGGTGGAGGGCAGGTTGATGGTGCTGCTGATGCTGTGCGTGGTGTACTTCTGCACGGCGGCCTGCAGGCGCACGCGGTGGTGCCAGTCAATGTCGGGCGCGGTGCTGTTGAAGTACGGGCTTTCGTTCACGTCCTTCTTGCCGGTGGCGCCCATCCAGTCCACCAGGCGGGGATGGTGCACGGTGAATTCCTCCCACTGGTCGCCCAAGGCATCGGTGAAGGCCACGGCCTCCTTGGGGGCGTTGGGGCCGAGCTTGCGGCGGCGGGTGTAGCCCAGCATGTACACCGGTTCGATGCCGCTGCTGGTGCGGGTGAGCAGGCTGAGGGTGCCGGTGGGTGCCACGGTGCTGATGCTGATGTTCCGGCGGCCGTGCTTCATCATGCGGGCGTGGAGCTCGGGCAGGTCTTGCGCCAGCATGTTGGTGAATTCCGAGGTGCGCTCCACGGCGGGATCGAAGCCGGTGAAGGCACCGCGCTCGATGGCCAGGTCGATGCTGCTGTTGAACTCGGCTTCGCACTTGGTGCGCATGATGTGCTCGGCGGCTTCCACGGCGGCTTCGCTGTCGTAGGCCAGGTTGAGGGCGGCCAGCGCGTCGGCCAGGCCGGTGAAGCCCAAACCGGTACGGCGGCCCTTGCGGCCGGTGTCACCCAGCAGTTGCCAGGTTTCGCGTTCCACGCGCTTCACGGCCTCGGGCTCAGGGTCGTTGTCTATCTTCACCAAAATGCGCTCCACGGCCTCCAGTTCCAGGTCCACCAGGTCGTCCATCAGGCGTTGGGCCTCATAGGTGACCTGGGCCAGGCGCTCATGGTCGAAGCGGGCCTTGGCGGTGAAGGGCTCCTTCACGAAGGAGTAGAAGTTGATGGCGATCAGGCGGCAGCTGTCGCCCCCCTGCATGGCGATCTCGCCGCAAGGATTGGTGCTTTCATTCTTGTAGCCGGGGTAGATCGAGGAAGTGGAGTACTTGTGCTGGCGGTCCCAGAAGATGATGCCTGGCTCGGCGCTGCCGTGTGCGCACTTCACCAAGGTGTCCCACAGTTCACGGGCCCGCACGGTCTTGGTCACTGCGGGGTTTTTGCTGTCGATGGGCCAGCGGTGGGTGTACTCGCCATTCTCCTCCACGGCCTGGAGGAACTCATCGCTCACGCGCACGCTCACGTTGGCGCCGGTGACCTTGGTGAGGTCCTGCTTGATGGTGATGAAGTGCTCCACGTCCGGGTGGGCGATGTCCATGGTGAGCATCAGGGCCCCTCTCCGGCCCTTTTGGGCCACTTCGCGGGTGGTGTTGCTGAAGCGCTCCATGAAGGAGACGGCACCGGTGCTGGTGCGGGCGGCATTGCTGACGGCGGCACCGGAGGGCCGCAAGGTGCTCAGGTCGAAGCCCACGCCGCAACGGCGCTTGAAGAGTTGGGCCAGTTGCTGGTCGTTGCGGAAGATGCCCCCGTAGCTGTCCACGGGCGCGGGGATCACCACGCAGTTGGACAGGGAGGCCAAGCGGGTGTGGTCGCCCAGGGAGGCCATCACGCTGCCCTGCGGCACGATGTCGCGGAAGCCGTCGAACAGTTGGAAGATGCCTTCCTCGTCCAGGGGCTTGCGCTTGCGGCCATAGGTGGACAGCTGGGTCTTTTTCTCGGCGGGCGGTGCATCGTAGTTGCGTTCGATGCGGGCGAACTCACGGGCCATGCGCCAATGGGTATCGGCCGGGGTGAGTTCGACCAGTTCGCCCTGCTCGTTGCGGAGGGCGTATTTGTTCATCCAGGTGGTGGCGGCCAGCTCGTCGTTGTGGAAGTACTCGAGGGCAGCTGCCAGTACCTCCTCCGGGGTAAGGCGCGGCTTCACGGGGGAAGTGGGTGGCATCTGCGTGCGGCTGTCAAATAGTATGGCTTGTGGCATCGTGGAAAAAAGTGTCAGGTGGGGAAGGCCAAAGCTCCTCCATCCATTCCATCGTCCTGCCCCGGCCGGTGACCGATCATTCACAGCGTTATGAACGATCCGGCATTCAGCGGTGGCCCGCCAAAAGTTATGCAGCGATCCGCTGTTGAAAACCGGCCCACCCGGAAACAGCGAAGGCGCCCGGATGGACGCCTTCGCCGACTTTCACCAGGCCCCAACAAGGAAGGGCGATGGCATTCCTTTGCTTACTGCCCGGGCAGGATCACTTGGTCGATGACGCAGACCAGGCCGTTGGCCGCAGGTACGGTGGCCACGATCTTGGCCCCGTTGATCGTTACTTGCCCGTCCTTCACTTGGAAGGTGGCGTTGCCGCCGTTCACCATGCCCAGCACCTGCCCGTCCTGCATGTTCTCGGGCTTGTACACGCCCACGGCCACGTGGTACTGCAGGATGTCGATCAAGGCATCCTTCTTCTCGGGCTTCAGCAAGCCTTCCACGGTACCGGCGGGCAATGCTTCAAAGGCGGCATTGGTGGGGGCATACACCGTGAAGGGGCCCGCGTTGGAGAGGGCGTTGACCAGTTCGGCGGCCTGCACGGCGGTGACCAAGGTGCTGTGGTCCGGGGAGGCCACGGCCACTTGCACCACGTTGCGCTGGGATTCGTCGTCCACCACGTTGGATTGGCCCACGGCCGTGGCTGCCGCGGTGGCCTCCGGTGCCGCGCTTCCGGCCGTTTCCGAGGTGCCTTCGCCGCAGGCGAAAAGCAGGGCTGCCATGGCGAAGGGAGCAATGTGCTTGGTTTTCATGGGAGGTCGAAATTGCTGGTGATGGTGTGTTTGGATGGACCAAAAGTCCTGCGATCACCCCGGACCAACATTGCGCTTTCGCAGTTTTTTGGTTGATTGTTGTCAGGTCCAGGTGTACCCATTGCCATTTCCGGGGTGGCATGTGGCCGGAAGAACACCACTTCGGGGCTCGACCTGGTCGCATACGAGGCCACCCTTGGACCGAACAAGGCCGCAGCACACCTGATCCCGCTGGCTCGGCACCGGGTATGCACGCCCCCCTTCACGCCTTGCGGAGAGGTAAGCATTCGATCGAAGGTCATGTGCCCAACAGCCCTGCCGGCCGCGTATACGGTACCGGTGCTGGCTTCAGCGATGCTGCCGACCTCTAGGAGCCTGTTTAAGATCTCTTCAAACTCGCCCCCCCGGTCTCCCCGAAGGAGCCGGGACGAGGACGCTTTTCCGACCATACTTCGCCAGAAAATCGCCTCAGGGTCCTTCGTTCAAGAGATCCTCAACAGGCTCCTCTAAAAGTCCTTTTTCCGGAATGCGTGGAAGGCGAAGAGGCCGGGCACGGCCACCCATGTGGCCAGAGCCGCCATGGCCACCAAGATGCCCTTCACGTTGCCGAAGAACTTCTCGTAGATCGCCCCGCTATAGCCCATCATCGCGGCCAGGTCCACCTTGAGGAGCACCATGATGCGGCCGAGGTCGATGGGGTCCAGGGCGGCCAAGGGCACGATCCAGGGCTCGATGGGATAATCGCTGAAGGCGAACATGATCCAGAGCAGCACGGCATCGTAGACCAGCACGAAGAGGAACCAGATCACCAGGCCCAGGCCCACGCCGCGTGCCTTTTCGCGGTTCTTGATGGCGATGAGCGCACCGATGGCGGTGAAGACGAGGGTGAGCATGATACTGGCCAGCACCAGGGTGAGCGAGGCGGCATCGGGCAGGAAGAGCAGCAGCGGCAGGCCGGCGCCGAGCAAGGCGCCCACCACCAGCGCGCTGGCCAAGGCCATGATCTGGCCGCCGAGGATCTTGGACCGGTGCAGGGGCTGCACGGCCAGCAGCTCGGTGAATTCCAATGCATCGTAGAGATACACGATCGAGAATATGCACGACACCAACGGCACCAAGGCGAGCAACACTTGTGAGAGGCTGAGCATGGCCTTCACCGGCTGGTCCTCCAATTGGAAGAGACCTGTGGTGATGGCCAGCAACAGCAGCAGCCAACCGGCCACGAACTTGTTCCGGGCCAGGTCGATCAGGGTGTACTTATAAACTTTCCACATGCGGTCGGGGATCACGGATGAGCATGGCGGGAATGGCTTTGGAGAGGCGCTGGTGGCCGGTGGCCCCCACGATCTCCTCCGGTGTGAGCAGGAACTGCAGGCGGCCTTCGTGGAGGTAGGCCACACGGTCGGCCAGGGCTTCCACCTCCTCCATGAGGTGGCTGGTGATGAGCACGGTGCAACCGGTGCGCTTGATGTCGCGCACGGCCGCCAGCAGCAGTTCGGCGCTCAAGGGGTCCAGGCCCGCGGTGGGTTCGTCCAGCACCAGCACGCTGGGCGCATAGCGGAAGGCGAGCACGGCGCTCACTTTTTGGCGCTGCCCCCCGGAGAGAGTGCCCAGGCGCTTGTTCATCATGGCATCCACGCCCAGCTGCTTCACCAGCGGGCCTTCGTCGCGGGCCATGTCGCTGCCGCGGATGTCGTCCATCAGGTCGATGAGCTGGCCGATCATCAGCTCGTTGGGGAAGCGGGAGATCTGCGGCATGTGGCCCACGTGGTGCCGGTAGGTGGGGTCGGGCCCCACCTTGTGCCCGTTCACATGGATGGTGCCGGTGGTGGGATGCACCAGGCCGAGGAGGCATTTGATCAGGGTGGTCTTGCCCGAGCCGTTGGGGCCGATCACGGAGACGGTCTCGCCGGGCTCGAAGCGCGCGTTGAGCTCGCGCAACGCCCACATGCTTCCATAAAGCTTACCGGTGTTTTCAAAGATCACGCGTGCCATGGGGAGGTCTCATCAAGGGTTTGTCGTCCTCCAGCCCCTCGGGGGTCATGGAGGGGATCAGCCGTTCGGCCTGGTCCATCAGGCCGGTGAGCAGGCTGCGCGAAAGCACCACGGCATAGGGCATGCGCTCATTCACCATGGCGAAAAGGCTCAGGGGCCGAAAGGGCACGTCGCCGGTGCCGTTGCGGTCGAGGTCGTAGCCTTTGTAGCGGTCCCAATAATTGCCGCTGAAGGAGTTGTACACGGGGTTGCCGTTGGTGGCCAGGTCGAACGTGTTGCCGGTGAAGGTGTTGGCCCTGAAGTGGCAGGCGGTGGCATTGGAGAAGAGCCGTATGGCCCACCCGTTGCTGCGGAACGCATTGCCCATGGCCTCCATGCGGTTGCAGCCGTCCACCAGCATGGCGGTGGTGTTGTCGGCGAAGTGGTTGCTGTCGATGGTGACATCGTTGATCTCCTTGAGCAGCAATCCGTAGGCACTGGCGCCGCGGTTGCTCAGGAAGCGGTTGTGGCGCATGTCCACCTCCTTGCTGTACATCACCGCCACGCCGGCCCCGTTGTGCTGGAAGAGGTTGCGCGCGTAGGTGTCGTTGTTGCTGAACATGAAGTGGAGCCCGTAGCGCTCGTTGCGCAAGCTGGTGTTGCCGTTGATGTGGCTGTTGGTGACGAACTCGAAGTAGATGCCGTCGCGGTGGTCGGTGATGGTGTTGTTGTTGATCAAGGCGCCGGTGCACTGCCAGAGGTGCACCCCGTTGGCCCGCTCGCTGTCGGGCACGGTGGGGTCGCCGGAGATGGTGTTGCCCTCGATGAGCGGTTCGCGGGCCTTGGACAGGTGGATGGCGAAGAAGCAACGCAGCAGTTCATTGCCCACCACGTGCACGCGGTCGGAAGCGATCACCTTGATGCCGGCATTGTCGTTGAGGTTGCTGGCCTTGGTGCCGGTGATCCGGAAGCCGCGGATGGTGACGTCCGAAGCGGTGATCTCAAAGACGTCGCCGGCCCCGCCCCCATCGACCAACGGCTTGCCGATGCCATGGAGGGTGAGGGGCTTGGTGATGCGGATGGTGCCTTCGGCATAGGTGCCCTGCAGCACGCGGATGGTATCCCTTGGCGCGGCTGCGGCCACGGCCTCAGCGAGCTTGCGGTGGACGCCGTCGGGGCCCACGGTCCAGGTTTTCGCCGCCAGCGGCCCGGTGGTGCACAGCACCAGCAGGGGTGCGATCAGCGGGCGCAAGGCGCGGAAGCCGGTCATTCTTCCGCGAACATCTTTTGCACCGCGCCCCAATCGACCTCCTCACCGGGGAAATGCTTTTTGGCCTCTTTGCGGTCGGCATCAGTGGCGAAAGCGGCCACGTTGCCCCGCATGGGGCTCTTCAGCGTGGGTGCATGCAGGTAGAACGCCTTGGTGGCATCGATCAAGGTGCCGGGGTGTGCGAAATCGCTGACGTACCAGCCGGCCACCTCCGCGGCCACCAGGTGGCCCTTCAGCCCGGTGAAGGGCACCAGGCATTCGGGCGCGTCGAACACGTAGGTGCGCCCCTTCACGGTCTGTACGGCGGCGCCGAACTTGGCGTCCACCACGTTCATGCGGCAGTGGGCGCACTCATCGTTGCCGTAGTTGATCTCCGGCTGCCCTTTGGAGCAGCTGGAGGCCAGCAAGGCCAGGAAAACGGTGAAAAGCAGTTGCTTCATTTGCGTTCGTTCTTCATGACCGATACAAAGGACCTGCGCCATTCATAGAGGAAGACCGCCACGGCCAATGAAATGGCAACGAACAGCACGTATCCGCCAACGTCGGGGTAGGACCAGGCCTCAAAGTTAAGCAGGGTCTTATGGCCGAAGAGCGGAGGCTGGTAGGTCATGCCTTCGATCTTGATGGCGGCATGGGGATCGAGGTTGTGGCCGTAGTTGTACCCCCAGGAGTACATGTCCCACATGGCCCAGAGCACGAAGGCCAACAGGCCGAAGAGCCAACTGGCCAAGGCCCAGCGGCGGCCCACCAGGGCGGCCAACAGGCCCCAGCCCACCAGCAGGCCGATGGCGTAGCGCATGATCTCGAACTCGGGGAACATTTCGTTGTGGATGGTGGCCATGCCGATGTAGTGGTTCAGGCCGTTGATCTGGTCCACGTTGCCCACGAAGCGGTCGTGGAAGATCTGCAGCACCAGCCCTTCGGGGTACTGCGGGGCCATCAGGTCGATCCGCCAGATGGGCTGCACCAGGTTGATGAGCATGGCCAGTGCGGCAAAGGCGGCAAGGATGCGCGAGATCGGCCGCATGGGCAGGTTCAGGTTCCTGAAGAGGATGACGCGGCCGATCTGGATGCCGGACATCGGTGCGGGCGCCGCTTGGGCGGTTTCCGCTTGAACTGGTTCGGACGGTACCATTTCGCTTGGGGTGTGATCCATGGTTGGTGCCGCTTTCGGAACTGCTGCGGCCGGGTTTTTACCGCCTGGGGCGGTGGTTGAAAAAGAACCGCCCGGCCCTTCACACCGTTGTTCGATGCTGGGGGCCGGGCGCATTCGTGTCATTCCGTTCCGGTGAGGTCAGAGACCTGCGTCGGGGCTCTTGGTATTGGCGGTGAGGGGCACATTGCTTCCGGCGGGCGATACGCGGATGTAGCCCTGCATCTCCTGGTGGAGCGCGCTGCAGAAGTCCGTGCAGTAGAAGGGCTTCACGCCTACGCTTGTGGGCACCCACTTGAGCGTTTGGGTTTCACCGGGCATGATCAGCAGTTCAGCCGTGGCGGCACCCTTGATGGCGAAGCCGTGCGGCACGTCCCAGTCCTGCTCCAGGTTGGTCACGTGGAAGTACACCTCGTCGCCCATCTTCACCCCTTCAATGTTGTCCGGTGCGAAGTGCGAGCGGATGCAGGTCATGTACACGTGCACCTTGTTGCCTTCGCGCACCACACGGGCTTCCTTCTCGCCCTTGGTGACGTAGGGGTGCTTGTTCTCCTCGATCTTGAAGAACTTGGTGGACTTGTTCTTCAGCAGGTCGGCGGGCACGGATTGTGCGTAGTGGGGTTCACCCGTGGTGGGGAAGTCCAGCAGCAGTTCCATCTTGGGCCCGTCGATGCTGTACAGCTGGGCGGATTGGGTGAGCTCGGGGCCGGTGGGCAGGTAGCGGTCCTTGGTGATCTTGTTGTAAGCCACCACGTATTTGCCCCAGGGCTTCTTGCTGTCGCCGCCGGGCACGCTCAGGTGGCCGATGGAGTAGTAGGTGGGCACGCGGTCCACCACTTCCAGGGTCTTCACGTTCCACTTCACGATCTCGCTGCTCACGAACATGGAGCTGTAGGCGAAGCCGTTGTTGTCGAACTCGGTGTGCAGGGGCCCGAGGCCGGGCTTCTTCACTTCACCGTGCAGCACGCTCTCGTACTTCAGCACCGGGATGCCGTCGTAGTCCCCCTCGAAATCCTTGTTGGCAATGGCCGTTTGCATCTTCGCGAAGGAGAACACCGGGAGGGTTGCGGCCAGTTTGCCGCTGCCCACGATGTATTCGCCCGAGGGGTCCACGTCGCAGCCGTGCGGGCTCTTGGGGCAGGGCATGAAGTAGAGCAGGTCGGCGAGCTCGGCGGGGTCCAGTTGCAGCACTTCCTCGATCACCTTGCTGGAGGCCGTGTGGGTGGACTCGTCGTAGTGGTTCATGTAGTGCTTGCCGGGGATCTTCTTGCCCTTGCCGTCTTTCACATACTGCTCGGCCTTCTTCCAGTTCACCGCCAGGATGAAGTCCTTGTCGCGCTGGCTGGCGTTCACCTCCAGCAGCTCGTGGGCTTTCTCCGTGTTGTAGGTGCTGAAGAAGAACCAGCCGTCGCTGGGCCCCTTGCCCGCGTGCGCCAGGTCGAAGTCCACCGCGGGGGTCTTGATCTGGAAAGCGATGGACATGGTGCTCGTGGCCGTATCGGGCTTCACGAAGCTGATGGTGCTGTTGAAGTTCTCCTTGTAGGTCTCGATGGGGACGTCACGCTGCGCATCGGTGCCCATGGGGATGCTGAAGCGGGTGCCCGCCACCAGGTACTCGCTGTTGGGCGTGATGAAGGGCGAGCTGTGGTTGCCCGCGCTGTTGGGGATCTCGATGATGCTGGCCGTGCGGAAGGTCTTCAGGTCGATCATGGCCACCCGCGGCGTGTTGTTGCCGTTGATGAACATGTACTTGCCGTCGGGCACGCCATCGGACATGGAAGCCTCCACGTGGTGGGAGTCGTCCCAGGGGATGAAGCCATGGGTGGTCATCAGCATGGGCTTGGTCTCCTCGCTGTAACCCCAGCCGTTCTCGGGGTCCACCGAGAACACCGGGATGTCCCGCAACAGGCGCCCGGAAGGCAGGCCGTACACGGACATCTGCCCGCTGAAGCCGCCGCTGACGAAGTTGTAGAATTCATCGTGCTGCCCGGGTGGTACAAAGACCTTGGAGGCGGCATCGCCGGTGATGGCGGTCTTGGTATTGGTAGGCTTGCACCCCTGCATGTAGGGTATGACAAGGCCTGCGGCCAATATCAAGGGGATCGCAGTATGGGACGGTCTCCTCTTCATGATTTGTTGGTTGGTTGTTCTTGGGTGGTGCCGGTTACTTGGCCGGCGTTAGGGTGCGCATGAACTCGAGCACGTTGAGGGCATCGTCATGCGTGAGGTTCTGGTTGGGCATGCGCACCAAGCACTCTTCCAGCATGGCCTGGGCCTCTGGATCGGTCTCCAGCATGGCATCGGTGTGCAGGATCATGTTCATGACCCACTCGGGCTTGCGTTGGTCCAGGATCCCCGCCCAGCCCGGCCCTACCACGCGGTTGGTCCCGGTGCTGTGGCAGGCTTGGCACTTCACTTCATAGAGTTCCTTGCCTTTGGCGGCCATGCCTTGGTCCACCTGTTCGGCAAACTTGATGTCGTCCGCCGTGATCAGGTCCACACCGGCCGGTGCGGCCGCTTCCGGGGTTGCGGGCGTGGTGGCGGTGGCGTCTCCGCCGGCGGGGGCTTCACCGCCGCCACAGGCAACGGCCATGGCCAGCACGGCAGCAATGCCAAGGCCTTTGATGGAATTCTTCGGGAAGGAAGTGTTGGGGAGCGACATGGATCGTAGTGGTTTGCGGGTTCAAAATTCGTGACCGTGGCGAAGATAGGCCTGACCGTTGTCAGGAACGGCCGTGAGAATGATCAGCCGCGCCCATTCCCGGCTTGTACCCAACTTCGCAGCCACATGCAACGTTGGTACAATATTGCCCTGTTCAACTTCGGGATCGCCGGCCTGGTGGGCTGCGTACTGCGCGCCATCTACATCTGGGAGATCCCCTTTGTCCGTTTCAAGGCCCTGCTCAATGCCCACTCCCACGTGGCCATGTTGGGCTGGGCTTTCATTGCCATGGTGGTGTTCCTGCTGCGCGATGAAACCCCCAAGGGCCCTTCGCGCCTGAGCTTGGCCATGCTGGTCACGGCCCAAGTGGCCGTGGTGGGCATGCTCCTGGGCTTTCCCGTGCAGAGCTATGGCCCCTTCACGATCACGGTATCGGTGCTGCACATGCTGGCGAGCTACGTGCTGTGCTTACAGGTCTGGAAGGCCACACGCACCTGGCGGGCCAACGGAAGCCGCTTGCTGGCCCGCATCGCCGTGGTGCTGATGTTCGTTTCAACCCTGGGGGTGTGGGCCACCGGCCTGATCATCGCCAATGGCGGCTTCGGCACGGAGCTGTACTACTGGTCCATCCAGTTCTACCTGCACTTCCAGCTCAACGGCTGGTTCTGGTTCGGTGCCTTGGCCTTGTGGAGCAGGTGGGCGGAGACCCATGGTGCACGCCATGTCATGGACCGCATCACCATCCGCCTCTGGCTGGTCTCCGTGGTGCTCACCTTCGCCTTGGCCATAGCCTGGAGCGAACACCATTGGGCCGTGTACGCCACCAACTCCATCGGCGTGGTGCTTCAATTGGCGGCCGGTTGGCGTACCGCCCGGGCCATCTTGGGGGCCCAGAAAATGCTGCATGACAAAGCTCCGTTGTGGGCCTGGCGTTGCGTTACGTACTCCTTGGCGGCCATGGGCCTGAAGGTGTTGATGCAGGCCGCCGTGGCGATCCCCGAGGTGGCCATCATGGCGTTCACCGTGCGCAACTACGTGGTCGGCTTCGTGCACCTGAACACCTTGGGCGTGATCAGCATGATGTTGTTCGCCATGGCGCTGCTGCGCGGCTGGTTCATCAGCACTTCGGCCGTGGCCCGCATCGGCCTGGCCACCTTCACCAGCGGCATGCTGCTGATGGAGGGGGTGTTGTTCATCCAAGGCCTCTCCTTTTGGGCGGGCTGGGGCATGATCCCCGGCTACTACTGGATCATCCTTCTGGTGTCGCTGTTGTTGCCCGTGGGCATCTTCGTGCTGCTGGGCCATTCCTGGAAGATGCGCAAGGAGGCCGAGCTGGCCGCGGCCATCAAGCCGTGATCCCGCCAGTAATGGCAAGAGGCCGGCCCACGGTGGGCCGGCCTCTTGCTTGCCTAGGGCTTGCGCTCACAACGTACGGATCAGCTCCAGCATGGCACGGGCCTGCTCCTTGGTGAGCTGCTGGTCCGGCATCACCGTCTTGGTCTCTTCCACCAAGGCCTGTGCATCGGCATCGTTCTCCACCATCCACTGGGTGTGCAGCATCATGTTCATGATCCACTCGGGCTTGCGCTCGTTGATCACGCCTTTCCAGCCGGGGCCCACCACCTTCTGGTCGGTCTTGCTGTGGCACACGTGGCATTTGGTATCGAAGATCTTGTTGGCCTCGGCCACCATGCCCTCGTCGATCTTGTCACCGAGCACGATGTCGCCCGGCTGGATGAAGCCCGCCGGGTAGGCCGTGGTGGCCGTTGCCTCGGCAGGGGCGGCCGCAGGCGGGGCAGCCGTTTCAGGGGTGGCCGCCGGTGCAGCAGGGTTGGTGCCCGGTGCTTCGCCCCCGCAGGAGGCCAACAGCAGGGCGATGCCCAGGGGCATCAAGGCTTTGGTGATCGTCATGGCTTGGTACATGGAATGTGATGTTGATGGTTTTGCGCGGACCGTTCCGCGCGGCAAAGGTCTTACAAAAGCGTGACCATCGGCAACCACCGGCCTGTTTCCTTCCGCCACCGCCCCTCCGGCCCTGGCCGGGAAGGGGCCCGCGGCCCGGGTTCGGCGGCTGCCCGTTACCTTCGCCTCGCACGCATTCCAACGCCATTATGCCATTAGACCGGACCTCCCCCACCGACGAAAGCATCACTTTGCATGAACTGAAGGAAGAGATCCTCCGCGACTACCAACTGGTGTGCCTGAGCCGAGAGGCCAGCCTGCTGGGCCGCAAGGAAGTGCTCACCGGCAAGGCCAAGTTCGGCATCTTCGGCGATGGCAAGGAACTGGCCCAGGTGTGCATGGCCAAGCAGTTCCGCCCCGGCGATTGGCGCAGCGGCTACTACCGCGACATGACCTTCATGTTCGCCATCGGGGAGCTCACCGTGCAGCAATGGTTCGCGCAGCTGTATGCGCATGCGGACGTGGACGCGGAGCCCGCCAGCGCAGGCCGCCAGATGAACGGCCACTTCGCCACGCGCAGCCTCGACGCCGACGGCGAGTGGAAGGACCTTGCCTCACAGTGCAATTCCAGCGCGGACATCTCCCCCACCGCCGGCCAAATGCCGCGCCTGCTCGGCCTCGCACAGGCCAGCAAGATGTTCCGGCAGAACGAGGCCCTGCACGGCTACACGCGGTTCAGCGACAGAGGCAACGAAGTGGCTTTCGGCACCATCGGCGACGCCAGCACCAGCGAAGGACCCTTCTGGGAAACGATCAATGCAGCCGGGGTGCTGCAGGTGCCCATGGCCGTGAGCGTATGGGACGATGGCTGGGGCATCAGCGTAAGCAAGCAATACCAGACCACCAAGGGCAGCATCAGCACCCTGCTCAAGGGTTTTGAAAAGCAGGAAGGCACCAATGGCCTCCGCATCCATAAGGTGAAGGGCTGGGACTATGCCGCGCTGAACAAGACCTACGAGCAAGCCATCGCCCAATGCCGCGAGGAACATGTGCCCTGCCTGATCCACGTGGAGGAGATCACCCAGCCGCAGGGGCACAGCACCAGTGGCAGCCATGAGCGCTACAAGAGCAAGGAACTGTTGGAGTGGTACAAGACCGCCGATTGCAACGTGCGCTTCCGCGAGTTCATCCTCGCCTTCAAGCCGGGCGGCATCCCCATCGCCTCGGTGGAGGAACTGGACGCCATCCAAGCCAAGGCCAAGGCCGATGCCCGCGCCGCCCAAAAGGCCGCATGGGCCGCATTCCTCGCGCCCATCCATGCGGAGCGCCAGGAAGTGACCGAGCTTGTGGAGGCGATGGGCACCGGCGAAACCACGGCCCTCGCCCAGGAATTGCGCAGCGCGTTGGACCCCGGCCGCAAAGACATCCTCGGCATTGCCCGCCGGGCGTTGATCGCCGGGCGCTCGGCGCATGCCTCAACGGAAGACCTGCAAGCCTGGTTGGACCACGCGATGGCCGCCAACGCCGAACGCTACGGCAGCCACCTCTTCAGCCAAAGCGCCAAGAGCTGCCTGAACGTCCCCGAAGTGCCGGTGGAATACAACGGTGACGAAGAGGTGGACGGCCGCATCATCATCCGCGACAACTTCGCCGCACTCTTCGAAAAGGAACCGTTGCTGCTCACCTTCGGCGAGGACACCGGCGGCATCGGCGACGTGAACCAAGGCCTGGAAGGCCTGCAGGGGCGCTTCGGAGAACTTCGTATCACCGACGTGGGCATCCGCGAGAACACCATCATCGGCCAAGGCATCGGCATGGCCCTGCGCGGCCTGCGCCCCGTGGCGGAGATCCAATACCTGGACTACCTGCTCTACGCCCTCCAAGTGTTGAGCGACGACCTCGCCACCCTGCAATGGCGCACCAAGGGCGGGCAAAAGGCCCCGCTGATCGTGCGCACCCGTGGCCACCGGCTCGAAGGTGTTTGGCACAGCGGCAGCCCCATGGGCATGGTACTCAGCAGTCTGCGTGGCATGGTGGTGTGCGTGCCGCGCAACATGCAGCAGGCCGCCGGCATGTACAACACGCTCATCCAAAGCGACGATCCCGCGCTGGTGATCGAATGCCTCAACGGCTACCGCAGCAAGGAACGCTTGCCCAGCAACCTCGGCGAATTCACCGTGCCCATAGGCATCCCCGAAGTGGTGCGCGAAGGCGGAGACCTCACCCTGGTGAGCTACGGCAGCACCCTCAACCTTTGCCTGCACGCCGCCGACCGCCTATCCAAACTCGGCATCCAGGTGGAGATGATCGATGCGCGCACGCTGCTGCCCTTCGACCGCCAACACCGCATCGTGGAAAGCCTGAAGAAGACCAGCCGCCTGCTGGTGGTGGACGAGGACGTGCCCGGCGGCGCCAGCGCCTACATCCTGCAACAGGTGCTGCAAGTGCAAGGCGGCTACCGCTGGTTGGACAGCGCGCCCGCCACCCTGACCGCCAAAGCCCACCGCCCCGCGTATGGCACGGACGGGGATTATTTCAGCAAGCCCAGCGTGGAGGATGTGGTGGAAGCCGTGTTGGGGATGGTGAAGGAGTGAACTGGCAGAAGGGCACAGGGACTGCGGTTCATTTGACCACGCCACACCCCCAAGCACGCGCTCGCGTTTTCGCCCCGAGCACATCTGTATCCGCTCCTACCTTTGATCCGTGGAAAAGACCGGCACCATAGAGATCCGCATGGAGGGCCATGCAGGCGCGTTGAAGCTCACCCCGGAGGTCATCGACATTCGCGAGCTGAAGGACCTGCTGGCACGCGTTGAAGACCTGCTCTTCCCCGGCGAGCGAAAGGACCGGCCCACCATCGGGTATCGCAACGAGGAAGGCTCGGTGAGGAACATCTTCACCACCAGCATGCAAACAGTGATCGCCTTCAACGCGGTGTTGGGCCAGGTGCAACAGCAGCAGAACATCGATTTCCTGGAAGTGCGCACCGCCTCGGCCATTGAGGCCATGCAGAACGAGGCGATCAAGAAGGGCTGGGCTTTCACTTTATCCACCGGGCTGACCAATAGCGCCAAGCTCGTGGTGGACCGCGAAACCCTGTTCAAGCGAACCGATGATGTGTGGGTAGAGGTTGAATTGTACCTGTATGGGGAAGTGATCGATGCGGGCGGAAAGGAAAAGGCCAACATCCATGTATCGGTTCCGGGCAAGGGCGTTTTCATTGTCCAAACGCCCAAGCAGACCATTGCGGACCTGAAGGAAAGCATCATCTACAAACCGTACGGCCTGCGCGTGCTTGGAAAGCAGAACATGTCCACGGGCGAAGTGGACCGTAATGCCGTCCGGTTCATCGAGTTGATCGACCATCAGGCCCGCTTCGACAAGGCCTATTTCGATCAGCTCAGAAAGAAAGCCTCCCCGTGGCTCAAGGGCATTGACCCGGATGCCTGGTTGGACGATATCCGTGGTGCCGATGCTTAAAGGCGTGCTGCTGGACACCAGCTTCTTCCTGCGGTTCCTCAACGAATCCGATCCGCTATTCCGCAATGCCGATGGCTTCTTCAAACATCTGGTGGACCATCAATTGCCCATGTACCTCTCCACGATCGTGGTGGCGGAGTTCTGCGTAGGAGGCACCATTGATCAATTGCCTTTGAAATACTTGAAGATGCTGCCTTTCAATGTGGAACATGCCATTCGCGCCGGAAAGTTCCGTGCGGCATTCCGCGGGCAAGCTGCTGCTCCGGGCGAGCGCTTGCTTATCGCCAACGACACGAAATTGTTCGCACAGGCTGATGCAACGCCCGATGTAAGCCATTTCCTCACCGCCGACGAAGGGTACAGAAAAAAGTTCGATCGGCTGTGTGAAGCCGGGCTCTCACCGAAGTTCGGGATCCTCTCGGTCCGGAAACCACCGAGCGAGGTGCTGGGTGAATTGGACTTTCCTGATCCGGCATGAACCTGTGTCGGCGCGTGCATTGATCGCGAACCGCTCGCAGAACCTGATGCCTTCGTCTTGAATTCTCCCCCGGTCCGAGCTCGCGTGTGTCGCGATCATAGTACTCATTGAAGGCCTCCGGCCTATCCCAACTACAACAATATGCCCGTCAACCTCCCCATTCCCTCCATGGAAGGGGTTACCACCGAACGCCTCGCCTTCCGTCATCCAGTCATGGAAGACTGCTCCTGGTGGATGGAATACCTGGACAACGCCGAGGCCATCCGCTTCATGCCGTTCACCGTGGGCAGCAAGGCGGATTGCGAATTCTTCATCCAGCGCTCGCTGGACCGCATTGCACGCGACGGCTCCTGCCTGAACGTGATCACCGACCATGGCACCAACAAGCCGGTGGGCATGATCGGCCTGTTGACGCAGGAGGTTGATGGCGTCGCGGAGTTGGAGATCGGCTACCACCTGCTACCGTCTGCATGGGGGCATGGCTACGCAACGGAAGCGGCCATGGCCTGCAAGGCTTTCGTGATACGGCATGCATTGGCCCCTTCGGTGGTCTCGTTGATCGACCCGGGGAATTTCGCCAGCCAAGCCGTGGCCAGGCGGAACGGCATGGAGTTGGAGCGACTGGGCACGCACCGCGGTGAGCCGGTGATGGTGTTCCGCGTGGTGTTTTGACGCTGGTGCGTGAACGGAAAGGCACCGGACGGCCGGGCTCCCCCGGCGATCCGGACCATACCACGGTACCTTCGTGCTCCTATCTCCTTCAACCAATGCAACCAAGATTCAACCTATCCACCGCTTCACCGGGCGTGTACAAGGCCATGATGGCGCTGGAAGAACACCTGCACCACTGCTCCATCGAGGTCCCATTGATCCACTTGGTGAAGCTGCGTGCCTCGCAGATCAACGCATGCGCCTACTGCATCGACATGCACTGGAAGGACCTCCGCGCCCTTGGCCAAACCGAACAACGTCTCTACTCCTTGGACGCCTGGCGCGAATGCCCATGGTACAGCGACCGCGAGCGGGCCGCGCTGGCATGGACGGAAGCCGTGACGCTGGTGGCGGATGGCCAAGTGCCGGACAGCGTCCATGAAGCCGTGCGGCCGCACTTCAACGACACGGAACTCGCCGACCTCACCTGCGCCATCGCCACGATCAATGCCTGGAACCGGTTGTCCATAGCGGCACGCAGCGAGCCGGGCACCCACCGGGTGAAACGGACCCGCTGATCCGCATCACCGGAACAGGTTCCCTGGTGCGGTCGCCTCCGCGCGTCGGGAACCGTTGCCCGGCTCCAGCACCGACCGTTGAGCAGGCCCAAGGCGCGGATACCTTCGCCCGCCCCATGCTGAACCTCGATTTCAGGAACATCCCCACGCTGCGCACCGAACGGCTCGTGCTCCGGCCCATCACGGAGGCGGACGCCCCTGCCGTGTTCACCCTGCGGTCCGACCGCCAGACCATGGCACACATACCGCGCCCGGTGGCCAGCACCATGGCCGATGCCGTGGCGCATATCGCACAGATCCTGGCGGACCAGCACGCGGAGAAGATGCTCGCCTGGGCGATCACCAAAGCCCCCTCACCGGAATTGATCGGCATCGTGTGCCTGCTCCGCATGCGCAAGGAAGACTTGCGCACGGAACTGGGCTATGCGATGATCCGTGCGCATTGGGGCCGGGGATTGATGAGCGAAGCGGTGCATTGCGTGGTGCGCCATGCCTTCGAGACCCTGCGGTTCCACAGTGTGGAGGCGGGCGTGGACCCGGAGAACACCGGTTCGATCCGCGTGCTGGAACGCACCGGTTTCTCACAGGAAGCCCATTTCCGTGAAGACACTTTCCACCAAGGCAGATTCAAGGACACGCTGGTCTATGCGCAGGTGGATCGGGCCAACGATGCGGCCTCCAAGGCCATCGGCCCGTTCGACACCCTGAAGCCGGCCCGCAGGAATGAGGCCGTTGCAGGCCGTTGGTTCGCCGCCTTCAATGCACACCACCTGGAGGCCTTGCTGGCCTTGTACGCCGATGATGCACGCCACTTCAGCCCCAAGCTCCAGGCCCGCAAGCCCGAGACCGGAGGCTGGGTGCAAGGCAAGGCAGCCCTGCGGGATTGGTGGCGCGATGCGTTCGACAGGTTGCCCTCGCTGCGCTACGAACCACTGAACCTGATCGCGGACGGGCAGGCCGTGTTCATGGAGTACATCCGCCATGTGGAAGGTGAAGCCGACCTGCGCGTGGGCGAGGTGCTTGAAATAGGCAACGGCCTGATCAATGCCTCGCGCGTGTACCACGGTTGAGCCGGGAGCTACATCGACTTGCGGCGGACCTGCACATAGTTCAGCTTCAGTTCGGTATTGCCGGGCAATGCATCCACCAACCGCAACAGGCCCCCCTTCGGGCCTTTGGTCCGGCGCTCGTCCAGGTCGGCCTCGCTGGGTGCGCCGCTGATGCTGATGCGCGGTGCGCTGATCCGCGTACCGATCCAGAATCCCGGGTTCCACCAGCCGATGTTGGAGAGGTTCAACTGCCCCATGGTGTACAGCACCACCGGTGCCTTCATGGGTGCATTCCAATACACGTTCTCCAGGTCCACCACGGACTTGGCCGGCATGTTCACATAGATGGAGGCCTTGCGCACCTGGTGCTCCACATGGAAGTTGGACAGCATGAACGACTTCACCACGGGATTGCCCGCGGGCCGGCCCTCATCGCCGTCCAACGTGGCGCTGAGGAAGAGGTCGTAGTCGGCCTCCGCTCCTTCTGACACGCAATCCGCCAGGCGCACCCCTCCGCTGTTGAGGATGGTGAAGGCCGCCGTGGTGGAGGGCGCGCAGTACACGCGGCATTGCTCCAGCACGCTGCTGTTGCTTTGGCTGTTGGTGCCGGTCGCACCGGCCCAATCGCCCTGGCGCAGCACGAAGCCCTTGCCCCGCGGGTTGGTCACCCGCACGTTGCGCAGGCGCGTGAGCAGGCAGAAACGCAGGTCCACGGCCACTTCACTTTGGGCCTCCAGGTTGAGGTTCTCGATCACGCTGCCCAAGGTGGCCTGCAGGTCGATGGCCTTGCGCCCGCCGCGGACCTCGGCGAAATCCTTGATCACGTACCGGCAATTGGTGCGCTCCATGGCCTGCTGCATGTTGGCGATGGCATAGGTGAAGCCGTTGGAGGCAGGCCCCAGCGAGAGGCGGCTCCCCTTGCCGTCGATCACCAGCATGCGCCGCGGAGGAAGAACGATGTCGCCCTGGCTGAAGTAGCGTTCGGCGGCGGAGAACACCACCGCGGTGGCATCCTCGGGCAATTGGGCGAACCACTTGCCCACATCGCCCTTGGCGGGCACCACATACTCCGTGGCCCGCACTTGGTGCACCATGATTATACAGCCCATGGCCAACAGTGCGCTGATCGTTCCCCGCTTCATGCGGCCAAACTACGGACCAACGCCGCGGACCAGCCCACCGGGCCAGGGCTATCGCGTCTTATTCTCAATGTGGTCTATGCCATGCTGTGCGACACCCTTCGGGGTCGTTTCCCTTTAGGTGCAATGGTCCTACGTTGTGTGACCAATTTCAGGGTCACCATTGAACCTCATTGGCTGACCCCAACGGGGTCACATAGCGTAGCAATAACACGATGAATAGCGTTCGACCCCGAAGGGCGTCGCACAATTCCCCATGCCGGTCAGAATAATTTGACGCGACAGCCCTGCCCACCGGGCTACCTTGCACGCATGTTGCGCACGGACTTCAAGCGCATACCCCGGCTATCCACGGCACGGATGGAACTGCGCGCCCTGCGCGACAGCGATGCGGCCGACGTCTTCCGCCTGCGCGCATCGCCGGCCGTGATGCGCCACATCCCCAAGCCCATCGGCACCCGCCAGGAGGAAGGGCTGCAGCTGGTGCGCGAATTCCACCACGCCGCTGCCGGGGGCAACGCCATCATGTGGGCCATAACGGTGAAGGGCTCCGATGTGCTCCTGGGCTACATCGGCTTCTGGCGCATCCTCAAGGAACACCACCGCGCCGAGATCGGCTATGCCCTGCACCCCGACCTCTGGGGCCAAGGCCTGATGAGCGAGGCCGTGGCCGCCGTGGTGGACCATGGCTTCCGCAAGATCGGGCTGCACAGCGTGGAAGCCGCCGTGACGCCGGACAATGCCGCCTCCATCCATGTGTTGGAGCACAACGGTTTCGTGCTGGAAGGCCACCTGCGCGAGAACATCCTGGTGAACGGCATCTTCCGGGATACACTCGTCTTTACCCGCCATGCAACGGCACGCGCATCGCACCCCGCGACACAAAGCCCGTGAACCAGCCCGGCCGGTGCGGTGGTACTTTCGTGCCATGCGCCTGCCCACGGTCCTTCCTGCTCTTCTCCTATGGCTGTGGACCGCGGCACAAACACCTTCGGAACACCAGTTCGCCCTCAGCCTTTCGCCTTCCACCGATGGCCGCCTTTTCTGCCTCTTCCTGGTGAAAGTGGCCCGCGACACCGCCGGTGCCCCGCAGGTGGTGGAAAGCCGTCCGCTCTCGCGCGAGAACTTCATCCGCCAGGTGCAGGGACGCGCCTTCAGCGCGGCCAACCCCGGGGCAGAAGACCTTTTCCGCACGTATGGCGTGGTGCAATGCACCTTGCCGCCGGACAGCGCCGCCATGGGCTTCCTGACCGATTGCAGCACCCTGGACAACCTGTGGAAACTACGCTACTGGGAGTACCCCTTGAAAGTGCAGGCCGGCCAGCGCAACGCCACGGGATGGAGCGAAAAGCCATTGGCGCCAAGCCCGCGCCAGATGGAGATCCTGGGGCACTACGGCCTGGAATCCACCAACGGGCTCATCATCGGTGAGGACCTCTTCCGCCTGCTCCGCGACATGGGGCGGCCGCAATGGGTGAACATTTACCGCGGGGGATCCTGACCCTTGGCCAGCACATGAACGCGAACGATCTCTTTGAAGACCTGCAACAGGGCGACCGGGTGGCACTGGCCCGCGCCATCACCTTGGTGGAAAGCACGCGCACCGCGGACCGCCCCATGGCGGCCGAGCTGTTGCAGCATGCCTTGCGTACCGGCTCCGGTTCGGTGCGCATGGGCATCACCGGCATTCCGGGCGTGGGAAAAAGCACGCTGATCGACGCCCTGGGCAGCCACCTGATCACCCGGGGACACCGGGTGGCGGTGCTGGCCATCGACCCCAGCAGCACCCGCAGCGGCGGCAGCATCCTGGGCGATAAGACACGCATGGAGCGCCTGGCCGTGGACGAACGCGCCTTCATACGGCCCAGCCCCAGCGGCGGCACCTTGGGCGGGGTGGCCCGCCGCACCCGCGAGGCCATGCTGCTGTGCGAGGCGGCAGGGCATGACCGGATCCTCATTGAGACCGTGGGCGTGGGCCAGAACGAGGCCGCCGTGGACCAGCTCACCGACCTGAACCTGCTGCTGATGATCGGCGGTGCCGGCGACGGCCTGCAGGGCATCAAACGCGGCATCATGGAGGTGGCCGACCTGATCGCCATCAACAAGACCGACGGCGACAACGAGCCCCGCAACCAGCGCACCGCCATGGACCTGCGCCAGGCCATCGCCTTGCTGCCGCCCCGCGACAACGGCCACCGCCCGGAGGTGCTGCTCTGCTCGGCCGCCACCGGCAAAGGCATTGCGCGATTGGCCGATGCCTTGGACCATATCGCCGGTCGCGACCTTGAAAGCGGCCAACGGACCAGGCGGCGCCAAGAGCAGGCCCGCTGGTGGATGCGCACCGCCGTGGAGGAGGCCTTGGTGGACGACTTCTACCGCAACGAACACATCCGCAACCTGCTGCCGGGCATGGAACAACGCGTTCGCCTGGGCGAGATCAACCCCTTCGATGCCGCGCAGGAACTGCTGCGGTTGTACGGGCACCCCGGCTGAGCCCCGTTGTTCACGGCGCAGACCACGGCCGTCGATCCCCCCCGGACGCTGGTCATGACGCCGGACGGGCAGGCGGCTGCCCCGGTCGTGCCTTTCCTCCGGCTCAGAACAACTTCCTCACCTCTTCCTTGAGCACAAGGATGGCCTGCTGCGTGGGCAGGTGCGTGAGGCGTGCCGCCGTTTCGAAGACCCGCTCGCTCAATGCCGTTCCACTGGCCCCGTCAGGTGTGGCCTCCGCCGCGATGTTGATGATGCGGAGGGTCTCCTCCTTGGCCATGCGCACCTGCTGCCAGGCGCGCTCGCTCAAGTAGATCTGCTGGGTGACGTTGTGCTCATACTCCTCGCGCACCGTGGCCAGCAGCTCGGCGTGCAGCACGCGCGCCGTCATGTTGTGCTTGTGCACCCGGAACACCAAGGCCCCCGGTGCGATCCGCTCCAGGAACAAGGTGAGCCTTTCATGGGCCTGAAGACGCAGGGGAAGCACGTGTTGGCGGTCCTCCCGCTTGGCCTCGGCCATCAGTTGCGTGTTGGCCTCGTGCCGCCGGGTGCCCAGGAACTGGCGCATCAGGTAGAAGGCCGTGAGGAACACCACCACCGAAGGCAACAAGGCCAGAAGGACTTGGAACAATTGATCACCGGTCATGCGCAGGGATTTGCGGGCGAAGATCGGGGAAGAACCCTTCACGGCGGTGGCACACCCATCCCTGGTGGGCAAGCGCCGGCAGTACTCCGCACGATGCAGCCCTTCAACCCGCAAGGGCCGCCGCCGTGCGCTGCTGCGAGGATGCACCAAGGCTCCCCATCCTCCTCCACCCGGCTCGCCGGCCAGGTACGGCACTTGGTACCGCCCCTCAAAATACCGGTTTCCGGGTATGGTCACCGACAAACAATGTGGTGTACTTCGTTGTTCCATCGGCGCATGCCTGCCGGTAAACCAACCCCCCCTTGAACCATGGCAAAGCAACAAGTACGGCTCAATCTGCCCGTGGGTGAAAAACACAACCCCGACATCCCCTTGAGGGCTTGGCTCTTCGACCGGCAGGAAAAGCTGGTCAGCAGCGCCCCGGTGGGCAAGAAGGGCGAACTGCTGCTGCCCGACGCCACCGGGGAGCAACTGAAGTACGGCACACTGCACATCACGCCCGAACCCCGCGACCTCCAACCCGGTGACGCCGTGACACCCGCGCACATGCGCAAGTGGAAATCCTACTCACCGGTCGTGCGCAATGCGCGGGGCACCCTCCAGGACCTGTACCCCGTACCAGCCTCCTTCTGGCCCTATTGGTCGATCTGCTGGTGCACCATCCGCGGCAAGGTGGTGAAGACCCTGCTGCGCAATGGCATCTCCGTGGACTACCCCGTGTGCAATGCGAAGGTGCACGTGTGCGAAGTGGACAAGCTCACCTTGGTACTGCCCACCCTGCCGGACCTGGTGTACTGGCGTTGGCGCTGGGAATGGCTGCATGACCTGCATTTGAAGGAGGTGATCGACTTTGACGTGCCTTTCAAGGACCCGCGCGACCTGTGGCCGCCCGCCCCGGTAACGCGCTTCATCGAGCCTTTCGAGGCGAAGGACCTCACCACGCACATCACCGAGCAGCAGGCCGGCCTGCGCTTTGTGAAGCCCACCGGGGTGCAAGGCAACCTGCGGTCCATGGTAAAGCTGCGCGCCACCGGCAACGCCGTGCTGCCATTGAACACCATCGCCGCACCCCGGCCGTCCGAAGACCTGATCGCGGCCATGCTCACCGACAACATCGGGCAGCTGCGTGCCACCATCACCGCCAACGTGCAGCTGTTCCACCCGTACTTCTGCCAGTGGCCCTGGATCTGGCCCTACCTGTACCGTTGCACGGAGATCGGCACGGAGCTCACCGACGAGCACGGCCGATTCGACATCCTGTACAACCGCTGCACCGATGAGTGGCAACCGGACGTGTACGTATGGGTGGAATACATGGTGGGCGGCTCGTACACCACCGTATACAACCCGGGCCGTGCCTGCCACACCCATTGGGATTACACCTGCGGCACGGAGATCACGGTGCACCTCACCGATCCGCGCGTGCCCGCCTGCGGCCCGTCGCCGCTGCTTCCGGGCTCGGGCATCGAATTCCGCCGCATCGGTTCAAGCGCCTTCGTCCAGCATGTGGAGCAATCCGGCGCCACGGTCCTGCGCAGTGGCAAGGTGTTCCGCCAAACCGGCCTGAGCGACCTGGTGGGCGGCGGCAACTTCTCCCCCTTCGGTGCCACCCTGCCCATGAAGGTGAACTTCACCGACGGACTGCTGGCCGCGGGCATTACGCACTACCAGTGGAAATACAAGTTGAAGGAACGCGCCACCGCCGGCCATCACCTCCCCGGGGGCAACGGCCGGACCGCATCCGCGGACAACACCCTGGTGCCCGAAGCGGACAGCTGGCACTTCATCGGGCAGGACGTGAACATCGGCTACATCGACTTTGAGACGGCCACGAACATCTTCCACCACAAGGACCATAAGCTGGGGCCCGTGGCCACTGTGGCCCAACCCACCTACACCATCCCGCAGCACGATGTGATCGCCACGGTAGGTGCCGCACCCGCCGGTTTCCAGCGCTTCTGGGAAATGGAGGAATTCTATTGTGCCTTCTTCGACACCATCCAGCTGGCCCCCGCCGGCCTGTACGAAGTGGTGATGCAGCTGGGCAAGGTGATGGCCGGTGGATTCGTGCCCGTGCACATGGACCAGGACTTCTTCCAAGTGCCGGACTACCACGACAACAGCATCACCATTGACGCCCCACCGGCCTTCCTCTTCACGGAAGGATCGCCCCTCACCAAGGCCAGCGGCTTCAAGATCCTGGTACGCGTGGACAACCGCAACATGGAGGTGGGCATCTACCATGCGGCCGTGGACAACGGCACGGGTTTCACCGAGGCCACCAGCAACTGCGGATTCCTGCACTATGCCGATGCGTTGACCTCCAAGGTGAAGCTCCGCTTCCACGCCCGGCACCCCAACGACTTCGGCAACTTCAGCTTCACGGTGGTGCGCGGCTTGGGCAATTTCGTGGCCCCGGCCAGCGCCAGCGGCGATGTGGCCACCGACACCAGCGGTGTGTACACCCTGGCTGTACCGGCGCAGCGGATCTATGAAGGGTTGAACAACGCCGCCGACCTGCTTGGCGGCTGCCCCAGCGCCGCATTCGCCGAAAGCCTGCACACCGATGCCTGGGCCACCAACGGCACCCAAGTGCTGGAATACCTGGACCGCGATGCGCTGGCCGCCTTCGCGCTGGACCTGCCCAACTGAGCGCGCGACTCCTCGGTTGACGAGGCCGGGCGCTCACGCCCGGCCTCGTTGTCTTCCAGCCCGGCACAACACGTGCGGGGACCGGGCGGCCTCCGGCAGGCCGATCAGGCCATGAGCCGCAGAGCGGCGGATCACGGACCGCGGCATGCACCACCCGCCCCGCCCGCAGGCCATTTCCCCACTTTCTGCGCACATCGCCGGCAAGGGCTAATTTCGCCGCACTCTAACGCCCGGCGGGCACACCTGCCGACGCCACCCGCAACCTCCTCATGCAGCTCTCCCCCATTGTCCGTTCCATGTCCGAATCGGCCACCCTGCGCATGGCCCAACGCTGCCGCGAGATGCGGGCGGCCGGGCGCGACATCGTGGACCTCAGCCTGGGCGAGCCCGACCAGGACCCGCCGGCCTTCGCCATGGAGGCCGCCCAACAGGCCATCGCCGGCAACAGGTGGAACAAGTACCCGCCCGTCATGGGCTACCCGGACCTGCGCGCCTCCATCAGCGAAAAGTTCAAGCGTGACAACGGCCTGCACTATGCCCCCGAGGAAGTGATGGTGAGCACCGGTGCCAAGCAGGCCATCATGAACGTGATCATCTCCCTGATCGGCCCCGGCGATGAGGTGGTGATCCCCGCCCCGTTCTGGGTGAGCTATGCCGAGCAGGTGCGTTTCGCCGGCGGCACGCCCGTACTGGTGCACAGCACCTTGGAGGAAGACTACAAACCACCGGTGGCCCGCATCGCAGCGGCCATCACCCCGCGCACCCGGCTGCTGCTGTACAGCTCCCCGTGCAACCCCAGCGGATCGGTGCTCACCCAGGCCGAACTGGAAGCGCTTGCCGCCGTGGTGCTGCGATGGCCCGGCCTGATGGTGGTCAGCGATGAGATCTATGAGCACATCGTGTTCGACGGCGCCCACCGCTCCATAGGCGCCCTGCCCGGCATGCTGGAGCGCACCATCACCGTCAACGGCATCTCCAAAGCCTTCGCACTCACCGGCTGGCGCATAGGCTACATCGGCGCGCCCAAGTGGGTGGTGCAGGGCGCCAACAAAGTGCAAGGCCAATTCACCAGCGGCGCCAACGGCATTGCGCAGCGCGTGGCCAAGGCTTGCGTGGAGGCCGATCCAGCCTTGATCGCCGGGCTGCGCAAGGATTTCCTGCGCCGCCGCGACCTGGTGCTCAACGGCCTCGCCCAAGTGCCCGGCTGGCGCTGCAACAAGCCCCAAGGCGCCTTCTACGTGCTGCCCGATGTGGGCAGCAGCCTCACCGGCAACCTGCGCACCAGCGCCGACCTCTCCATGCACCTGCTGGAGGTGGCCGGCGTAAGCCTGGTGGAAGGCGATGCCTTCGGCGCCCCGAACACCCTGCGCATCAGCTACGCCACCGGCGATGCCCTGCTCACCGAGGCCATCGCCCGCATCGCAAAGGCCGTGGCCGCACTGCCCCGCAATTGACCCATGGCCCCACGGGAGATCCTCAGCAGCTTCGGCAACCTCACCGCACTGGTGGTGGGCGACGTGATGCTCGACGCCTACCTCTGGGGCCGCGTGGACCGCATCAGCCCCGAAGCCCCCGTGCCCATCGTGCAGGTCACCCGCCGCAGCGCCCGCCTGGGCGGCGCCGCCAACGTGGCGCTGAACCTGCAAGCCTTGGGCGCCAACGCCGTGGTGGCCGGCATCACCGGCCAGGATGCGCCGGGCGAGGACCTGCGCCGCCTGTTCGGGGAACAAGGCCTGCCCACCGATGGGCTGTATGCCGTGAACGGCCGGCCCACCACCGTGAAAACACGCGTGATCAGCGGCAGCCAGCACGTGGTGCGCGTGGATGAGGAAGTGGAGCACCACCTGCCCGGCCCCGCACAGGAAGCCTTCCTGCACCATGTGATCGGCCTGCTGCGCAAGACCACCCCGGCCGTGTTGATCTTCGAGGACTATGACAAGGGCGCCCTCTCACCGGCCGTGATCGCAGGGCTTGTCGCCGAGGCCCACCGCCTGGGCATCCCCGTATCGGTGGACCCCAAACGGCGCCACTTCTTCGACTACCGCGAAGTGGACCTCTTCAAGCCCAACCTGAAGGAACTGCGCGACGGATTGAAAGTGGAGATCCCCGCCGGCAACATGGACCTGCTGCGCGGCGCCGTGCGGCTGCTGGAGGCGCGCCTGGCCAACAAGGCCTCGCTGATCACCCTCAGCGAACACGGCATCTATGCCCACCACAACGGCACCGAAACGATCCTCCCGGCCCACCGCCGCAACATCACCGACGTGAGCGGCGCGGGCGATACCGTGATCGCCACTGCCTCCCTCTGCCTGGCCCTGGGCCTGCCGCTGCCGCTGATCGCCGCCTGGGCCAACCTCGCCGGTGGACTGGTGTGCGAACACGTGGGCGTGGTGCCCGTGGACCCCAAGGCCCTGTTGGCCGAAGCCGAACGACTGGACCTGGCCCACGCCCGATGAGCACTGAAGTGAAACCCTACACCGGGCAAGGCTCCAAACGCGAGCAGGTGGAACGCATGTTCGACCAGATCTCGCCGAAGTACGACCTGCTCAACCGCCTCTGCTCCCTGGGCACCGACCAAAGCTGGCGCCGCAAGCTGGTCCGTGCCGTGGGCCAGGAACCCGTGGACCGCCTGCTGGACGTGGCCACCGGCACCGCCGACCTCGCCCTCATGACCAGCAAGGTGGCCCGCCACGTCACCGGGGCGGACATCTCGGCGGGCATGCTCGCCCAGGGCCGCACCAAAGTGGAAAAAGCCGGATTGGCCGGCCGCATTGAACTGGTGCAGGCCGATGCCGCCGAACTGCCCTTTGCCGACGGTGCCTTCGATGCCATCACCGTCGCCTTCGGCGTGCGCAACTTCGAAGACCTGCACCGCGGCATCCGCGGCATGGTGCGCGTGTTGCGCCCGGGCGGCAGGCTCTTCGTGCTGGAGTTCAGCAAGCCCGGGCAAACCCCGTTCAAGCAGCTCTTCCGGTTCTACTTCCACCAGGTGATGCCCGTGATCGGCCGGCTGGTGAGCAAGGACGATGCCGCCTATGCGTACCTGCCCGCCAGCGTGGACGCCTTCCCCCAGGGCAAGCACTTCGAGGCCATATTGGCGGACTGCGGACTGCGCGAGGTACGCTCACACAGGCTCACCTTCGGCGTGGCCACGTTGTATTCAGCCCGCAAATGACCGCGCTCCCACGGCTTCCTGCGAAGCACTTACAGGCCATGCACGGATCGGCATCCACTTCCGTTCTTGCACCGATGCGCCTCCGCAAGCTCCTGCTCCCGTTCTTGCTCCTGCTCGCCTGGTGCATGGCCCCACCCGCCACCGCGCAACGCGCCGGCGTGAAGGTGGAGAACCTGCCCAACTTCGATCTGCGCCGCTTCCACTTCGGCTTTCTGCTCAGCTACAACACCAGCGACCTGTTCATGACGATGAAACCATCGTCGCCCTTCACCGATTCCCTGCTGGCGGTGGACCACGTGAAGCAGCCGGGCTTCAACCTGGGCATCGTGGCCTCGCTGAACATGAGCGACAACCTCAGCCTGCGCTTCCTCCCCACCCTCTCCTTCCAGGACCGCATCCTCAAATACGCCTTCCTGAAGCCGGACGGAAAAACGGCCAACTTCCAAAAACCCATCGAGAGCACCTACCTCGAATTCCCGCTCCTGCTCAAGTTCCGCAGCGACCGCATCAACAATTTCGCCGTGTACCTCATCGGCGGCGGCAAGTTCGGCATCGACATGGCCAGCAAGAAGGACGTGGACAACGCCTTGGACGAGGACGTGGTGGTGAAGCTCGCCAAGTACGACTACAGCGCCGAGGTGGGCGGCGGTATGGACATGTTCCTGCCCTACTTCAAGTTCGGCATCGAACTCAAGACCGGCATCGGCATCCCCAACCTGCTCGTGGACGACGGCACCCGCTTCAGCAGCCCGCTCCAGAGCTTGCGTTCCAAGACCTACGTGCTCACGTTTACGTTTGAGGGGTGATCGAAAGGCGGGACCTCCCTGCCAATGTGCAGCAGTTTGCACACTTTCTTTCCAAGCAATTGATATTGCCAGGATTCTGTTAGATTTGAAACTCACCAAAAATCCACACTATCATGCACAGCACAGCACAGCACAGAACAGAACAGCACAGCACAGCACAGTCATAGGCACAGGCAATGGTCGTATGTAATCGGTATGACGACCTTTCTAGGCTTGGTATTATCCAGCCTCACAGGCTGTCAGAAGGAATGAGCGCCAATGCCCGTGGAGGGCACGAACATAGAGACGAACGTAACCCCCCGAGTGGAGGCGTTCATTGCCAAGGCGGTCCAGAGCAGCGGTTCCAGGGAGGGAGTGGCCATATCCACGGATAGTGCGGAATGGTACATTGAGGCTGCGTTGAACTATTCATATACCAACATTGCCCAGGTGTACAACGACCAATTGGTCGACACCCTTGCCATTTCCATTCCCATGGTGGCCGGTGAGGTTCAAGAGGATCAATTGGGTGATGCATACGAAACATTGGGCTATTTGATCAACGCCTTCAACGTGGCGAATTCCAGCCATGTGGCCGTGGTGGATGTGATCACATCTTCCACCGGCAGCAGTTTGGATATCACCGCCGTATCTGTTGTCGGGAGCAACTATGACAAGGGGGCGCCCAACACGAACTACGGCCAGAACGACTACTGGAACTGGATGGGGATTAACGAGAACTACTGTGGTTGTGGCCAGAACAGCGGGGGCCAAGGCAAATGTTCGGATAAACAGATCCAGTACAGGATCAACTATGGAATCAACGGTGGATACCTGTCCTATTGGACCAATGTGGAAAGTTGGTGGGTTGATCACCAAGGCTATGACGACCCAACCACCAACACGGTGGGCTTGATGAGCCACCCATCACCAATTGGCCCGGACAATCCAATGGCGGGTGATGATATCCGTGACTACCCGGTCTACTTTTCGGACAATGGAGTGGGATGCTTCAACCCCACCGACATGAAGTTCTATACCCAAGGCACATACGATTTAATGGTCACAACGCGGAACTCGTATGTGCCAACAAAGAGCCTGGTGGGCTGTACCGTTTTGGGCGACTTGGCAATGGGTGGAGGAGGAAGCGACAAACTCCACCTTGTTACCTACCGCTACGGCAAGTTGGCCAAAACCCAGCAATGATGATCCGCACATTTTGTTTGCTGTTCCCTTTGGCCGCTTTGGTGGCCAAGGGGCAACAGCCCTGGGTGTTCACCCACGAACTACCGGGCATGGATGCAAGGGTGACCGATATGGTGTGGTCCCACGCCGGAATGGTCCTATCATGCGATTTCGGTGCCCCGCCCTTCCACCCCCCGTACACCGGCTCAATCATCCGGCTGACCAGCTCTGGTGAATTTGTGGATGAGCACGGCCTTGCTCCCATCCTGGCAAGTACAACCCCAAAAGTGGTACTGGCAAGTTCGGATGGCCGCGTGCATGTAATCGGCAACTACTCGCAGCACACCGACTCCCTCTGCGGCTTTTTCCACTACGGATGCTCACCCGATGGGTCAATCCAGGACTCCTCGTTCATCTTGTCGCCAAATGCCCGCCAATCATACATGGAGAATGCCGCATATGGGGACGATGGCACCATCATGGTCGGCGGTTCGATCGGCTATACGGACGAGGAAACTTGCAAGTACACGCAGCTGCTCAAGCTGAGTGAAGCTGGTACTGTGCTAGCCGACTATACCTTCGGAATGAGCGGCGTTCATCTCCAATACACCAGGGACATTATACCGTACGCCGATGGCTTGTTGGTCACCACGGAAGAGTATCCTGGTGTCCCCGGCCGGTACCACCAGTTTTCCAGCAGTTTGGAACTCCTTGCCCACTGGCCCGGCCAGGCCCCTCATCCCGACCAACTCCATCCGCTGGACAGTATTCTGAAGGGTGCCATGACGTTGCTCGCTCTGGATGAGGGTTCATTCATCGTGGGCGGTGCCTTCAAGTTCCCCAACGAACAGTATAGTTCTGCCGTGTACCTGGTGCGGCCCGACCATTCCACGTCGAAAGTCTTTGTTCCGCACAGTGCGTATTATCACGACCACTCCGCACTGTTCGAGACGATTGCTGCCATTGACTCCAATACCTTCTATTTCCTTTCGTGGGAGAACATCCATCTGTGGGGCCAATGGCTCCCCTATGAGCCCATTGGACCCGATGTACTGCACGTGTACAAATTGGACCACGACCTGAACGTGCTGTGCGATTTTATACTGGACGGATCCACGGACAGTACCTACTACATTCCAACGCGGATAAAAACCACACCGGAAGGAGGCTTCGCAATTTTGGGTAGCAAGAAGGACATGACAGACCCCAATGCCACCATGCAGGCATGGGTGCAAACTTTCAGCGCATCCGATTGCGCGTTAGGCGTCGAAGCCCTTGAGGCCTACAGCACGGCACTAGTGTACCCCAATCCCGGCAACTCCGGCTTTGAAGTTGCCGTGAACTGGCCTCGTCTTGTTGCAGGAAGGATCACCTTATTCGATGTGCGCGGCACGCAGGTGGCGGAGGCCGGTATCTACGGTTCCACAGGCCGATTGGACTGTGCTCCGCTTCCCCAAGGGCTCTATCTATACCGCATCACGGATAGGTCCGGCCACACGGTCCGGTCAGGGCGTTGGGTGAAGGAGTGATCGGGTGAACGATTATTACGCACATGGGCTGACACCTTGGAGGCGTCACCTTTGCATTTCCACGTCCCCTTGGCCGAACAAATCGGCGGAAGGAGTTATTCGACTCCGTTCATCCATTTCCGATCTCCACCCCAATACTTTGCACTGCAGCCACATACCAAAGTGCATACCTGCGCCATCTTCGCCCCATGCAACGCACCGTGGACATCGCCCTGCCGCCCCGGGAAGCCGCCGATCCCGGGCTGGTACGTGAAGCAGCTGCGGAAGCTTGCGGTATGGCCTTGGAGCTGGTGCGCGGCTCCCGCATCCTCAAGCGCTCCATCGATGCCCGAAGCAAGCAGCCCTTGGTGCGGCTGCGTGTGGAAGTTTCCACGGAGGCCGGATTCCCGGAACCGGCCGCTGCCCCTCCTGATCTGCCTGATGCAAGCACCGGCAAACCGGTGATCATCGTGGGCTGCGGGCCGGCCGGGCTCTTCGCGGCCCTGGGGTGCATCCGGCGCGGGCTGCGGCCCATCCTCCTGGAGCGAGGCAAGGACGTGCGCGCGCGCCGCCGCGACCTGGCCGCCATCAACCGGGAGCACGTGGTGGACCCCGACAGCAACTACTGCTTCGGCGAGGGCGGCGCGGGCACTTACAGCGACGGCAAGCTTTATACACGCAGCGACAAACGCGGTGACATCATGGCGGTGCTGGAAACATTCGTGGCCTTCGGTGCCCCGCCGGACATCTTGGTCGATGCCCACCCGCACATCGGCACCAACAAGCTGCCGCGGATCATCACCGCCATGCGTGAATCCATCGAGGGTGCGGGCGGCGAAGTGCGCTTCAACACACGCGTAACCGACCTGGTGCTTTCGGACGGGCGTATCCACGGTGTGCGCACCGCCCAAGGCGAGGAGCTTCTGGCGGAAGCCGTGGTGCTGGCCACGGGCCACTCCGCCCGGGACATCTTCGAGCTGCTCCATGCCAAGGGCATCGCCATTGAGGCCAAGCCCTTCGCCATGGGCGTGCGCATCGAGCACCCGCAGGAGGTGATCGACCGCATACGCTACCACTGCGATGTGCGCGACCCCTTCCTGCCCCCGGCCAGCTACAACGCGGTGCAGCAGGTGGAAGGGCGCGGGGTGTACAGCTTCTGCATGTGCCCCGGCGGCATCATTGCGCCCTGTGCCACGGCCCCCGGTGAGGTGGTGACCAACGGCTGGAGCCCAAGCAAGCGCAACAACCCCTTCGCCAACAGCGGCATCGTGGTGGCCGTGGACCCGCCCATGCTTCCCGCCCGATCGGGCGGTGATCCGCTGCGCGGCATGTACTTCCAGCAACAGGTGGAGCAGGCGGCTTGGCGGGCCGGCGGCCAGTGCCAGCGCGCACCGGCGCAACGCCTGGAGGATTTCATCAGGCGGCGATCCAGCACGGACCTGCCCACCTGCAGCTATCCTCCGGGCATCGTGCCCTGCACCTTGGACCAGGTGCTGCCCGCCGAAGTGGCCGTGCGCCTGCGCGGGGGGCTGAAGGCCTTCGGGGAGAAAATGCGCGGCTACCGCACCAACGAGGCCGTGCTGGTGGCGGTGGAATCGCGCACCAGCTCCCCGGTGCGCATCCCGCGCGACCCGCATACGCTGCAGCACCCGCAGGTGCACGGGCTGTACCCCTGCGCGGAAGGCGCGGGCTACGCCGGCGGGATCGTAAGTGCCGCCATGGACGGGCTGCGCGTGGCGCAGGCCTGCTTGTCCTGAACAGTCCTCCGTTCACACCGTGCAGTCCGTCAAGCGGCACAGTTGGTCCATGTCGTTGATGCGCACCTTCTTGCGCTCCAAGGTGATCACGCCCTCTTCCTGGAGGTCGCCCAGGGTGCGTACCACGGATTCGTAGGTGCTGTTGGCCAGCGCGGCGATCTCCTTGCGCGTGATGGTATGGGCCAACAGGGTGGGGTCGTTGGGGTCGAAGCCGAAGACGTCGGCGTTGATCCGCAGCGCCAGGGCCACGCGGCTCTTCACCGGCATGCTCACGAAATTCTTGCGGAGTTGTTCGGAGCGGGCCATTTCCTCGGCCAGGAACAAGGTGAAGTGGTAGCAGAAGAGCGCGTTGGCCCGCAACATGTCCTCAAACACCTGGATCGGCAGGATGTTGATGGTGGTGGGGGCGATGGCCACGGCGGACACCGGGAAGGTGCGGGCCTTGCGGATGCCGCGGTGCCCCAGGGCGAAACCGTCGTTCGCCAAACGCAGGATCACTTCCACGTCCTTGGAGAAGTTGGTGAACACCTTCACCCGCCCCTTGTCGATCATGTACATGTTCTCGCACCGTTGGCCTTCCTTGAAGATGGTCTCCCCCGCCTTGAAGGCCAGGGTGGTGGTCTGTGATCGGGCCAAGGCCTGCCACTCCGGCGTGCAATAGGCTTTGAAAAGGGCGAGGAGGTCCCCGTGGGCTGCCATAGGAAGAGGTTGTGGGCGCAAAAGTGGCGATCAACCGCCAATGGCCACCATGCTCCGGTTCACACCGTGCCGGGCCGGATCGGAAAACTTGTCAAAACTGTCCATTCCGCCGCGCATGGCCTTCTTGTGCAGCACCGAGCCGCGGATCATGGGGCCGAGGTCTTCCCCCCTGCGCAGGGCCCCGAGCAAGTCGGTCTCGCCTGCGCTGAACAGGCAGTTCTTCAGCTTGCCGTCGGCCGTGAGCCGGATGCGGTTGCAGGTATCGCAGAACGGGTTGGTCACCGAACTGATGATGGCGAAGGTGCCTGAGCCGCCGGTGATCCGGTAGTTGCGGGCGGTATCGTGCGGGCGGTCGGTGATGCGCTCGAAGCCCGTGGCACCGAAGCGCTCCGCGGCACGCGAGAGGATCTCCGCCTCCGACACGCCCTTGCCCCAGTCCCAGCGGTTGCCGTCGAAGGGCATGAACTCGATGAAGCGCACGTGCAGCGGTTCCTCCCGGCTCCAGGCCATGAAGTCGGTGACCTCGTCATCATTGATGCCGCGCATCACCACCATGTTCACCTTCACGTGGAAGCCTTCCTGCTGCAGCAGGCTGATGTTGGCCCGGGTGCGAGCGAAGGCATCGCGCCGCGCGATGGCCTGCATGCGCCCCGGGCGGAGCGAATCCAGGCTCACGTTCACCGCGCGCAGCCCGGCTTCCTTGAACACCTCGATGAACCGGTGCACCAGCACCCCGTTGGTGGTGATGGCCAGCTCCACGGGCAGGCGGCCCAGGCCCCTGATGATGGTGGCCGCATCGTTGCGCACCAACGGCTCCCCGCCGGTGAGGCGGATCTTCCTTACGCCCAGGCCGGTGAACACTTCGGCCATGGCCAACACCTCATCGGCCCGCATGAACTGCTCCCGGGGCCGCAGCACGATGCCCTCCGCCGGCATGCAGTACACGCAACGCAGGTTGCAGCGCTCGGTGAGCGAGATCCGCAGGTAATCATGCCTGCGGCCGAATTTGTCGATGAGCGCGGTGGTTTCCACGGCCGGTGTTCAGTTCTGCAGCATGGCGTCCAGCTCTTCCGTGGTGATCAGCTTCTGGGCCAGGGGGAACACCACGTGGTCTTCGCGGTAGATGTGCAGGCGGATGAGCTCCACCAGTTCGCGGGCATTGTTGAAGGCCACCTGGAAGGCCAGCGCGCGTGAGCGTTCATCGGGCAGGCGCGCTGCCAGGCCGAGGATGTTGAAGCAGAGGGCGCTGAGCTGGATGAACTTCACATGGTCGTCCTCCATCATGTCCACGGCCGTGGTGGGCGGCTTGCTCTCGCTGTGCTCGCCCGACTCGATCAACCGGCGGTGCAGCAGGGGAAACAGCTGCCGCTCCTCGCGCTGGTTGTGGTCGAAGAGCTGCTCCTCGTACCAGGTGAAGAATTCACGGAGGCTGTCGTTGATGCCGTCGTTGAGCTTGAAGCCCAATTCACGGTATTCCACCATGGCCTTCTCGAAGCGTTCCAGCACCTCCTTGGCCTTTTCGTGCTCGCGCATGAATTGCACCAGCAAGGGATGCTCCACCTGAACTTCGTTGGCTTCGGGCACGTTGGCCTCATAGGCCCCGGGCGGCTCCATGGGCGAGAGCTCGGCCACGCCCGTTTCCTTCTCGGCGTTGCGCTTGATCGGGTCCTCGTCCTTGAGCTTCTTCCGCAAGTCGCGCTCCTCCTGCCCTACCCGCTTGCCTGTCTTGGTGTCGATGATCTTCATGGTCTTGCCTGTTGCGGGTCCGCGTTCGATCGGGCCCCATCAGTTGTTCTTGGACTTCACGCCGGGATAATAGCTGCCCGAACTGCGGATGGACCTGCGGCCCCAGTTCCAGATCACCAGCTGGTAGCCGCGCCAGAGGTAGTCGATCGGTGCCACCAGGAAGTGCATGAAGCGGGTGAACGGGATGAGGGCCACGATGGCGAAGGCGGAGATGATGTGCACTTGGATGATCCACGGCATGGCGCTCACCGCGGCGATGTCGGGGTTGAGGGCGAAGAGCGAACGCAGGTAGGGCGTAACGCTGGAGGCGAACCAGGAGGAGCCCCAGCGGGCGAAGAAGGCCACGCCCAGCCCGCTCACGATCTGGGTGATCAGCACGGCATACACCAGCATGTCCATGCGGTTGCTCACGATCAGCACGCGCTTGTTGCCGAGCCTGCGGCGGATCAGCAGCACCAGGCCCAACAGCGTGGCCAGGCCGAAGGCGAAGGAACTGTATTCCAGGATCAACAGGCGAACGGGCTGCCCGTTCCAGGCCAGCACGGTGCGGGGAAAGAGGAAGGCGATGAGGTGGCCGAAGAAGAGCACCAGCAGGCCCCAGTGGAAGGGCTGGCTGCCCCAGAAGAGCTTCCTGCGCTCGAGGAATTCCGAGGAAAGCGAGCTCACCTGGAAGCCCCTGCTGCGGTAGCGGTGGATGGAGCCGATGAGGAAAATGGCCGACGCCACGTAGGGCAGCGCCACGAACACCAAGGTGTTCAGCATGCCCCATTGCGCCTCCAGGCCCAGCTTCAACAGGTACACCAGGGCCCCGGCCGCCGCCAGCATCAACAGCAGCACCAGGGAGAAGTTCGTGGGCGAGGGCCGTTGCACGCCGTGCAGCTCGCGGATGAGCCGCTTGGCACGCGAGGCCATGTAGATGGCAACCACCAGCACCACCAGCGTGAGGCCCACCAGGAAGGTGACCAACGAACCGGCTGAAAACAAACCGTTGAACTCTAGCAACTTCATGGCTTCATGGTATTGATCCGGGGTGAATGGGGGCTGTTGCACGTGCCGCAGTCCGACGCCGGGGCGGCGGCCCGCAAGGGATCGGGTCCGGTGGGCTTGTACTCCACCAACGCGACCTCATCGAAGTCGTGCACGAGCATGTGGAAGAGCGCCAGCAGGGCGTGGTGGTACACGTTGATGTGCTGCTCCTCGGCCATGATCAGCGCTTTGTGCTTGCGGCGGAGCATGTTGGTGCGCAGCTTGGACTTCGCGGGGCTGAACTCGGCCATCATCCTGCGCAGGGCGGGCATCAGCACGCGGCCGGCCAGCTCCGCGCGGAAGGCTTCGTCCCTGAGCAGCGGCAGCAAGGTGAGCACGTTCACCAGGTTGTCCGGCAGTTCTTCCCCGCAATCGTTACCGGCCATGGCCTGTTCCTGCTTCATGTTCACCAGGAACTCGCCGCGCTTGTAGTCTTCGCCGAAGAGGACGAAGCCGATGTCCAGGTAACAGATGGCCTGCACGTGGAAGGTGCGGCTGAAGACTTCCTCCACGTGGTGCGCGGGCGTGGCGTCCACCCATTGGGCGAAGGGCAGCAAGGTGTCCGCTGCTTCGGGGTACTGCGCCCGGAGCATGCCGTACACCGCGGCCACCCGGTCTTGGAAGTCGGCTCCCGGGTAGCGGAAGAGCTCCGCCGCCAAGGCGTATTGTCCGTATGGCCGTGCGTTGCGCATCACAGTCCGCGCGCGGGTTTGAGCTTGAAGCCGAAGCCGGTGTTGCCTTTCACATCGCCGGTGTCCTCGAGCATTTCGATGCTTTCCTCGCGGTGCGCCGGCGGGATCACGAAGCGTTCCTCGAAGGTGGCCAGCGCGGTGAGGCGGAAGATCTCGTCGGCTTCCCGTGCATTGGTGCGGCCACCTTCCAACGCCGCGTCCACTTCCTGATTGGCGAGGTCGCCCACGGTGATGTTGCGCCGGCTGATCTTCACGGCCAGCAGTTTCTTCAGCACCAGTTTCATGCGCTCGGTGTCGCCGGCGGTGAAGAGCGAGGCGAGGTACTGCATGGGCAGGCGGCTCTTCTCGATGCCCGCCCACAGTGATTCGGTGTGCGAATCATACACGCCATCGGCATCCACACTGGCCATGGCGGGCAGCATGGGCGGCACGTAGAAGAGGTTGGGGATGGTGCGGAACTCGGGGTGCAGCGGCAAGGCGATGCCCCACTGCTTGACGAACTTCCACACGGGCGACTGCTGCGCGGCGCGGATGGTGCTGTCGGCGATGCCGTTGGCCTTTGCGGCTTTGATCACGTCCTCATCGAAGGGGTCCATGTAGATGCCGAGCTGGGCGTCCACCAGGTCCTTCTCGGCAGCCGCGGCCACCTGCTCGATCTTGTCCGCGTCGTAGAGCATCACGCCGAGGTAGCGGATGCGGCCCACGCAGCTGTGCATGCACGCCGGGGCCTGTCCGCTTTCCAGGCGCGGATAGCAGAGGATGCACTTCTCGCTCTTGCCGGTGTTCCAGTTGTAATAGGACTTCTTGTAGGGGCAGGCGGTGACGCACATGCGCCAGGCCCGGCAGCGCTCCTGGTTGATGAGCACGATGCCGTCCTCGCCGCGCTTGTAGATGGCGCCCGAGGGGCAGGAGGCCACGCACGCCGGGTTGAGGCAGTGGTTGCAGATGCGCGGCAGGTAGAACATGGTCATCTGTTCCAGCTGGAAGAGGCTTTCCTGCTCACTGGGCGTAAGGGCCTTGAAGTTGACGTCCTGGCGTGCATAGTCCGGTGATCCGCCGAGGTCGTCGTCCCAGTTGGGCCCGCTCTTCACGTCGATGTGCTCGCCGGTAACGAGCGATACGGGCCGCGCCGTGGGCTGGTCGTTGCCTTCGGGGGCGGTGAACAGGTCGCTGTATTTGTAGGTCCACGGCTCGTAGTAGTCTTCCAGCACGGGCATGTGCGGGTTGTGGAAGATGTTCTTCAGGCCGCGCAGCTTGCCTGCCCCGCGCAGGGAAACGGAGTCGCCGTTCTTCTCCCAGCCGCCCTTGTAGATGTCCTGGTCCTCCCATTTGGTGGGGTAGCCGGTGCCGGGCTTGGTCTCCACGTTGTTCCACCACATGTACTCGGCGCCCTTGCGGTCGGTCCACACGTTCTTGCAGGCGATGGAGCAGGTGTGGCACCCGATGCACTTGTCGAGGTGGAAGACCATTGAGATCTGCGATCTGATGTTCATGGCTTTGGCGGTTTGGTCCTGGTGGCCTTGGGTGCGTTGTTGTCGTTGCTTTCCTCCACGGGTCGGTGGTGCTTTCGGCGCGATCAGAATTCCACTTTCTCCATTTTGCGCACCAGCACGTGGGTATCGCGGTTGGCGCCCACGGGGCCCCAGTAGTTGAAGTGGAAGGAGAACTGGCCGTAGCCGCCCACCATCAAGCTGGGCTTGAGGTGCACGCGGGTGAAGCTGTTGTGGCCGCCGGCGCGCCTTCCGCCGCGCTCCTGGCTCTTGGGCACGGTGTAGGTGCGCTCGGGCGAGTGGTACACGATGCACACGCCGCGCGGGATGCGCGCGCTGACGCAGGCGCGGGTGCAGTACACGCCGTGGTCGTTGTACACCTCCACCCAGTCGTTGTCCTTGATGCCGAGCTCCTCGGCGTCCTTCTCGCTCATCCAGCAAGGTTCCATGCCGCGGCTCAGGGTGAGCATGCGCAGGGTGTCGCCGTAGGTGCTGTGGATGTGCCACTTGCCGTGGGGCGTGAGGCAGTTGAGCATCCTGGCCTTGCCGTCGTTCACCGTCATGCGGATGTCGCCGTACACCTGGGGCAGTGGCGAGGGCTTGTAGGTGGGCAGGTGTTCACCGAACATGATGTAGCCGTCGTGGTCCATGTAGATGTGCTGGCGGCCGGTGAGGGTGCGCCACGGCACCAGCCGGTCCACCTGGAGGGTGTAGGCGGCGTAGGCGCGTCCGTCGTTCATCAGGCCGGACCACACGGCGGAGGTGTTGTAGCGGTGCGGGCGCGTCTGCAGGTCCTTGTAGTCGATGCGCACGGCCTGCAGGCCTTCGGCGAGGTCGGCCAGCACCAGGCCGGTCTTCTTCTCGAGGAATTGGTAGCCGCGCAGGTTGAGCTTGCCGTTGGTGAGGGTGCTCAGCTTGAGCACCGCGTCGCAAGCTTCCACGTCCTCGCGCAGCGAAGGGTATTCCTTGCCGTTGACCACCTGCACGTGGTTCTTCTTCTCCAGCATTTCCCCGTACACGTCGGCGCAGTCGTACTTCACGCCGTGCGCGCCCAAACCGTGCTTGGCCACGCCGTCGCCCAGGGTGATGTACTGGTTGTGGATCTGCGTGTAGTCGCGCTCCACCACCACGATCTTGTGCATGGTCTTGCCGGGGATGGGCTCGCATTCGCCCTTGCTCCAGTCCTGCAGCTTGGGCTGGCTGATCTCGTCGGCGCTGTCGTGCGACAAGGCCACGTTCACGATGTCGGTGACGGGCATGGGCAAGTGCGTCTTCGCGAGTTCGCTCACCTTTTTGGCGATGGCCTGGAAGATCTGCCAGTCGGTCTTGCTTTCCCACACCGGGGGAATGGCCTCGCTGAGCGGGTGGATGAACGAGTGCATGTCGGTGCTGTTGAGGTCGGCCTTTTCGTACCACGAGGCGGTGGGCAGCACGATGTCGGAATACAGCGCGGAGGTGTCCATGCGGAAGTTGATGTCCACCACCAGGTCCATCTTGCCGCTGGGCGACTTTTCGCGGAACTTGATGTCGGTGACCAGGTCGCCGGCCACTTCGTTGGCGATGTCGTTGTGGTGGGTGCCGAGGTAGTGGTTGAGCATGTACTCGTGTCCCTTGGCGGAGCTCATCAGGGCATTGCCGCGCCAGATGAACCAGTTGCGCGGGAAGTTGATGGGGTCGTCGGGATCGGCCACGGCATACTCGAGCTGCTTGCTCTTGAGCTGGCGCACCACGTAGTCGCGGATCTCGGCCTCGGTCCGGGCGCCTTCCTTGCGCGCATCTTCCGCGATGTCCAGGTTGCTCTTGTTGTACTGCGGGAAGAAGGGCATCCAGCCGTTGCGCACGGACATGAGCACCCAATCGGCGGAGTGTTTGCGCGCCAGCGGTGAAGCGTCGTTGGGCACGCTGTTGTAATCCGCCTGGTTGTTGTCATAGCGCCACTGGCTGCTGTTGATGTAGTGCCAGATGGGGGCTTGCTGCAGGCGCGGCACGGTGCCGTGGTCCTTGCCGCTCATGATGGTGCCCCAGCTGTCGACCGGTGCGAGTTTTTCCTGGCCCACGTAGTGGTTCATGCCGCCGCCGTTGCGGCCGTTGCAGCCGGTGAACATCTGCGCCATGATGGCGGCGCGGTACATCAGGTTGCCGTGGAACCAGTGGTTGATGGCGGCACCCACGATCACCATGCAGCGCCCCTTGGTGGCCTCGGCGGTACCGGCCCATTCCCGCGCGAACTTGATGGCGGTGTTGCGGCCGATGCCGGTGAAGATCTCCTGCCAGGCCGGGGTGTAGGCGGCGTTCTTGTCGTCGTAGCTGGCGGGATATTCGCCTTCCAGCCCGCGGCCCACGCCGTACTGGCCCATGGTGATGTCGTAGATGGTGGCCACCGGCACGCGGTCCCCGTCCACGGTGGTGATGTAGCGCACGGGCACGCCGCGCTTGGCCAGGTGCTGGTGGCCGTAGTCCAGGAATTCCACCTGTAGCACGTCATCACGCTTGTGCAGGAAGGTGAGCTCGGGATCGTAGGCCTGGTCGTCGGTGCCGTTCTCGTACTTGAGGTTCCAGTTGCCGGGTTTTTCATCCCAGCGGAAGCCCGAGGTGCCCTTGGGGGTGATCAGGCCGCCCGTGTTGGCATCCACCATCAGGAATTTCCAGTCGCCGTTGGTGACGTCCTTGTATGCCTGCACGTCCTTGGCGCGCATCAGCTTGCCGGGTGCGTAGTGGTCCCCTTTCTTGTCGAGCCGTACCAGGAAGGGTGAATCGGTGTAGCGCTTCACGTAGTCGGTGAAGTAGGGCGTGTGCTTGTCGGCGTGCCATTCCTTGAGGATCACATGGGTCACGGCCATCCAGAAGGCCCCATCGGACCCGGCGTGGGCGGGGATCCATTGGTCGGCGTGCTTGGCCACCATGCTGAAATCGGGCGACATCACCACGGTCTTCGATCCGTTGTGGCGGGCCTCGCTGAAGAAGTGGATGTCCGGCGTGCGGGTCATGCCCAGGTTGGCGCCCATGCTCACGATGAACTTCGAGTTGTACCAGTCGGCGCTCTCGCACACGTCGGTCTGTTCGCCCCACACTTCGGGGAAGGCGCACGGCAGGTCGCAGTACCAATCGTAGAAGCTGAGGTTCACCCCGCCCATCAGTTGCAGGTAGCGGGCGCCCGAGGCGTAGCTGAGCATGCTCATGGCCGGGATGGGCGAGAAGCCGATGATGCGGTCCGGCCCGTACTTCTTCACGGTGTAGAGGTTGGCGGCGGAGATCAGCTCCAGCACCTCGTCCCAATGCACGCGCCGGAAGCCGCCCTTGCCGCGCGCCCATTGGTAGCGGCTGCGCTTTTCGGGGTTGCTCTGGATGTTCGCCCATGCTTGCACGGGATCACCGCCGGCCTTCTGTTTTTCCGCCCGGAAGATGTCCAGCAGCGCCCCGCGCATCAGCGGGTATTTTACCCGGATGGGGCTGTACAGGTACCAGGAATAGGAGATGCCGCGCTGGCAGCCGCGGGGCTCGTACGGCGGCAGGCCCTCCTCCAGCAACGGGTAGTCCAGGGCCTGCATTTCCCACACCACGATGCCGTCCTTCACGTGGATGTTCCAGGAGCAGCCCCCGGTGCAGTTCACGCCGTGGGTGCTGCGCACCACCTTGTCGTACTGCCAGCGGTTGCGGTAGAATTCCTCCCATTTCCGGGTCTTGGGTGAAATGATGTCCTCGATCCAGCTCATGGCTCTGCTTGTTAGATGTTCCCTTGTTCCCGATTCCCTCAAATGGTGCGCAGCTGGCGCTCATCGATGGCATGCCGCACCGGGCGCCTCAGGCGCCGAGCCCAGGTCAATGCCACACCGAGCAGGATGACCACCAGGCCTGCGGAGCCCCATAGCAACATGGCGTTCTTTCCGCCGGCTCCGGTGGTGGCGGTGTTTTTGCCGGCATGCACCAGGAAGGCGGTGAGCGCGTGCACTTCCTGGTCGGTGAGCGCCGTGCGCCCGTTGTAGGCCGCGGCCATGGCCGGGAAGGGCGGGGCGCCCAGGATGCCCACGATGCCCTGGTCGCCGATGCGGCCCGCCACGTGGGTGAGGTCCTTGGCCAACAAGCCGCCGTCGATCACGCCGCGCTCCGCTACATGGTGGCACGACACGCAGGAGGGGCCTCCGCCCGACATGCCATGCTGGAACAAGGCACGGCCTTGTTCCACGTCCGCAACGGTGAAGACCAGGGGCGGCTCTTCTTCCTGCACCGGTGCCGCTCCGGCCGTGGCGGGCTGTTTGCTGAAGCCGGCCAAGTAGCCCAGCAACGCGGTCAGCTCAGCGTCGCTGAACTGGAAATCGGGCATGGGTGTCTTGTTGAACTCCTCCCAGATGGCCACGGCCGCCGGATCGCCGGCCTTCACCAGGCCTTGCGAGCTGTGGATGAACTTGCGCAACCATTCCTCGCTCTGCTTCTCGGTCACCCCGGTGAGGTCCGGGCCCACGAGCCGCTTGCCGATCTTGTGGCAAGCGGTGCAGTTCTGCTTGAAGATCGCCGCACCGTCCTGGGCCTTGGCGGCCGGGTTGGTGAGCAGGGCTGCTGCTCCCGCCAAACCAAGCATTGTCCATCTGTTCATTCTTCGCTGATTGATGGTTGAATTCCGGCTGACATGTCAAGGGAGGCATCCATGGCCGCCTGGCCTTGCGGGCTCCCGTCTGTTGGCAATAGTATGCTTCACTCTGGAACTTTATATGACTTAGATCATCTTTATCATCAGTCTAAATAAGCCGTTGCACAACCTCCACCCCTACCTTTGGCCGACGAGGAAAGCGGAGCACCACAGGGCCATGTCCATCTTCCGCTACAACAGCCGGCACAAGGCCATCACGCTGGTGGTGGTGGCCATTGCCGCTGCCTTGGGCTATCATTTGAACCAACGCGAACAGCCCACCTTCGGCAACGGCCAATTGAAGCGCACGGGAAGCGCGGTGAATGGGCGGAACCAAGGGCGTTGGACGTGGTACCACCCCAATGGCCGCAAGAAAATGGAGGGCGACTTCGACGGCGGGAAACGCACCGGCCGCTGGGCCACCTTCTCCCCCACGGGCGATACGCTCACCCTCTCCACCTACCGCAACGACAAGCTCAACGGGCCACATAAGGTCTACGGGCCGGACGGGAGGCCGGCCCAGGTCATCACCTTTTTGGACGACCAACCCGTGAGCGCCCGAGCCGGGGCGGGGCGATAGACCGCGCCCACCGGCACCCGGCAACGCGCGATCCAAGGGGCCGGGCCATCCCGGCTGCCCGGCCACCAGCAAGGATCCATCGCGGCGCACCGGCCCTGGGGGCATACGGAGCCATCGACCTGACCCCATCCGCGCCTATCGTATGACGTCTGTCATATTTCAATGACTCAATTGTTCGTCCTTTGGGCTGTGGTCGAAGCGGGTCCCCCCTGCAGTGGAAGGTGCACTCCTTCGGCCCCCGGTCCCGATCACTTGACATCCATGGAACAGGCAGACGGAAGGTCCCACCGCATGTTGTTGCTGAGCGTACTGGCCTTCACGGCCTGTTTCGCCGCTTGGATGATCAATGGCGTGCTGGTCACCTACCTCACCAACAACGGCATCTTCAATTGGACCCCGGTGCAAACCGGATGGCTGCTGGGCATGCCCGTGCTGGTGGGTTCGGTGTTGCGGCTTCCGGTGGGCCTGCTCACCGACAAGTTCGGCGGCAAGTGGGTGATGATCGCGATCCTGCTGCTGAGCGCGCTGCCCTTGTACCTGTTGTCCTATGCCAACAGCTACGGCGGCTTCCTCGGGCTGAGCCTCGCCTTCGGCGTGGCCGGCAGCATCTTCGCCGCAGGCGTGGCCTACGTGGTGCTCTGGTACCCCAAGGCCAAGCAAGGCACGGCCCTGGGCTTCTTCGCCGCCGGCAAGGCAGGCGCCGCGCTGACCACCTTGTTTGCGCCCCGCTTGCTGGTCTGGCTCACCGACGGAAACGCCGCGCCGGAAAATTGGCGCGCCCTTCCACAGTGGTATGCGGGTCTGCTGGTGCTGGTGGCCATCGCGCTGCTGGTCTTCGCCAAGAACAAAGTCCCCTCGGCCACCAAGTCATTCGGCCAGCTCATCCGGCCGCTGAAGGCAGTGCGGGTGTGGCGCTTCGGCCTGTACTACTTCTTTGTCTTCGGCAGCTTCGTGGCACTCTCCCAATGGCTCATCCCCTACTACGTGAACGTATACGCATTGTCCATCGTCGGCGCCGGGATGATGACCACCGCCTTCAACCTCCCCGCCGGGTTGCTGAGCATTCTGGGCGGGGTCCTTTCGGACAAGTACGGGGCGCGCATCGTGCTCTACTGGGTGTTCGGCGTGTGCCTGGCGGGCCTGCTCTTCCTGTTGCCGCCCCGCGTGGAACTGCAGACCCCCGGGCGCGGTATCATGGCCTCGCGGCCGGGCATCGTGCAGTCCATCTCCGACAGTGAGATCGTGGTGGCCGATGAGACCGATCCCCAGGACCGCGTGGCGTACGCACTGATGACCGCCCAGGACATGGACATCCGCTTCGGCATCCACCACAATGAGGAAGGCTTCCTGCCCATGCCTTCCACCGCCGTGTGGCAACAGCCACAAGTGCGTGCTGGCGACCGCGTGGCCAAGGGCGACCTGCTGGCCAAGGGCACCACGCACATCTACTTCCAGGCCAACCGTTGGATCTTCTCCGCGTTGGTATTCCTCATCGGCGCCATGATGGGCATCGGCGGTGCTGCCGTGTTCAAGCACATTTCCACCTACTACCCCGGGGATGTGGGCACCGTGGGGGGCATCGTGGGCGTGCTGGGCGGCCTCGGTGGCTTCTTCGGCCCCATCCTCTTCGGCTACCTGCTGGACGCCACCGGCGTGTGGTCCACCTGCTGGGCCTTCCTGTTCCTGGTGGCCATGATCGCGCTCATTTGGATGCGCATCACCATTGGCAAACTGCAACGAAGCAATGGCACCGCCCAATAGCCTGCCCTCCATGCCACCGGCCGCTCCACCCCCTTCCGGCCGCATGAAACAGCGCCTGTTCCACGCGGTGCGCGACCTTTCACCGGCCTATTTCGCCATGGTGATGGCCACCGGCGTGGTGAGCAGCGCGGCCCATTTCATGGGCATGGACACGATCGCCTACCCGCTGTTCACCGCCAACATCTTCTTCTACCTCGTGCTCTGCGTGCTCACCCTCATCCGGGTGTTCGTCTTTCCGCGCCGAATGGCGCTCGACCTCTTCGACCACCTCCGCGGCATGGGCTTCTTCACCGCTCCTACCGCCACGGCCGTGCTGGGCGCCCAATTCATCCTGCTGGAAGATGCCTTCCGCACCGCCATGGGATTGTGGATCGTTGCCGTGCTGCTCTGGACGCTGGTCACCTACACGGTCTTCACCAACCTCACGATCAAAGGGGAGAAGCCCTCCTTCTCCGAAGGCATCAATGGCGCCTGGCTGCTGTCGGTGGTGTCCACCCAAAGCCTGGCCGTGCTCAGCGCCAAGCTCTCGGTGCACTACGTGGACCACAAGCTCATCCTCAACTTCTTCAGCCTGGCCATGTGGCTCTGGGGGGGCATGCTCTACATCTGGATGATCTCGCTGATCTTCTACCGCTACACCTTCTTCAAATTCAACCCCGGCGACCTCACCCCGCCGTATTGGATCAACATGGGCGCCATGGCCATTTCCACCCTGGCCGGATCGCTGTTGATCCTCAACACGCCCCATGCGCCGTTCCTGCTCTCCACCCTCCCTTTCCTCAAAGGCTTCACCATTTTCTATTGGGTCACCGGCACGTGGTGGGTGCCCATGCTCTTCATCCTGGCCATCTGGCGCCACGCCTACAAGCGCTTTCCCCTCACCTACGATCCGCTCTACTGGGGGGCCGTGTTCCCCCTGGGCATGTACACTGCGGCCACCTTTGAAATGGCCGAGGCCATGGACCTGCAATTCCTGCTGCCCATTCCGAAGCTCTTCATCTACGTGGCACTGGCCGCATGGGCGGCGACGTTCTATGGGTTCCTGCGGTCGCTGGTGCGCAAAGTGGTGATGGGCACGTTGCCTGATACGCCGGGCGATCCCCGCTGAGCAAGGTCCGGTCGCGCCCCCGCTTCACGGCAGTTCGAACCGCGTTTCCCACTCCTCCCCGGAAGCCATGTGCTCGGCTTTCACCAGCAGGAATTCGTCTTTGTCCTCGCGCACCAAGGTCCGCTTGCGCAGGATGTTGTCGCCCGATCGGCCTTCGATGGCACCGCCATGGATGCGGTCGCCGACGCGTGGAAGAAAGGGAAAGCGCAGGGTGAGCGCTTCATCCTCGCTGCGCACCAACCGAACGGCTTCATGGAACATCAACTCCTCGAACTTGCTGAAGGCCACCTCCTCGGTCATCTCTTCCTGCGCTTTCGGGTCCAGCTGCGAAAGCCAGCGCTTGTACGCCGCCAAGGCCACCTCCCGCAGTTCGTCACGCAGGTATTGCGGGAAGGGCGACCGCACATGGCCATGGTCCGCGAACCAGAAGGCGAAGGCTTGCCGGGCCATGGCGCTTGCGCGCAGCTGGTCCGTGGTGATCGTGTTGGGGACGGGCTTGTCCATGGTTGTGCGGTGCTGGAAGGCAGGCACCGAATGTAGGTGGCCAAGGAGGGGCATTCCCTGATATTCATCAAGGCGCACCGCAGCGCTCAACGGCCCTGCCGTGCGAACTCCATGCACAGCGCCGCTGCGGCCGCCGCCACGTTCAGCGATTCGGCGCCGCCGAATGCGGGGATCGCGATGGAACGGCCCGGGACTTCGCGTACGGACTTGCCCAGCCCGTGCGCTTCGCTGCCCAGTACCAGCACGGCCGGTCGCGCCAGTTTTTCCTTGAGCACATCGGCACCCGAGGCTTCGGCCTTGTACACGTGCACCCCTTCGCGGGCCGCATGCGCCAAGGCCGCGGCCAGGTCGCCGTACACCACGGGCACCCGGAAGATGGAGCCCATGGTGGCCTGCACGCATTTGGGGTTCCACACCTCCACGCTCGCGGCCGAGCACCACAGTTGTGCGGCCCCGAACCAATCGGCGATGCGCAGAAGCGTGCCCAGGTTGCCGGGGTCGGCCACATCATCCGCCGCCAGCACGAAGCCTTTCGGCCCGGGCCATGCCAGCGCCGCCTCCCGGGGCTTGCGCACCACGGCCACCACTTCGTTGCCCTGCTCAAAGGTGCCCATGCGCTCCAAGTCGTGCGCGGGGAGCACCTCCACGCGGCCCACGGCCAGGTGGCGCGCGGCTTCTTCGGTGGCAAACAGGTGCACCACCTCCTGGCGGCTGGCCAGCAGCTCGCGCACCAGTTTGCGGCCCTGTACCAGGTACAGGCCTTCCGCCTCGCGGAACTTGCGCTGGTGCAACGCACGTACGCGTTTCACGTGGGCTGCTCCGCTCATTTGCCCAATATCTTCGCCCGCTGTGGCATGGTCCTTTCAGTGATCGCCGCGCAAAATAGCCTTCCGGCCCCGCTCCGTGCGCTCCTTCAAGCTCCATATTCCGTTGGTGGTGGCCCTGGCTGCGGCCTTGGCCGCCTGCAACCCCACCAAGCGGGTGCCCCAAGGCGCGCAGCTGCTGGTGCGCAACGTGGTGGGCTCGGATGCGAAGGACCTCAGCACGGATGAGCTGAAGTCCATCCTCAAGCAGAAGCCCAACAGCAAGGTGCTGGGGCAGCGCCTGTACCTGCACCTCTACAACTTCAGCGACCCTGAAAAGACCAGGCTGGTGAAGGAGCGGTCGGATTCCCTTTGTGCCATCCGGCGCGTGGAACAGGCGGAAAGCCTGGCGGCCAAGAACCTCAGGCGGGCGGCGCGCGGCAAGGACCCCAGGAAGCTGAAGGAAAAAGAATGCCCGCGCACCATCCGCATGTGGCTCCGCGAGGATGTGGGCGAGGCACCCATGGTGCTGGACAGCATGCTTACCGAACGCAGCGTGCAGCAATTGGGCCTCTACCTCAGCAAGGAAGGCTATTTCGATGCCACCGTCACCGATACCGTCCATTACAACCGCGTCCGGTTCTTGCCCAAATACGTCCCTTGGCTGTTTCCCGAAAAGCGCGGCAAGCCCTTCAGGCAGCCCAAGGCCGAGGTGGAATACCGCATCACGGCCGGCAGGCCGTACACCATCTGTACGGCGAACTGGTTCGTGGACGACCCGGCCATCGACAGCCTGGTGGCAGCCTCCTGGTCGGCTTCCCTGCTTGTGCCGGGCATGCGCTTCGATGCCGACGTACTGGACCAGGAGCGCACGCGCATCACCGACCTGCTGCGCCAGCGCGGCTATCTCTTCTTCACCCGCGAACTGCTCCAGTATGCCGCGGACACCAGCGCGGGCGAGCATGAAGTGGACCTCCAGCTGCTCTTTGAGCGGCCATTGGCCCAAGGCAGGCGCGGCCTGGAGGGCTCCGCCGAAGGCACCGCCTTCCTCCTGGAGAACATCACGGTGGACATCAGTGCCCAACCGGCTCCCGGCTTGCCGCGCCAGCCCCCCGACACCACGTCCTACAAGGCCAACACCTTCCTCTTCACAGGAAAAAAACCCGCCTACCGGCCCAAGGCGCTCAACAGCAGCATCTTGCTGAAGGGCGGGGCGATGTACAGCGAGACCACCCATGACCGCACCTTCCGCCGCCTGACCAACCTGCGGGTGTTCGACCGGGTGGACATCATGTACGACACCACCGGCACCCGGGCGCCCAACCGGGCCAACTGCCGGATCACCTTGCTGCCCTCCAAACGGCAAGGCTTCGCGCTGGAAGGCTATGGCACCAACCGCGGCGGCTTCCTGGGCACCTCCTTCAGCCTGAGCTACCGCCATAAGAACCTGGCGCGCAGCATGGGTTCCATCGATGCCCGCATGGCCTTGGGCCTGGAGGCCCAGCAGGCCTTGGGGCAAGTAGGCACCGCGGAAGAGGCCAGCACCCAGGTCACGCGGGATGTGCTTTTCAACACCGTGGAGCTCGGCCCGGAGGTGACCATCCGCTTTCCCCGCTTCCTGTTCCCCTGCTGGAATTCGGAAGAGGCTTGGCCCCGGGCGTGGGGGCGGCAAACCGCCATCAACCTGCTGTACAACTACCAACGCCGGCCGGACTACACGCGCACCTTGGCCAAAATGAGCTTCGGGTACGAGTTCAGGCGCAGCCGTACCCTCACCATCAACGTCTATCCGGCCGACTTCAACATCATCCGCATCCCGGTGATCAGCCCGGAATTCCAGGCGTTCATACGTGGCTCGCGCGATGCCGTGCTGCGCGACAGCTACACCGACCACGTGATCGCCGGGGCACGCGCCTCGCTCACGCTCAACACCCAGGAGGTGGCCCGCGACAAACGCAACATCTTCCTATGGGTCCCCAGCATCCAAACATCGGGCAACCTGCTGCGGGGGATCAATGAAACCTTCGACCTGGACCAGCTCTCGGACACCGCCGGCAACAGCTTCTACACCATGGCCGGGGTGCGCTTCGCCCAGTTCGTGAAACTCGAGAGCGACCTCCGCCTGCACCACCGGATCCACGCCAAGAGCAGCCTGGCCTTCCGCGTGGATGCCGGCGTGGGCATCCCCTTCGGCAACCTGGAAGTGCTCCCCTTCGAAAGCAGCTTCTTCAGCGGCGGGGCCAACGGCCTTCGTGCTTGGCGGGCGCGATCCGTGGGGCCGGGATCGTACCGCGCCCCCCTGGATGCCTACGACCGCGTGGGCGAAGTGCGGTTGGAGGGCAACGCCGAATACCGTTTCAAGCTGATCGGCTATCTGGAAGGAGCCCTGTTCCTGGACATCGGCAACATCTGGGAACTGGAGGAAAACCCCGCCAAGCCCGGCAGCGGCTTCAAGCCCGAATACGTACCCGGCGAACTCGCCATTGGCACCGGCTTGGGCGCACGGCTCAACTTCGATTTCTTCCTGGTGCGCTTCGACCTGGGCCTACAGACCAAGGACCCCTCCCTGCCCACGGGCCAGCGCTGGCTCTTCCAGTCCAAGTCGGCCACGCTGGCCACCTCCTTCGGCAGCAAGCTCAACCTCAACCTGGGCATCGGGTATCCCTTCTGACCGGTGAAAGGCGGGGCGTTTCCCGCCGGGCTTCCCCCCAACCGCCCCGTGGCCTACTTTAGCGGCCCGAAAAAAATCCATAGCGGGGAGCGATCATGAACACGTTGAACATGGCCAAGATGAAGGAACTGCTGGGCGCCGATGCGGATAGCCTGTTGGGCCACAGCTGCAAGTCCATCACCAAAGAGCAACTGAATCTGCCGGGACCGGATTTCACCGACCGCTGCTTCGGCCTGAGCAACCGCTCGCCCCAGGTGATGCGCAGCATCCAAGCGCTGTACGGCAACGGCCGCCTGGCCAACACCGGCTACATGAGCATCCTGCCGGTGGACCAGGGCATTGAGCACAGCGGCGGGGCCAGCTTCGCCCCCAACCCCGTCTACTTCGACGGCGACAAGATCGTGGAACTCGCCCTGGAAGGTGGCTGCAACGCCGTGGCCTCCACATACGGGGTGCTGGGCAGCGTGGCGCGCAAATACGCACACAAGATCCCCTTCATCGTGAAGATCAACCACAACGAACTGATGACCCTGCCGAACAAGTTCGACCAGGTGATGTTCGGCACCGTGGAAAGCGCTTGGGAAATGGGTGCCGTGGCCGTGGGCGCCACCATCTATTTCGGCAGCGAGGAAAGCGCGCGCCAGATCACCGAAGTGGCCCAGGCATTCCAGTACGCCCATGAGCTGGGCATGGCCACCATCCTCTGGTGCTACCTGCGCAACCCGGGCTTCAAGGTCGAAGGCCATGACTACCACACCGCCGCCGACCTCACCGGACAGGCCAACCATCTGGGCGTCACCATCCAGGCCGACATCATCAAACAGAAACTGCCTGAGACCAACGGCGGCTACAACGCCATCAAAGGCTATGGCAAAACGCACAAGAAGGTGTACAGCGACCTGAGCACCGACCACCCCATCGACCTGTGCCGCTACCAAGTGGCCAACTGCTACATGGGACGCATCGGCCTGATCAACAGCGGCGGGGCCAGCAGCGGCGCCAGCGACCTGGCCGAAGCCGTGAAGACCGCCGTGATCAACAAGCGCGCCGGGGGCCAGGGCCTGATCAGCGGCCGCAAGGCCTTCCAGCGCCCCATGAAAGAGGGCGTGGAACTGCTCAACGCCATCCAGGACGTTTACTTGGACCGCGGAATCACCATTGCCTAGATTTGAGAACAGGAAAGCTGAAAACTGAAAAGCGCATCCGCCGTTGGTTGGCTTCCTCCTTCAGCTTCTCCTCTTTCAGCTTCCTGTTTTTCAGTTTTCAGTCTTTCAGCTTTCGTCTTTCAGCTTTTCCCCCCCCGCATTTCCCCTAACTATCTTCGTTTCCCGACATAGCACAGATGGGTTGGTTCACACGCGTCAAACAAGGCATCACCACCTCCACCGAGGACAAGAAGGAGACCCCGGAAGGGCTCTGGTACAAGTGTCCCGAGTGCCTGGAGATCATGACCTCCGACGACCATGCCAAGAACCTCTGGGTATGCGCCAAATGCCAGTACCACGAACGGGTGGGCAGCGCCGAGTACTTCAGCACCCTGTTCGACCAGGGCAAATTCAAGGAGATCGGCGCACGCCTGATCGCCGGCGACCCGCTGGAATTCCAGGACACCAAGAAATACACCGACCGCCTGGCCCAGACCCGCAAGGCCACCGGCCTGAATGACGCGCTGCGCGCCGCCGAGGGCAAATTGGATGACCAGCCCGTGGTGATCGCCTGCATGGACTTCCGGTTCATCGGCGGCAGCATGGGCAGCGTGGTGGGCGAAAAAATCGCCATGGCCGCCGATACCGCCATGCGCCGCAAGTGCCCCTTGATCATCATCAGCAAGAGCGGCGGTGCCCGCATGATGGAGGCCGGCTTCAGCCTGATGCAGATGGCCAAGACCAGCGCAAAGCTCAGCCTCCTGGCCCAAAAACGGCTGCCCTTCATCAGCGTGCTCACCGACCCCACCACCGGGGGCGTCACCGCCAGTTTCGCCATGCTGGGCGACATCAACATAGCCGAACCCAAGGCCCTGGTGGCCTTCGCCGGGCCCCGCGTGGTGCGCGAAACCATCGGGCACGACCTGCCGCCGGGCTTCCAGACCAGCGAATTCGTGCTGGAGCATGGTTTCCTGGACCTGATCGTGGAACGCAAGGACCTCAAGGAGAAGCTCGCCCGCTTCATCCAGTTGTTCCGCTCATGACCCCCGGCCGGTACACCGGCGGTCCAAGGCCCCGGGCCAGGTGGTGAACCCGGCCATCGGGGCGGAGGAGCCCTTCCCACGGGGGCAGCCACGGCAGGGCAGCCAGTGTACTTGCCCATGGGTGAACATGCAATAGGCCCCTGACAGGGCCCTTGGCCGCCAGGTAGTGGAACAACAACGTGCAGGCGAAGGAAAAAACCGTACATTCGCGCCCTCAACCGCCATTGGGGCGGCCAACCAGAGGAAGCTACCACGACCATGATCGCAACGAAAGAGGCCAAGAAGGAGATCTTCAAGATCCACGGCGGCTCGGAGACCAACACCGGCAGCGCCGAGGGCCAGATCGCCCTGTTCACCCAGCGCATCGAACACCTGACCGGGCACCTGAAGAACAATAAAAAGGACCACCGCACGGAATCCGCCCTGCTGGACCTGGTGGGCAAGCGCAAGCAGTTGCTGGGCTACCTGAAGAACCACGAGATCGAGCGCTACCGTGCGATCATCGCGAAGCTGGGCCTCCGCAAGTGAGCACCGCGCAGGCCGCCAGGGCCGTAACACGCACAACCCATTGACCGGCGATAAGGGCGATCGTGAGGAACGATCGCCCTTTTTCCATCTTCGCCCGCAGCGGCCCGCACCAACAAGAAAACCAATCAACACAACCGGCACGAAAGGCGTGCCAGCAAGCAGATGAAACCAACCGGAATCCAAAAGACCATCACGCTCAGCGATGGCAGGACCATCTCCCTGGAAACGGGGATCCTGGCCAAGCAGGCCGACGGCGCCGTTACCGTGCGCCTCGGTGATACCATTTTGCTGGCCACCGTGGTGGCCTCCAAAGAAGCCCGCGAGGGCATCGACTTCCTCCCCCTGCAGGTGGAGTACCGCGAAAAGTTCAGCGCAGCCGGCCGGTTCCCCGGAGGCTTCTTCAAACGCGAGAACCGGCCCCACGACGGCGAAATCCTCGTGAGCCGCCTGGTGGACCGCGCCTTGCGCCCGCTCTTCAACGACGACTTCCACGGCGACACCCAGGTGCAGATCTCCATGATGAGCTCCGACAAGGTGAACCCCGCCGATGCCTTGGCCTGCCTGGCCGCCTCGGCCGCCATTGCCGTGAGCGACATCCCCTTCAGCGGGCCGGTGAGCGAGGTACGCGTGATCCGCAAGGGCGGCAGCTGGACCATCAACCCCACCTACGCCCAGATGGAGGGTGCCGACATCGACCTGATCGTGGCCGGTACCGCCAAGGACATCCTGATGGTGGAAGGTGAAATGCAGGAGGTGACCGAAGCCGAGATGATCGAGGGCATCAAGCTGGCCCACGACAGCATCAAGGACCAATGCCGCGTGATCGAGGCCCTGGCCGCCGAAGTGCCCAAGAGCCTCACCAAGCGCACCTACAACCACGAAGAGAACGACGCCGACCTGCAGAAGGCCATCTACGACGCCACCTTCCAACGGTACTACGACATCGCCGTGCACCCCAGCAGCAAAGACGAGCGCGGGGCCGCCTTCGCCAAGGTGAAGGAGAGCTTCCTGGCCACTCTCACCGACGAGCAGAAGGCCAAAAAGGCCATGCTGGACCGCTACTTCAAGAAAGCCCAGAAAGCCGCCGTGCGCCGCGTGGTGCTGGAGAAGGGCATCCGCCTGGACGGCCGCCGCACCGATGAGATCCGCCCCATCTGGAGCGAAGTGGACGTGCTGCCCGGCACCCATGGCAGCGCCATCTTCACCCGCGGTGAAACCCAGGCCATCAACCTGCTCACCCTCGGCTCCAAGATGGACGAACAGACCGTGGACACCGCCGTGGTCAAGCGCAGCGACCGCTTCATGCTGCACTACAACTTCCCCGCCTTCAGCACCGGTGAAACCCGCCCCATCCGCGGGCCGGGCCGCCGCGAGATCGGCCATGGCAACCTGGCCTTCCGCGCCCTCAAGCCCGTGCTGCCCGACGTGGCGGACAACCCGTACACCATGCGCCTGAACTGCGACATCCTGGAGAGCAACGGCTCCAGCTCCATGGCCACGGTATGCTCCGGCACCCTGGCCCTGATGGACGGCGGCATCCGGATCAAGGCCCCCGTCAGCGGCATCGCCATGGGCATGATCAGCGACCCCGACGGCAAGTACGCCATCCTCAGCGACATCCTCGGCGACGAAGACCACCTGGGCGACATGGATTTCAAAGTGACCGGCACCAGCAAAGGCATCACCGCCACCCAGATGGACCTGAAGGTGGACGGCCTGAGCTACGAAGTGCTGGCCCAAGCCCTGGAGCAGGCCCGCGCAGGACGGCTGCACATCCTGGGTGAAATGATGAAGACCTTGGACCAGCCTCGCGGGGACTACAAGGAGCATGCACCGCGCATCATGGCCATCCAGATCCCCAAGGAGAGCATCGGACCGGTGATCGGGCCGGGCGGCCGCGTGATCCAGGAGATCCAGGCCGAGACCAACACCACCATCGTGCTCGAAGAGATCGACGGCGTCGGCCATGTGCAGATCATGAGCGAGAACAAGGCCGGCATCGATGCCGCCATGGCCCGCGTAAAGGCCATCGCCTTCCCGCCCACCGCCGACATGGGCGTTACCTACAAAGGCAAGGTGAAGACCATCATGCCCTACGGCGCCTTCGTGGAGATCTTCCCCGGCACCGACGGCCTGCTGCACGTGAGCGAGCTCGACTGGAAACGCATTGAACGGGTGGAGGACGTCCTGAAGGAGGGCGACCTGGTGGAATTCCAAGTGATCGACAAGGACCCCCGCACCGGCAAGCTGAAGCTGAGCCGGCGGGTGCTTCTGCCCAAGCCCGAAGGGTACGTGGAGCGTGAACCCGCCATGGCCGGCGAAGGCCGCGAGCGCCGCGACCGCCCCCACCGCGAACACCGCGACCGCGGACCGCGCCGCGAACATTGATCGCGCATCAAGGACAGCAAAGGCCAGGGGCCGTTCCGCAGGGAACGGCCCCTGTTGCTTTTACCGCGCCCGTAACCACCGCATGGCCGCCGGCGTTGAACGGCATCACCACACAGAAATATTTCCCCGGGCAACATGGCCAGAATGCGTCAATTGAAGATCGCCAAGCAGGTGACCAACCGCGACACCCCGTCGCTGGACAAATACCTCACCGAGATCGGCAAGGTGAAATTGATCACCGCCCAGGAGGAAGTGGAGCTGGCCCGCCGGATCAAACAAGGCGACACCGAGGCCTTGGAAACCCTCTGCAAGGCCAACCTGCGCTTCGTGGTCTCCGTGGCCAAACAATACCAGGGCCAGGGCCTCACCCTGCCCGACCTGATCAGTGAAGGCAACCTGGGCCTGATCAAGGCTGCCGGGCGATTCGATGAAACCCGCGGGTTCAAATTCATCAGCTACGCCGTGTGGTGGATCCGTCAACAGATCCTGCAGAGCTTGGCCGAGCAGGCCCGCATCGTACGCCTGCCCTTGAACAAGATCGGCTCCATCAACAAGATCAACAAGGCCTTTGCCCGCCTGGAACAGGAACACGAACGGGCACCCACCGCCGTAGAACTCGCCGAAAGCCTGGAGATGACCCTCGACGAGGTGAAGACCAGCATGAGCAACACCGGCCGCCACCTGAGCATGGACGCGCCCCTGCGCGACGACGGGGACAGCGGCACCATGCATGACCTGATGCGCAACGAGGACCAGCCCGACCCCATGGAAGCCTTGCTGGGCGAGAGCTTGCGCACGGAGATCGAACGGTCATTGGGGCTGCTTTCCGTGCGCGAGAGCGACGTGATCCGCCTCTACTTCGGCCTGGCCGGGCACCAGCCCCATACCTTGGAGGAGATCGGCCGCAAGTTCGACCTCACCCGTGAGCGCGTGCGGCAGATCAAGGAAAAGGGCATCCGCCGCCTCAAACAAGCCGGCCATGGCCGCGCCCTGCGCAGCTACCTCACCGACTGAGCAGCCCGCTTCGGGCATCCTTCAAGCAGGCCGCCCCTCCAGGGCCGGCCTGCTTGCTTTACCGGCTACTTTTGCCGCCCATGGCACACCTGATCGCCCCTTCCCTGCTCGCCGCCGATTTCGCCCGTTTGGCCCAAGCCGTTGAACTGGTGGACGCCAGCCCGGCGCCGTGGCTGCACTTGGACGTGATGGACGGCGTATTCGTGCCCAACATCAGCTTCGGCCCGCCGGTGATCAACGCCATCAGGCCCCTGACCAAGAAGGTCTTCGACGTGCATTTGATGATCGTCGACCCCGACCGCTACATCAACGCCTTCCGTGATGCCGGTGCCGACAGGCTTACCGTGCATCTGGAGGCCTGCACCCATTTGCACCGCACCTTGCAGGCCATCAAGGCGGCAGGCATGAAGGCCGGTGTGGCCATCAATCCGCATACCCCGGTACACCTTCTTTCCGACATCCTCGGCGACCTGGACCAGGTGATCATCATGAGCGTGAACCCCGGCTTCGGCGGCCAAAGCTTCATACCCGGCACCTTCCGCAAGCTGAACGCCTTGGCCGAAATGCGCCACGTGCACGGGGCCACGCTGCAGATCGAAGTGGACGGCGGCGTCTCGCTGCAGAACTACGCCGAGATCGCCGCCCATGGTGCCGATGCCCTGGTGGCCGGCAACAGCGTGTTCAATGCACCCGACCCGGCGGCGGCCATCCGTGGCATGTGTGCATGAGCCCCCGTGCACGGGCGCTTCCGACCCCTTACTTTAGCCTGATGAACAAGCTCACCACCCTGCTGCTGGCCGGTGCGATCCTGCCCGTGTGCGCCCGTGCACAGGAACACTGCGCCGCACATACCATCACCGAGCGCTGGATGCAGGACCACGGGCTGCAGACGGACCTGGCCCACGCGGCCAGCGTCCTGGAGCAACAAGGCATGGAGCGGGGCAGCGTGCGCACCGTGCCCGTGGTGGTGCACGTGGTGTGGAACACCGCGGCCGAGAACGTGTCCAATACGGTGGTCCAGGACATCCTCACGCGGATGAACGAGGATTACCAGGCCCTGAACGACGACTACGACGAAGTACGCACCCCTTTCCTGGGCTCCCGCGGCAACGCCATGATCGAATTCTGCCTGGCCACCACCGACCCCTCCGGTGCCTCCACCGACGGGATCACCCGCACGCAGACCACCCAGACCTGGTTCGACCCGGACACGGAGACCGATGACATGAAGTTCGCCACTTACGGCAAACCGGCCTGGAACACCTCCGATTACCTCAACATCTGGATCTGCGACATCAGCAGCGGCGCCACCGGCGGCCTGGTGACGGCGGGCTACGCCTACCTTCCGGTAGGGGGCATCGTGGGAACCAACATCGATGGGCTGGTGCTGGACTACAACTATGGCACCATGGACCGCACCGCCGCCCATGAAGTAGGCCATTACTTCGGCCTGCCCCACCCCTGGGGAAGCGGAAGCGGCAACTGCAACCCCGGCGACGGCATCAGCGACACCCCGGCCACGGACAGCCCCACCTTCAGCTGCAGCAATGCCAACCTGATGAAGTGCGGCACCTTGACCCAGTACGAGAACTTCATGGACTACAGCACCTGCCCGGTGATGTTCACCAACGGGCAGGCCACGGTGATGAACAACACGTTGAGCGGCGTACGGGCCTCGCTGCTCGCCTCCGACGGCTGCGGCGGTAGCGCCAGTGGCCCCTGCACCCCTACTGCTGCCGTTGGCCCGGCCGAAGGTGATTTCATCGACGGTGTGGAACTGGGCTCCATCAACAACACCAACACCGGCTCCACCTCCGGCGCAGCGTACAACAGCTACCTGTCCTTGTCCGCCACCTTGGCCAAAGGCAGTGCGTACACGATCACCATCACCGGCGGAAGCTACTTCCCGGACCATTACGCCGCATGGATCGACTACAATGCGGACAACACCTTCAGCGCCCAGGAAAAGCTCGGTGAATTCACCACCACCGCCGCAGGCCAATCGCAGGACATCAACTTCACCGTGCCCGCCACGGCAATGGTGGGCGGCACCCGTTTGCGCGTACGTGGTGTATACCACAACACCGGCGAGCCCACCCCCAACACCGATCCCTGCTACAACTATGCGTACGGTGAAACGGAGGATTACGGCATCACCATCACCGGGGGCAGCTCCTTGTGCATCCCCACCGCGGCCATCGGCACGGCCGACGGCGACTTCATCGACGGGGTGAGCCTGGGAGCGATCCAGAACAACGGGTCCGGATCCACTGAAGCGCCCACCTACCACGACTATTCCGCCACCTACAGCACACTGTTGGCCCGCGGAGTGAGCTATACCCTGCAAGTGACCACCGGGGAATACACCGAAGACATGGTGGCAGCCTGGATCGATTTCAACGGCAACGACCAACTTTCCGCGGGCGAGAAGATCGGCGATGCCGTCTCCACCGGCCCGTTCGAGACCATTCCGTTCACCTTCACCGTGCCCCAATCGGCGGTGCTGGGCAATACCATCCTGCGCGTGCGCGTGATGTTCCCCGATGCCGCCAGCGGTGAACCCGAAGCCTCCGACCCTTGCTTCGACTTCACCTGGGGCGAAACCGAGGACTACGGCATTACCATCACCGGGCCCACGGGCATCCCGGATAACCTGCCGGAAAGCATCACCCTGCTCCATCTGCCCGACCGTGTGGAGATTTCCTGGCCCACGGCCACAGGTGACCAATACGTATGGGTGCTGGATGCTGCCGGGCGGACCATGCAGCTGATCCCCGTGGACGGCAACCAGGCATTGATCGGCACCGCGGGCATGGCCGCGGGCATCTACCAGGTGGTCCTTTGCCAAGGCCAGCGGCGGTCCCATGCACGGTTCATTGTTGCCGGCCGGTAGTAGCGCGGACCAGCCACCGAGGGCATCCATTGGCCCGGGGAAACCTTCTCCTCCCGATCGCCGTACAGGCATGCGCATCCACTTGCCATGCATCACCGGCTAGTGCTTACCACCTTGCTCCTGCTCGCCGTTCCGGTGCTGTGCACGGCCCAGTACCGGATCCGCTCCGGCATGGGCGTGCTTGCGGGACCCCAGGCGGCCACATGGCATTCGGAAGCGGTGAACTACCGCCCCGTGCCCGGTGCAACTGCGGGCCTCTACGTTCCGCTCAAAGCAGGTGGCCGGGTGGAACTCCAGCCCGAACTTCACCTCGCGCTGGGCGGTGCCAGCCATGAAATAGTGGACGGCAACCGATACGTGCTTCGTACACTGCACGCCGTACTGCCCGTGGCCCTCAAATACTTCCCTGTCCGGGGCCTCAGCCTGCAGGCCGGTGGCCAGGCCGGCTACCTGTTGCTGGCGCGGAGCGATGGCCAGGATGCGAACCTGCTCTTGAATACGCTGGAACTGGGCGTGCATGCCGGCGTGGGAGCCGGCAGCCAGGAGGGGTTCGACGTTACCCTGCGCTATTACCACGGGCTCAGCAACACGCTCCTGGAGGATCGCACCCAGTATCCTTCCGCCCGGTCCTTGCAGCTCACCATCGGCAAACGCTTGGTGCAGTTCAAATACAGGCGGCTCCGGCGCCGCTGAAAATCCCCGCCGGCAACACTAGCTGCCGGTATCTTCGCGCCATGGACCAACCCCGGCGCATCGCCCTGCTCGGCGGAGGACAACTCGGCCGCATGTTCATTGAGAATGCCCTGCGCTATGGCGTGGAGGTGCATGTGCTGGACCCCGACCCTCGGTGTCCCTGTGCCACGCTGGCCACCCGGTTCGTCCAAGGCAAGTTCAGCGACCGCGATACGGTGCTGTGCTTTGCCGCCGGGGCGGAGGTAGTGGGCATTGAGATCGAACATGTGAGCGTGGAGGCGCTTGAAGTCCTCGAACGCCAAGGCAAAACGGTCATTCCGTCCGCGGCCGTGCTCCGCACCATCCAGGACAAGGGCCTACAGAAGGAATTCTATGCACGGCACGGGCTCCCTTCGGCACCCTTCAAGCTGATCGACCACGCGGATGAGATCCAAGCCCACCCGGCGCTGTTGCCCGCTTTCCTGAAAACGCGCACCGGCGGGTATGACGGCAAAGGCGTAGCCCCCGTGGATGCCGGCACCGGTGCGGCGGCCGATCTCAATGGTCCGTTCGTGCTGGAGAGGCGGATCCCCATCGCCAAAGAGCTCGCGGTGATCGCCGTGGTCGGGGCCGATGGCCGCACCACCGCCTATGACCCCGTGGAAATGGTCTTCGATCCCGTGCTCAACCTGGTGGACACGCTTCTGGCCCCGGCCCGATGCGGGGATCCGGTGGCCAAACGCGCCAAGGAGCTTGCCGTACGGGTGGCCGAGGCGTTCGGCTCGCCCGGCATCTATGCCGTGGAAATGTTCCTCACCCCGGAGGGAGAGCTGCTGGTGAACGAGACCGCGCCACGGGCGCACAACAGCGGGCACTTCACCATAGAGGCCTGCGCCAGTTCGCAATACGACCAACTGCTTCGCGCCTACATGAACTGGCCCAGCGGGGATGCACGCATGCACGGTGAAGCCGCCATGGTGAACCTGGTGGGTGAAGGCGGAAACGGCATCCCCGTGCTACAGGGCGCTGAGCACATGTTGCAGGTGCCGGGCACCTTCGTCCATTTGTATGGCAAGGCCGAAACACGGACGGGCAGAAAAATGGGCCACGTGACGGTGGTGGCGCCAACAAAGGAGGAAGTGGACCAAGCGGTGGAGATCGTGAAAGCCCACGGGAAGGTGGTGCCCATGAGCGCCGCGATCACCTCAAAACGACCAATGCAATGATCGGGATCATCATGGGCAGCCGAAGCGATCTGGAAGTGATGCGCGAGGCGGTGGATACGATGAAGGAATTCGATGTACCCTTTGAGGTGACCGTAGTGAGCGCACACCGCACACCGGACCGCATGGTGGCCTACGCGAAGAGCGCGGCGGACCGCGGCCTGAAGGTGATCATCGCCGGTGCTGGCGGGGCGGCCCACCTGCCCGGCATGGTGGCCTCGCTCACCACCTTGCCGGTGATCGGGGTGCCCATCAAGAGCCGTAACAGCATCGACGGCTGGGATTCCCTGCTGAGCATCGTGCAGATGCCGGCCGGCGTACCCGTGGCCACGGTGGCGGTGAACGGCGCCCGCAATGCAGGGATCCTCGCCGTGCAGATCCTGGCCGTTGCAGACGACAAACTGGCCGAGAAACTGGCCGCCTTCAAAGGCGAGCAAGAAGAGAAAGTGCGCGATGGCATCGTGGCCATGCGGGAGCATTTCCCCAATGGCTTCGACCGGTAGCAGGCATATGCGCGGACCCGGAGTCCAGGCCCGCGCACTTATGGCCATTACTCCACCACCAAGGGGAAGCTCACCTCAATGTCCGTTTCCCCACCCGCATTGGCGACTTCGCCGGATGCAACGCCGGGGGCGCCCTTGTCCGGTTGGTGGCGCAGGGTAACGGTTACCTGCCCGTTGGATGCCGCCCCGACGATCCACTCCGTGGAAAGGCCGATCGGATTGCCGTTCACATCGGCATCGCTGTAGTCCACCTCCACATTCGCCCCGCCAACTTGGAAGAAAAACTGGTGTACGGCACCTTCCTCTTCCACCTCGTGTGAAACCGTGTCCACCGGGTTCGCGGTTTCGTTCAGCAGCAGCACCGCCACTGCGTAGGTACTGTCCGGCGTCAAGGTGTCGGCAACGGTTACCGGTGGGTTGCCCCCCGGGCCATCACTGTCGGTGAAGCTGAAGGTTTTCTGTTCCACCCCGTTGGCGGAAAGGAATTGCAGCCGCATGGTGGTGATCACTTCCTCTTCATTGGGCGGTGGTGCGGGCGCTACCGGATCATCCTCGTTGATACAGGCGGTCAGGGCGGTCGTTCCGGCCACTAGTAACAGAGCGGTCTTCAAGTCGATCTTCATGGACTTTGTTTTTTGGTTTTTTTCATCTTGCCCTTAGGTTTCAGGTTGCTGGACCGTTTACCACGGTTTGCTGTACGCTCGATGCCCTTGCTTCGGCATGGTGTTGCTCAAGGTTCCTCGCCGAAGCTGTAGCCCACGCGCAGGGAAAGGTCCACCCCCCGGGCATCCGTGTAATAGCGGAACCGGTCCATGTAGTCGCGGTAAGCTGTGTTGAGCAGGTTGGCCGCTTCAATGCCGAAGTACAGGCGGCCATGCTTGGTGGGCCGGTTGATGTTCGCGGTAAGGCCCACCAAATGATAGCCCTCCGGGGGTGGGGAGAAATCCAACCCTGCGGGATAACGTGTTTGTTCCAGAACGAAGGTGCTGGTGGCGCCCAGCTCCAGGTCCTTCCAACCGCCGCACTTGTCCTTGTGGAAGACCAGCGCGTTCTCCGTGCGGTCCGCCGGCATCAGGAAAAGCCATTCATCCTCCAGCAGGTCACGGCCCCGCACCAGGCTGGTCCTGTTCCGCAGGGTCCAGCTTGGTGCGAGCTTGAACCGGGCTTCAATGTCCAAGCCGTGCAACCAGGCATCTGTGGCCACATGGCGGAACACGGGGAACGCCCCGCGGATGGTGAGTTCATAGCCGCTTGGCCGCAGGTAGGTGTAGTCCGCGATGCGGTTGGCGTACAGCGTGGCCGTGGCGCTCAGGCGGCCCTTCAACCACTCCCCTTCCACGTCCAAGGTGCCATTGAGCGACCGTTCGCCTTTCAAGGCATCGTTGCCCACTTCGATCGAGGCGCTGCCTTGGTGCAGGCCTTCACTGTACAGCTCGCTCACGTTCGGGGGCCGGTAGGCACTGGCGATGTTCGCGCGCACGTGCAGGTGTTCCCGAAGGGCCCAGTTCGCACCGGCACTGAGCGCTTGGTTCAAGTAGCGGTGCTCCGGCGTGGTGTAGTTATTATCCAGGTCGAAGCGCCGCACCTGCAGGTGGTCAACCTCCGCGCGCGCGCCCACTTCCAGTTCCAGGTTCTCTTCCAGGTCCACGTGCTCAATGACGAACACGCCGGCGCTTTCCCGGGCATGGTCGGGGATCAAGGGACGCACGCCGGTTCCGGGCACATTACGGTCATTCTGGTGGCTTGCACTGATGCCCGCACGGCCATGCACCTTTTGGCCGATGAAGTGCTTGAATACCAGGTCGGCTGTGTGGGAGACCAGTACGAGGTCCAATACCGGTATGCTGGATCGCCCTCCCCGCCGCACATCGAATTCTTCCCGGTTGTTCACCTGCCGCGCGTAGGTCAGCACCAATTGGTCCAATTCGCTTACGCGATAGGCGGCTTCAGCCTTCAACAGGTCGTGCCGCACCACTTGCTTGGGCGCATCGATCACATAGGTGAACGGCGCCACATACCACGGTTCATCGCTGTTGATGGCGTTCCGCAGGTCGGTGATGTTGCCGATGTGGGAAGCCTTGAGCAAGCCCAGTTCCTGTTGGAACCTGCTGAAATAGGCCGTGGCCCTCAAGCGCCTGTTTCGCCAACCCGCACTGGCCGACGCGGCCATTTCCCCGAAACCGGTATTGCTCAATACATATCCCGGCGCCTCGGAATCCCCCCGCGCCCTTCCCGACGCTTGCACCCGCCACGCCAGCCCGGGCACGGCTTTCACCGCGTTCTCGAGCATTCCGTGCAGCCCGCCGCCCCGGCCATTGCGCACGGCCTCGCCCGCAAGGTTCCCGTTCAACCCGGCTTCACGGGGCAATTCCACGGGTTCCATCACCACCACGCCCCCCAACGCATCCGTGCCGTACTGCACGCTGGCCGCGCCTTTTACCACGGTGATGCGGTCGGTGGAAAAGGGATCGATCAAGGGGGCATGTTCGTTTCCCCATTGTTGGTCCTCCTGGCGGATCCCTTGGTTGAGCATCAGGATGCGGTTTCCCGAAAGCCCATGGATAACGGGCTTGCCTATGGTGGGCCCATTGGAAAGGCTATTGACGCCGGGGATGCGTTGGAGCATTCCCGTGATGGAGCTTCCGGAGGCCCTTTCCATGTCGATGCCTTCCAGTGCTTCCCGGGCATGCCCCACGTGTTCATCCGCCCGCTTCCGCACCACCTCCACCTGCTCCAACATTTCCGCATGGTGCTCCATGTAGAGCAGGACCGCTTCATCCTTTCGCAAGAGGACCTTGCGTTCCACGGGGGCGCATCCCATGTGGGCCAGATGCAGGACGTAAGGGCCCGGGCAAAGCGAATCGAATCCGAACCGGCCCCGTTCATCCGTTTCCATGGACCGGCCGGTGGGCTCCATGCGCACCATGGCGAACCCCAATGGCGACCGGTCATGATCGTCCAGCACCTGCCCGCTAAGCCGCAGGGTGCAGGCCTGTTCCTGGGCGACAAGCACCCCATGGGCGAGTGTGATGCACATGAACCATGGCCAACGCAGGCCCATGGACAACGTTCCGTCAGGCGCATGGCCCCCGTGGAGATGCGAATGGGAGAAAGAGCGGATCCACGCAAGCCCGCCTGCAAGTCGGCCAAGCCAGTCGGTCAGGCGTTGGCCGGAGGGCCGCACGCCACCGGGGCCGGCAAGCCTCCGTATGCGGAAAGGAAGGAATGATCGTTGCATGGGATGAACAGGAAGCGAATGGGGGCCATGGTGCATGAAGCAATCACCGTCCTTGGTGAAGCTGAAGCACAAGACCGGCCCGGGATGGAGCAAAGGAGGAAGTGCCACCAGTTGTGGCGCAGGCGGGCATCGGCCCACCGGTCCATGGTGCCTCAGGGCAGCGCCGGGGGACCTCGTTGGTGCGGGGCCTCCAGGGGCAGCCGCACAACGGAAGCGAAGGTGGCCACGAACTCCAGGACACCCACCGGCTCCTTGACCGCTACATGCAGTACCACTGGTCCGTAGCCAATGGGAACCGGAGCTTCACACGCGGGGCAATGCGCGTTGGCATGCACCCCTCCGGTCCGTTCCACCAAGCCCCGATCCACCAAACCTCCGGTGCAATGGTGGAAGAGCGTTCGCGGCACGGTGGAGAACAGCATGACGGCCAGCAACAGCCAGGCCGGGAACATGCTTTTCGATCCGCGGTGCATCCGGCCAAAGGTACTTCCGCGGCCATGTCCACAACGTGAGGGGGGGCATGGCTATCGGGTCATAACCGTGAGCCTGGCGGCGCATTCGCACATTGACCGGAACCACGGATGGCCACGGATGGAGGGGCCAAAACATAGGCAAACTATCAAATCCTATCGGTGTTCGTCCGTGTCCATCCGTGGTTCATCTGTTTCTGGATAGCACGCCCGCAGGGCGCGCCAGACCCCGATCGCCATGGTGAGGGGGGCAGCATTGTGACTACATTTATCCCGTTCCGCAGCCTGATGCACCCGTTCAAAGCACTGATCACGCTGGCGCTGCTGGCCACCGCGCACCAAGTCTCCGCCCAACGGTTGTCTCCACCGGCACCCATGACCGATGAACTGTGCAGTTGCTTGGGCACGATCAGTGGCCACAGCACGGACCGGGAGCTGGACCTGGCGGTGCGGCTTTGCCTGAACACGGCTCTCTCCAAACACGCAGGCGAGGTGATCGAACTCTTGCGGCGGTACCCCGGCCAAGACCGGCCCTATTATCTGTTGGGGTTGTTGCTCGGTGGTGCTTTGGAGCGCACGTGCCCACAATACCCATTGATCAAGGAGCGCATGCTTCCCCATTTCGAATTCGAGGGGCGGGCCGTGCCCAGCACCTGATGCCAAAGGCTCCTGCAGCGTCACGGATCGGTCACGTGGGGGTGCTCACCTCCGGGGGAGATGCACCGGGCATGAACGCGGCCATACGTGCCGTGGTGCGCACCGCCCACTACTATGGGTTACAGGTGAGCGGCATTCTGGAAGGATATGATGGAACGATCCAGGATGCCATCAGACCGATGGGTGTGCGGGATGTGAGCAACATCATCCAGCGTGGCGGCACCATCCTGCGTTCGGCACGCAGCCAAGCCTTCCTCACCACGGAAGGCCGGGCCCTGGCACGGTCCAACCTGGACCGGCATGGGATAGATGCGTTGGTGGTGATCGGGGGGGACGGCACATTCAGGGGGGCGGCGGCGCTCCAGGCCGAACAGGCCGTGCCGGTGATCGGCATCCCCGCAACGATAGACAATGATGTGGCAGGCACCGACCTGACCATCGGCTTCGATACGGCCACCAACACCGCCGTGCAACTGATCGACCGGATCCGTGACACGGCCTCGGCCCATGACCGGCTCTTTTTCGTGGAAGTGATGGGCCGTACCACGGGGGCCATAGCCATGCACTGCGGGATTGCGGCCGGTGCGGAATATGTGATGGTGCCGGAACAGAAGCAGGACATCGCCCAGCTTGTCTCCGTACTTGAACGGTCGGCCAGGAGCAAGTCCTCGGTGATTGTGATCGTGGCCGAGGGCGACGAGGAAGGCGGTGCCTATGAAGTGGCGCGCAAAGTGAAGGAGCTGTACGTGCACTACGACACACGGGTGAGCATACTGGGCCATGTACAGCGGGGAGGAAACCCCACGGTGCGCGACCGGGTTTTGGCCAGCCGGTGCGGTGTGGCCGCGGTGGAAGGCCTGCTCCATGGAAAGAGCAATGAAATGGTGGGGGAGATCAATGGGCGGATCACGCTGACGGCGTTCAACCAAGCAGTGCGGCACCACAAGGGCGAGGAGGACGATCTGATGCGCGCCTTGAGCATACTCTCGATCTGACTGTCGCGCACGCACACGCTGCCTCCACCGTGGGATGGAAGATACCCGGCCCATGCCCGGTGGGCCGAACCATGCTCAGAGCTTGACCAGCTTTGTGGAAGCCATCACCAGGCCAGCCTGGTCACAGGCCGAGATCAAGTAGGTGCCCGCAGGAAGGTTGGACAAGTCCAGTTGTTCGCGCCAGCTGGATTCATCGACCATGCGCCCGGCCAGGTCGTGCAGGCGGATGTACGCGGCCACCCCCGCCTTGCAACGGACCACCACCTTGCCGATGGCCGGATTGGGCCAGACAGACAAGCCCTGATCCACGGCGGCCATCTCCCCCACACCGGTCAAGAAGCCGAACTGGCAGGCATCGCCGATGCCATCACCATTGGTGTCCGCTTGGTCCGGATTGTACATCCACGTGCAGTTATCACACACATCGCCTATTCCGTCACCGTCAAAATCCGCTTGGTCCGCATCGGCCATGCCCGGGCAGCTGTCCATGCAATCCAGCACGGAGTCTCCATCACTGTCCGCATTTGGAACCAGGCCGGTGCTTCCCCCTGCGCAGATGCCGCAATCATCCAATTCCGCCGCGCCACCAGGCTCTCCATTGCAATCAAGTGGTTGGCCTGTGCACTGGCAGTTGTTGTTCCAGGTGTCGTTGCCCGTGTTGGCGTTGCCGTCGTTGCAGGCCGTGCCGGGCAAGGCGGGACCGTTGGGCACGCCGTTGCAATCCAGCGCTACCGGTGTGCCCGCGCATTGGCAGTTGTTGTTCCAAGTGTCATTGCCCGTGTTGGCGTTGCCGTCGTTGCACGAAGTGCCGGGCAAGGCGCTACCGCCGGGCGTGCCTGCACAGTCGATCGTTTGGCCGATGCATTGGCAGTTGCTGTTCCAAGTGTCATTGCCCGTGTTGGCGTTGCCGTCGTTGCACGAAGTGCCGGGCAAGGCGGGGCCGTTGGGTACGCCGTTGCAATCCAGCGCTACCGGTGTGCCGATGCATTGGCAGTTGCTGTTCCAAGTGTCATTGGTGGTGTTGGCGTTGCCGTCGTTGCACGAAGTGCCGGGCAAGGCGCTACCGCCGGGCGTGCCTCCGCAGTCGATCGTTTGGCCGATGCATTGGCAGTTGCTGTTCCAAGTGTCATTGCCCGTGTTGGCGTTGCCGTCGTTGCAGGCCGTGCCGGGCAAGGCGGGGCCGTTGGGCACGCCGTTGCAATCCAGCGCTACCGGTGTGCCGATGCATTGGCAGTTGTTGTTCCAAGTGTCGTTGGTGGTGTTGGCGTTGCCGTCGTTGCAGGCCGTGCCGGGCAAGGCGGGGCCGT
>JAGPDT010000001.1:0-27758 GCA_018057455.1 Flavobacteriales bacterium | reverse complement strand
TGCAGGCCGTGCCGGGCAAGGCGGGGCCGTTGGGCACGCCGTTGCAATCCAGCGCTACCGGTGTGCCGATGCATTGGCAGTTGTTGTTCCAAGTGTCGTTGGTGGTGTTGGCGTTGCCGTCGTTGCACGAAGTGCCGGGCAAGGCGCTACCGCCGGGCGTGCCTGCACAGTCGATCGTTTGGCCGATGCATTGGCAGTTGTTGTTCCAAGTGTCGTTGGTGGTGTTGGCGTTGCCATCGTTGCAGGCCGTGCCGGGCAAGGCGGGACCGTTGGGCACGCCGTTGCAATCCAGCGCTACCGGTGTGCCGATGCATTGGCAGTTGTTGTTCCAAGTGTCGTTGGTGGTGTTGGCGTTGCCGTCGTTGCAGGCCGTGCCGGGCAAGGCGGGGCCGTTGGGCACGCCGTTGCAATCGGTGACGTCAGCTCCGCTAGCCGTGGCCTGTACGCCCAAGGAGAGGTTGTAGTACCTACCGGTGTTTGATGTATGGATCTTGACGGCGCGTACCATGTACCGTTTGCCGTTCACGAAGGGGACGGCGGCGCTGCTGAAGCTCGTTTGCGTGACGGGTGCCGTGGTGAGCCTGACCAAGGCACCGTTGCCCTGCGCCACTTCATACACATGGTAGCCATCCACGGGCCCAATGGACGGCGACCAGGAAAATGCCGCCTGGCCGGCATTGTTGCCCACCTGCAAATCGGACGGCACCGGCACCATGGCCATGCGCAGGGAAGGGTCGCCCATCAGGGCCAGATGCACCCGGTTGTACTGTGGCCCTTGCCAACCGCCGTTCTGCGGGGTGTACAGGGTTTGGTTGTTCATGGTGGCCCAAGCGCTGTAGCCGATGTTGTCGCCCATGCCCATGTGCTGGAAGTACCAGTGGGGCATGCCCGACCAAACGCTGGTGAGCCCATCCCCGCCGGCGATGGGGGCGCGGAGGAAATCATTCGTTACATCCCAATCACCGAAATAGCTGCCCATGGACATGTTGAACACGCCACCGAAATCCATGGACGCATACCCGGAGGTGGTTCCGATGTTGTTGGCGTTGTCCCACCAACCGCCTCCACTGGAATAGGTCCACAAATAGCTCTGGCCGTCCACGAAGGAGCTGAAGGGCTGCCCATAGGGGTAGCAATTGGTGACATTGGTGGCGCCCACCAACGCTGAAACGTTGCGATAGGCGGACCCGGCCAACGGGTTTGCCACCCACTGCAGATTGTCGAACACCAGCCCGCGGGCTTGGGGTATGAACTGGCGCATCTTGAAGGCATGGGCCTTGCTGAGGTAGGCGCGGACCAACTCGAGCTCACTGGACTGGAAGGCCGGCATGTTGGCGAAATCCACACGGCCGACCTGCAGCTCCACGCTGCTTGGGAAATCGCTCTGATCGAACTTGCCGTCGCCGGGCACATTGTGGTTGCGGGCATCCATGGCACCGGTGGCATTCACCGTATTGTCGGTCCACGTTCCGTTCATCTCCCCATAGTATCCGTCGCACGACCAAGCTCCATGGTGTTCCGGGTGGCCATCCGGGCTCAGGGCGCCGGCATAGGGCACGGGCACATGGCCGATGATGTACAAGGCCTTCACCCGGTCCGGCGCGGCGTTGTAATCGGCTTGCACCAAGGCGCGGACGTTGGGAACGGACATGGACACAGGCACGTCGTGCCGGATCACGCCCCAGCCATCATTGCGCAGGTCCTCGGCCAGCTGCTGGAGTTCGGTGGTCAGTCCTGTTGCCAAGTTCGACGCTACCAACAAGACCATCACCCCTCTGTCATCCACCGGGGGAAGGTCGATCCCTGAAGCGATGTAACCGGTTCCCGTCCCACCGCCGGTGCGCACCACCTTGTACTCGTAGTACTCACCTACCACCACGCTATTGTCAACATACTGGCCCACGGAACCGCCGAGGTTGGCTATGCTGTTGCCCCAGGCTTGTTGTGCTTTGGATTTGCGGTAGAGCGTGTAGTTATTGGCCCCTGCAAAGGCCGGCCAGGCAAGGGTGATCCGTGGCGGCGAGGACTGCACTGTGGCGGCCAGTTCCACGGCTTCCTTCTGCGAAGGCGTTTGAGCCAAGATGCCGAGGGAGATCGACCAAGCACCGATCAGGGGAAGAAGACGATTCATCGGACGCGGGGATTCCTGCTGGTGGCGGAGCGCGGAGCGCACCATACGCCCACCGTCACAGGCCCCGTTATAGCGCATCATCCGGCGGTGCGGTTACGTATGCCGATCAAGGATCCGATGAACCACCCCCACCAGCCCATCAACGGCCCGATCCTTTTCACCAACCCGGCATCGGCGTTGGAAGGTGCCCCAGCGGCCAGCGCGACCAGGTGCCGCTCCATCCGATCGGGATCGGTCCCCGGGTGCGTCTGGTTCAACCTTCGCTCCTCGGCGAAGTCCTATTCATCCTGGATCCACAGCCTCTGATGGGCCGCCGCGCAAGAGGACAACACGACCAGGGAGTATCGACAAACGAGGCTATCTTTACGACAAGCATCAAAGAACCACCCACCGAATTGGGTTTTTTGCCCACCAAACGCCCCCAACCTTTGCGCCACCGCATCGTATAAAGGAATTTTGACCTCTCTCCTTCAATGAAATCCGAACAAGACACGCCGAAGCGCAGGGAACTCCATGGTTCCCTCTTCGACCTGTTCCACGATCCACAGAGACCCGGTTGCGCAGCCCTTGTTTCCGGCAACCAGCGCATCACCTATCCTGAACTCCATCATGCCACGCAACGGGCGGCCCAGCAGCTCCTGCTCAACAACATTGGCAGAAGCGCCTGTGTAGCCCTCTGCCTGGACCGCTCCCCCGAGCTCATCATCAGCGTCCTTGGCGTCGTGCAAGCCGGTGCCGCGTACGTTCCCATCGACCCCAGCTACCCCGCGGAACGCATCGCCGGCATGTTGGCGGACGCCAAGCCTTCCGCGGTGATCACCAGCAAGGCGCACCAGCACTTGTTCAAAGGCACGAACGCCAAAGTGCTCCTCGTGGAAGACTTCGACCTGGAGAACGGACCTGCGTTCGAAGGCCCCTCCCCTGCCGCTGCGGAGGATCTGCTCTACGTGCTCTTCACCAGCGGAAGCACCGGCCGGCCAAAAGGCGTGGCCATGCACCATGCACCTCTGCTGAACCTGATCCGGTGGCAGTTGCGCACCAGCGTCTGCGGCCCCGGCGACCGCACCCTGCAGTTCGCGCCCATCAGCTTCGACGTAAGCTTCCAGGAGATCTTCACCACCTTCGCACAAGGCGGCACCCTGGTGCTGATCACCGATGAGGACCGCCTCAACAGCACGCAGCTCCTGCGGAAGCTCATCGCCGAACAGATCAACCGCATCATCGTGCCGTTCGTGGCGCTGCAATACCTGGCCGAGGCCGTGGAACGCACCGGCGAAGTGCCGTCAACCCTGAAGGAAGTCTTTACCAGCGGAGAGCAACTGAAGATCACCCCGGCGATCATCAACCTGTTCAAGCAACTGCCCGGCTGCCGCTTCTGCAACCAGTACGGCCCCACCGAGGGCCACGTGGTGAGCGAGCTGGAACTGCATGGCGACCCTTCCACCTGGCCCGCGCTGCCCAACATCGGCAAGGCCATCGACAACGTGAAGCTCCATGTGCTCGACGCGCAGATGAAGCCGGTGAAGCAAGGCGAGGAGGGTGAACTCTTCCTCGGTGGCGCGTGTGTGGCACAGGGCTACATCGGCCGTGACGACCTCACCGCCGAACGCTTTCTCGCGGATCCCTTCGTCAGCGGCGGAAGGTTGTACAAGACCGGTGACCGTGTAGCGGAACTGCCCAACGGCGAGATCGACTACAAAGGCCGCATCGACGGGCAGGTGAAGGTGCGCGGCTACCGCATCGAACTGGGCGAGGTGGAGGTGGCCATGGAAAAGCATGCTTCCATTGAACAGGCCGTGGCCACCGTGCGCGAGGACCGGCCGGGCCTGAAGCGCCTGATCGGCTACTACGTCGCCAAAGCGGAATTGAGCACCAACGAGCTGCGCAAGCACCTCGCTTCCCTCCTGCCCGACTACATGCAGCCTTCGGCCTTCGTGGCCTTGAAGGAGTTGCCGCGTACGCCAAGCGGCAAGATCGATCGCAAGGCCTTGCCCATCCCTGATGTGAAACGCCCCGATCTGGACGTGGCCTACGCCGCACCGCAGACCGCCGTGCAGAAAACGCTCGCCGCCGTGTGGGCAGACCTGCTCGGCATCGACCGCGTGGGCCTCGATGACAACTTCTTCGACCTCGGCGGCAACTCGCTGCTGAGCATCCAATGCGTGGCGCAACTTGAAGGTCACGGACTGAAACTGCCGATCGTGAAACTGTACCAGCACCCAACGATACGGGCGTGCGGAGCGTTTTTGGAAGGTGATGGGAGTACCGTATCCCCGGCCGAGATGGCGAAAGCGCGCATACAACGGGCCGGACTGGAGTACGGCAGCAGCAAGGGTGAAGTTGCCATCATCGGCCTAAGCGGCCGCTTCCCCGGCGCGGAGAACGTGGCGCAGCTTTGGGAGAACCTGCTCAACAAGAAGAACAGCATCAGCATGTGGGCGGCTGATGAGCTGGACCCGAGCATCCCCGCTGAGCTGCGCAACGACCCCGACTACGTGAAGGCACGCGGCGTGATCCGCGATGCCGACAAGTTCGACGCGGCGTTCTTCGGCGTGAACCCCAAGGTGGCCGCGCTGATGGACCCGCAGCAACGGGTGTTCATGGAGACGGCATGGGCCGCGCTGGAAGATGCTGCCTACGACCCCGCGCAGTTCGCGGGCCTGATCGGCGTGTACGCCGGCATGGGCAACAACACCTACTACACGCGCAACGTCATCGGCCACCCCGAGCTGATCGAGCAGGTGGGCGACTTCGCCGTGATGACGGCCAACGAGAAAGACTACATCGCAACGCGCCTGGCCTTCGAGTTCGACCTGCGCGGACCGGCGATCAGCCTGCACACCGCGTGCAGCACTTCCTTGGTGGCGATCGCGCAGGCCTTCAAAGCGCTGCGCGACGGGGAGTGCGACATGGCCTTGGCGGGCGGCATCGCCATCACCGCGCCGATCAACAGCGGCATCGTGTACAACGACGGCGGCATGTACAGCCCCGACGGCAGCACGCGCACCTTCGACGCGCAAGGCAAGGGCACCAGCTTCAGCGATGGCGTCGGCATCATCGTGTTGAAGCGCCTCGCCGATGCAGTCCGCGAAAAGGACCACATCTACGCCACCATCAAAGGCGCGGCGCTGAACAACGACGGCAGCGACAAAGCCAGTTTCACCGCGCCCAGCGTGCGCGGCCAAGCGGAGGTAATCGCCATGGCACAGGCCGATGCGGGCGTGTCACCGGATCAGATCACCTATGTGGAAGCACACGGCACGGCCACGCCTTTGGGCGACCCCATTGAGGTTGAGGCATTGACACTGGCGTTCCGTTCGGGTTCGCAGTTCTCAGTTGTTGGTTCCCAGTTGTCAGGACCGGACAACCAACAACCGACAACCGCCAACCAGCATTGCGCCCTCGGCTCCATCAAGAGCAACATCGGCCACCTGACGGCAGCGGCGGGTGCGGCGGGCGTGATCAAGACCGCGCTGGCGCTGCAACGGGAACAGATCCCGGCCAGCATCGGCTATGACAAGCCGAACCCGGCGATCGACTTCGCCAACTCGCCGTTCCGTGTGGCGCAGGATGCCATCGCCTGGCCGCGCACGGCCACCCCGCGCATCGCAGGTGTAAGCAGCTTCGGCGTGGGCGGCACCAACGCGCACGTGATCCTCGCGGAGCCGCCGGTGGCCGCTGTTTCCGGCGCATCGCGCAGCAAGCAGCTCTTCCTGCTCAGCGCCAAGAGCAAGACCTCGCTCGATGCCATGACGGAGAACCTCGGCGCGTGGCTCGGCTCTCATCCGGAGGCACCACTCGCCGACGTTGCGTACACCTTGCAAGTGGGCCGCCGTTCCTTCAGGCACCGCCGCCTGATCACGGGTGGCAGTCACAGCGAAGTGATCGAAGCGATCACCAACAAGGATACCAACTTCATCAGCACGCGTGAGTTGCACGAAACCGCGCCCGGCGTGGCTTTCATGTTCCCCGGCCAAGGCTCGCAGTATGTGAACATGGGCCGCGACCTGTGCGCCAGCGAGCCCGTCTTCAAGCAACACTTCGACCATTGCTGTGAACTGTTCAGCAAAGAGCTGGGCACCGACCTGCAAGCGATCATCTTCCCGAAAGCCGGGGAAGAAGAGAAGGCTGCCGGGCAACTGAAGCAAACGGTTTACACGCAGGCCTCCCTCTTCACCATGCACTACAGCCTCGCGAAGCTGTGGATGCACTGGGGCATTCAGCCCGATGCGATGATGGGCCACAGCATCGGCGAGTTCGCCGCAGCGTGCCTGGCCGGGGTGTTCACGCTGGAAGATGCCGTGAAGCTCGTGGCCGCACGCGGCCGCATGATGCAAGACCTGCCCGGGGGCAGCATGCTCAGCGTACGCGCGGCTGAAGAGGAGGTGGCGAAGAAACTCCCCGCCGGATGCAGCATCGCGGCGAACAACGGCCCGCAACTGTGCGTGGCCAGCGGTCCGCATGATGCCATTGCCAAGCTCCAAGCTGAGTTGGAGAAAGACGGCATAACCTGCAAGCCGTTGGTGACCAGCCATGCCTTCCACAGCCCGATGATGGACGCGATGGTGGCACCGTACAAGAACGTGGTGGAGGGCGTGAAGCTGAATGCACCGCGCATCCCCATCGTAAGCACGGTGACCGCCGACTGGTTGAAGGACGACGAGGCCACTTCACCGGACTACTGGAGCAAGCACCTGCGCGCCACGGTGCGTTTTGCGCAAGCCGTGAAATTCGCGTGGAGCGATGCGGACCGCGTGATGCTGGAAGTAGGCCCCCGCACCACCGCCACCACGCTGGCCCGTCAGCAAAGCAGTGATCCGAAGAAGCAAGCCGCTGTCTCCTCGCTGGGGGATTCCGCAGGAAACGGCATTGAACTGACCCCGTTGCTGAAAGCCGTCGGCGGCCTGTGGCAGTGCGGCGTGCCGATCGACTGGGAGAAGTTTTATGAGCGCGAGGAGCGCCGGCGGCTCAGCTTGCCTACGTATGCATTTGAACGGATACGGTATTGGGTGGAGCCTGTGGATGTGGTGAGTGGGGAGAAGGAGGTAAGGGAGGCAAGGGAGGCAAGGGAGGGATCGGAGGAAAGCGCGATAGAAGCCAACCTCAAACCCAAGGACCAGCTGATTGCGCAGATCAAAACGCTGCTGGAGGAAAGCTCCGGCCTGGAACTGGCCGAAGCGGGCAACGAGGAGACCTTCCTGGAGATGGGCCTGGATTCGCTCTTCCTCACGCAGGTGGCCACATCACTGAGCAAGAAATTCGGCGTGAAGATCAGCTTCCGGCAATTGAACGAAGAGCTGCCGAACTTGGACAAGCTGGCGGATTTCTTCCTGGCGAAGGGTGTGGGACCGGTTGTCAGCGGTCAGTTGCCAGTTGTCAGTGGCGGCCGGACAACTGACAACCAACAACTGACAACTCCCAGCGCCCTCGAGGATGCCCCCGAACTGAAGAAAGTCTTCGGCGCACAAGCGCGCATCAGCAAGGAAAAGGTGGATGACTTCACCCCGCAACAACGCACTTGGTTCGATGACTTCGTGACGCGCTACACGGCGAAGACCGCCAAGAGCAAGGCCTTCACGCAGGCCAACCGTGAACATATGGCGGACCCGCGGGTGGTCACGGGCTTCAAGCCGCAGACCAAGGAGCTCACCTACCAAGTGGTGGTGGACCGCAGCCGCGGCTCGCATATCTGGGACATCGACGGCAATGAATACGTGGACATCCTCAGCGGCTTCGGCAGCTCGATGTTCGGCTACATGCCCGACTTCATCCGCGATGCCTGCCACGACCAATTGGAGAAGGGCACGGAGATCGGCCCCATGCATCCGTTGGCCGCCGAAGTCTCCAACCTGTTGTGCGAACTCACCGGTGCCGAGCGTGCCGCCGTGTGCAACACCGGATCGGAGGCGGTACTGGGGGCCATGCGCATGGCGCGCACGGTAACGGGCCGCAGCCTGATCATCTCCTTCAGCGGCAGCTACCACGGCATCAACGACGAGGTGATCATCCGCGGCAGCAAGAGCCACAAGAGCTACCCCGGCGCGCCCGGCATCATGCCCGAAGCCGTGCACAACATGCTGGTGCTGGACTACGGTACGCCGGAAAGCCTGGAGATCATCCGGCAGCGCTGCCACGAGGCCGCCGCCGTACTGGTGGAACCGGTGCAGAGCCGCCGGATGGAATTCCGTCCCGTGGATTTCTTGCGCGAGGTGCGCAGGATCACCAAGGAACATGGCACGGCGTTGATCTTCGATGAGGTGATCACCGGCTTCCGCATGCACCGGAACGGGGCGCAGGGCCTCTTCGGCATCAAGGCCGACATCGGCACCTACGGCAAAGTGATCGGCGGCGGCATGCCCATCGGCGCCATGATCGGCAACCGCCCCTGGATGGACGCGCTGGACGGCGGAGACTGGCGGTTCGGCGACGACAGCGTGCCCGAGGCAGGCGTCACCTATTTCGCAGGCACCTTTGTGCGCCACCCGCTGACGCTGGCCGCGATGAAGGCCTCGCTCCTCTTCATGAAGAACGAAGGGCCGGAGCTGCAGAAGCGCCTGAACGGAATGACCGAGCGCATGGTGGTGCGCGCCAACGCGCTCTTCGACCAGTACCAGCTCCCCTACCGCTGGGTGAACTTCGGCAGTGCCTTCAAGACCAAGTACGACGACAGCGTCAACTACACCGAGTTCTTCTTCATGCTGATGCGCCACCACGGTGTGCATGTACTGGACTTCCCGCACTTCCTCACGACCGCGCACACGGCGGCAGACGTGGAATTCATCCTGCAAGCACTTGAAAGTACGTGCCATGAACTGCGCCGCAGCGGTTTCATGCCTGAGCGGACCTACCCGATCGAGGTGGTGAACAGCACGTTGAACGGCCAGGCCCGGCGCGCCCGTGAACAAGTGGAAGAGGCCGGTGCCCCCCCGCTGCAAGGCGCACGGTTGGGGCGCACCCCCACCGGCGAACCGGCCTGGTTCATGCCTGATCCCGGCCGGCACGGCAAATACTTGATGCTCGTCCCTGATGTTCAAACCCAATAAGTGAAGCTCCACCTACGGAGATCCGACAACGCATGGAGAGTTTCATTCCGGAGGTGAAGCAAGTCCCGGTGGACCACGACCCGTTCAGCGGGCCGGCGATCCTGCGGACCATGCCCACCACCGAAGCCCAAATGGAGGTGTTCGCCGCCTCGGAAATGGGCCATGACGCCAACTGCGCCTACGTGGAGAGCGTATCCCTGATACTGACCGGCACCATGGACCGGCCTGCGCTGGAACAGGCCTTGACGGACCTGGTGGCCCGGCACGAGAGCCTGCGCAGCGTGATCAGCGCCAACGGCATGCGCATGGTGGTGCTGGAACGCATGGACCTGGCGTTCGCCTTCCATGATCTTGGCGGCCTGGACCAACCGGCACGTGACATCCGCTTGGCTGAACTGGCCGAGCAGGACATGCGGAAGGCCTTCAACCTGGGCACCGGTCCGATGTTCCGGGCCATGCTCATCCGCACCACCCCGGATGAACATATCCTCCGCATGAGCGGCCACCATGCCGTGCTGGACGGATGGAGCCTGGGCATCCTGATGGCCGAGGCCAGCGTACTCTACAGCGCACACGCGGCCCGCACCGAACCGCTGCTGCCGCCGGCCGTACCCTTCAGCGCATACGTGCTGGCCACCCTGGATTTCCAACGAAGCAGCGCACACGCTCCGGTGGAACAGTATTGGACCGAGCTGTTCAAGGGTCCGATCCCGCGCTTGGACCTGCCCACGGACCGTGTACGCCCAGCGCGCAAGACCTTCAACGGCCACCGGCTGGACCTGCCGTTGGACCCGGACTTGGTGCACGGCTTGCGCGGGGTGGCCACGCGCAATGGCGCCAGCTTCGTTACCACGCTGCTCAGCGCCTTCGAGGTGCTGCTCGCCAAGCTGACCGGTTCCACCGACATCGTCACCGGCCTGCCCGCCGCCGGGCAGAGCGACCTTGCCATGAAGCACTTGGTGGGGCACTGCGTGAACCTGTTGGCCTTGCGCAGCACAGTGGACGAGGACCTTTCGTTCGATGCCTATCTGAAACAACGGCGCAGCCAGGTGCTCGACGCCTTCGACCACCAGAAATACACCTTCGGCACCTTGGTGCAGAAGCTGAAGGTGCCGCGCGAACCCGGCCGGATCCCCTTGGTGCCGGTGGTGTTCAACATCGACATGAACATGGATGACGGCGTGGCCTTCGCCGGGCTGGCGCACCGTTTCATCAGCAATCCGCGGCACTACGAGAACTTCGAGCTCTTCTTGAACGCCACCGGCCAAGGGGACTCGCTCATCCTGGAGTGGAGCTACAACACGGACCTCTTCGACGCCGCCACGATCTTCGATTGGATGTGGCAGCTCAACGGGGTGATCTCGCGCATCATCGCCGATGGCGCGCGCCCCATCAAGCTATTGACGCAAGAAGCTGCTCCGGCCAACGGATCACTGCTGCCCGCCGCCGAGTGGCACGGCACCACCACGTCCATACCCCGTGCACACGGCATGGACGCCCTGTTCGACGAGGTGGCGGCGACCTACTCCGAACGCACCGCCATACAGGCCGGCGAGGAAAGCTGGACCTATGGCCGCCTGCACCGCCGCATGCTCTCGCTGGCCGCGGCACTGCTGGCCGCCGGCGTGAAACCCGGCGACCCTGTGGGCCTGTGCACCGAACGCTGCCCGGACATGGCCGCGGCCATGCTGGCCATTCTGCGCTGCGGCGCGGCCTTTGTGCCCTTCGACCCCAGCTACCCGGCCGACCGCCTAGCGTACATGCTTGCGGACACGGCCGTACGCGTGTTGATCACGCAACGCCCGCTGGCCGCGGCGCTCCCCCGGCACCGAGCCAACCTGCTGATCCTGGAAGACACCCCCGACACCCCTGCCGCCAACCTGCCCCCCTTGGGCACACCGGAGGGCGCGGCCTACATCATGTACACCTCCGGCTCCACGGGCAGGCCCAAAGGCGTGGTGGTGCCGCATCGCGCCGTGATCCGCCTGGTGCGCGGACAGAACTTCCTGCCCTTCGGCCCGGACCTCACCTTCCTGCAACTCTCCAACATCTCCTTTGATGCCTCCACCTTGGAGCTGTGGGGTGCCTTGTTGAACGGCGCCACCTTGGTACTTCAGCCCCAGCAGAAGCCCACCCTGCAGGAGATCATCGACACCATCGGGCAACACAAGGTGACCACGGCGTGGTTCACCGCAGGACTTTTCAACCTGCTGGTGGATGAGCACTTGGAACGGATGCGCGGCCTCAAGCACATCCTCACCGGCGGCGATGTGCTGAGCGTGCCCCATGTAAGGCGCGCCCTGCGCGCCTTGGGCCCTGGTGTGCTCATCAACGGGTACGGCCCCACGGAGAACACCACCTTCACCTGCTGCCATGCCATCAACGAGGAGCATGACCTGCAGGTGCGCGTGCCCATCGGCAAGCCCATTGCCAACACCACCGTACACCTCTTGGATGACCGCATGCAGGCGGTGGCGGTGGGCGAAAAGGGTGAACTGTACACCGGTGGCGACGGTGTGGCCCTGGGCTACTGGAACCAACCCGGGCTCACCTCCATGCAGTTCGTGGACGACCCATTCAGCAACACCCCGGGCGCCCGGTTGTACCGCACGGGCGACCTGGCGCGCTGGCTGCCCAACGGCACCATCGACTTCCTGGGCAGGGCCGACGGGCAGGTGAAGGTGCGCGGCTTCCGCGTGGAACTGGGCGAGATCGAGAGCGCGATCAGCCAAGTGACCGCCGTGAAGGACCGGGTGGTGGCCGCGCGCAATGACCAGCCCGGCGAAAAGCAACTCGTGGCCTACCTGGTGCCGGTGGACGCGGCAGGTCTTTCCGAAGAAGTGGAAGCACAGGAAGCCTTGATCCGCATCGTGCGAGACCACCTGCGCACCGCCCTGCCGGACCACATGGTGCCCACGGCCTTCGTGATCCTGCCCGAGCTGCCGTTGACCGCCAATGGCAAAGTGGACAAGCGGGCCCTGCCCATGCCCGAGCATCGCGCGCAAGTGATGCACACCAGGCATGTACAGCCTCGCAACGCCAAGGAGGAACTGCTGGCCAAGCTGTGGGCGGAAGCACTGGGCGTGCCCACCGTGGGCGTCCATGACAACTTCTTCGACCTGGGCGGGCACTCGCTCATCGGCATCCAATTGTTGGCCCGCGTGGAGGAACGGTTCGGCAAACGGCTGCCCTTGAACTCCCTCTTCCAGGCGCCCACCGTGGCCGCCTTGGCCAAACTGGTGCACGGCAAGGAAGGCCCGGCGGGCCTGAAGAACCTGGCCGCACTGCAGCCGGAAGGCAGCCGCATGCCCTTCTTCTGCGTGCATGGCGATGAGGCCAACCACCACATCATGCGCCACCTGGGGAAGGACCAGCCCTACTACGCCTTCTTCCACCAAGGTGAACAGGGTGCACCTTTCGAGCACCACGGCGTGGAAGGCATCGCCAGGCACTACGCCAACGAACTGCTCAGCGTGCAGCCGGAAGGTCCGTTCCTGCTGGGCGGTTACTCCTTCGGCGGCATCGTGGCGTACGAGATGGCCCAGCAGCTCACCGCCGCCGGCCATGAGGTGCCCTTGTTGGCGCTGTTCGACATGCCCGCGCCCGACATCTTCGTGAAGAACATGAAACTCGAGGAGAAGCTCCATGAACCGATCAAGCGCGTGGTGATGCGTAACCTGGTGGAGCGCGCCTTGGCCAAGGGCCGTATCCGTTCGCACCGCTTGCAGCACTTCCACATCATCGACAACTACAACCGGGCGATCATGGATTACCGGCCCAAGCCGTACAACGGGCCGGTCACCGTGTTCAAAGCGGCCGGGACACAAGGCACGGACGACATGGGCTGGGCCGACCTGGTGACCGGCCACCTGGACGTGCACGTGCTGCCCGGAGACCATTACAGCCTGATCAAGGACCCTGAAGTGGCGCTGCTGGTGCGGGAATTGAGCCGTTGCATAGACCGCGCCGTGAGCCGCATCGCCGTGGAAGCCGTTTGAACATGCCTTCCCTGCGCCCGCTCGTGGTCCATTGCACCGGCCCCACGGAAGCCACCATCAGCGGGGCCGAGCCGCCACCGTTGCGGGCGGGGGGCCATTACTTGTACTTCAGCACCCTGGCCACGCTGGCGCACCGCATGGAACGGTACCTGCCGTTGCTGGATGCACATGAAAGCGCCCGCGCCGCAAGGTTCCGTTTCGCGCAGGACCGTGCGCGCTTCATCCTGGGCCATGGACTGCTGCGGGAAGTGTTGGGCCGCCACGTGGAGCAACCCCCGGAGGCCCTGTTGTTCCACCGCGGCGAGTTCGGAAAGCCTTTCCTGGCGGGCCACCCCGTGCACTTCAACCTGAGCGACACCAAGGATGCCGTGCTGGTGGCGGTGGCCTGCGGCCCGGTGGGCGCGGACATCGAGACCTTGAACCGCAGCACCGACCATGAGCGGGTCGCCGGGCACTACTTCACGCCGCCGGAAGTGGAGAGCATTGCGCAAGCCCCTGATGGCAAGCGGCGCTTTCTAGAGCTGTGGACCCGCAAGGAAGCGGTGCTGAAGGCCTGTGGAGTGGGCTTGATGGACGACCTGCACAGCCTGGAGGTGAACGGCGCGCACAACCGGATGCAGATCTCGCACCCCGCCTTCGCACGGTTGGCCGCGCCGGAATACCACGTGGGGACATTCACGGCCGGGCCGCACCACCTGATCAGCCTGGCCAGCGCAGCGCCCATCACGCAGTTGCTCGTGGTGGCCGCTTGATCGGCGGGCTACTCCTCCTCGCCGAAGAATCGCGGGTGGAAGTTCAGCAGGTACAGCTTCGAACTGGCCCGCGTAACGGCGGTGTACAGCCAGCGTACATACTCCCGGTCGATCATGTCCTCCGTCACATGGCCTTGGTCCACGAAAACGCTTTTCCACTGCCCGCCCTGTGCCTTGTGGCACGTGACCGCATAGGCATACTTCACCTGCAAGGCGTTCACGTGGGGATCCCTTTTGAACAGGCGGAATCGTTCGCCCTTGGAGGGTGCCTCAATGCCTGCGAGCACATCCTGCGCCAGCTGCCGCATGCGCGGGCCGGGCAACGCGGGCCCCTCGCCGGCCAGCACGTCCAGGATCACCTTCACCTCCAGCTCGCGATCGGCCAGGCCGTCCCACCAGCCGATGGACAGGTCCGCAAAGCGGAGTCCGTAGCACTCCTCGGTGCGGTGCACGCGCTGCACGGTCACTTGTTCGCCATTGGCGATCAGATTGAAGGAACCCGGACCGGCGCCCTGTTCCTGCGCTGCCCAGAAGTAGTTGTTCTTCACCACCATCAGGCGGTCGTTGGCCTCCAGTTCTTCCTCGAAGCCATGGATCCGGGCACGTACCTGTTGGCTGTATTGGTAAGCGCGCTTATTGCTGCGGCAGATCAGGCACACCTCTTCATCACCGTGCCGTGCGTAGGCTTCTTCCAGGGCATCCTGCAGGTCATGGCCACCGACCCGCACCACATCGGCATGGCCCGTGATGAATTGCGGGATCACCTTCGCCGCGGGCGTTTCAGGGGCAGCACCCGCCTCCCCGGTCATGCGGGCCAAGGTGGCGCGCAAGGCCGTGGCGTTCTCCAGGATCCCGGATGCTCCGGCCTGGCGCACCACCTCGGTCAGTTCAATGCTGCCGGGCAACAGCCCCAGTGCCGACAGCTCCCCGCAGTCCAGCGCGGGGCTTTGTGCGCTGCCCACCGGGGGCAGCTGCGCGGGGTCACCGATGAGCAGCAACTTGTTGCCGGGCGCGGCAAAGACATGCTCGAAGAGGTCCGTGAGCAGGTCGCGGTCGAAGCTCCCTCCACCGCCCCTACCGATCATGCTGGCCTCGTCCACCACGAAGAGCGCCTGCTGCTCCCGGTTCGGCGCCAAGGACATGCCGCCGAAGCCCGTATCCCCGTCCGCCGCCAGGCGGTAGATCCGGCGGTGGATGGTGCTGGCCGCGGCGCCCGCATACGCACTGAGCACCTTGGCGGCGCGGCCGGTGGGCGCCAGCAGTACCACGGGACGCCGCTGCTCCTGGAGCACCTTCACCAAGGCACCCACCAAGGTGGTCTTGCCCGTACCGGCATACCCTTTCAGCACCAACGTGGCCCGGGGCTTTTCCGTGGCCAAGAGGCGGCCCAAGGCTTGGATGGCGCGGTGCTGGCCTGCGGTGGGGGCATGGCCCAGGCGGGCCATCAGCAGTTGGGGCAAGCCTTCCATGATCCGCGAAGTTCGGCTGCGCGGTGCGAACCACGCGGATTGCCGCTGTTCGTAGTTCCTTTGTGACGTTCACGCCAAGCGTTTCCCCTCCATGCTCATCGAAACCTTCCATCCGCGGTACGACCCGGCCCGGGAACACACCTGGCACCTGAGCTGCTGGCTGGCCCCCGGCCTGCAGGCGTGGTGCGTGCATGACCGCGCCAGCGGGCTGGTGATGGGCCTGGTCTCACAAGGCGGCGAGCACCTGCCGCTGCTGGAACAGCTGCCCACGAAACCGGCCAGCGTTTCCTTCACCGCCATGCCGGAGATCAGCACCTTGGTGCCCCAAAGCTCCCTGGTGCCCGGCACCGAACTGCAGCACCTCAAGCTGGTGCACGGCACGGTGCCCACCGGCTTGCTTCGCGATGAACCCATCGGCAGCCTGGGCGCCCAATGCATCTACCTGCACGATGAACAGGCCGAGCGCAAGCTGCTCGATCGCTTTCCCGGGGCCCGGTCGCTTCCCCTGCAAGGCACCTTGGTGAACCATGGCTTGTCCCGATCGGCAGAAGGCCCCGTGGCCGTGCTGCACCGCACCACCACGCGCCTGGACCTGGTGCTGGCCGACAAGGGGCGGCTGCTGTTGAGCAACACCTACTACGCCACCGCACCGGAGGACGTGCTCTATTACACCCTCTTCGCCTTGAAAGAATGCGGGCTGTCGCCGGACACCACAAGCCTGCGCGCCGGCGGCCCCCAGCTTGCCGCCAGTGAGGAGCACCTGCTCTCCAACTACTTCGCCCATGGGCCGCTGCCCAGCACGGGCACCGGGGATCCCGCCCTGGCTCAACTGGCCATCCCCGATGCATACCACTGGACCGGACTGATCGAACAGTACCCATGCGCATCGTAGCCGGCCGCTTCAAAGGCAAACGGATCCTGCCGCCCAAGCAGATCACGGCGCGGCCCACCACCGACTTCGCCAAGGAAGCCCTCTTCAACATACTCCAGCATTCCATCGCCTTGGATGGCATCCGTGTATTGGACCTCTTCGCCGGGGCCGGGGGCATTTCGCTCGAATTCCTCAGCCGCGGTGCCCTCGAGGTGACCGGCGTGGAACAGGATGCCGTGCTGTACAAGCACCTGCAGCGCACCTCCCGGCAACTGGGCATCACCAATTGGCACTTGGTGAAGGCCGACGTGTTCCACTACCTGGCCACGGCCCGGGGACCGTTCGACGTGGTCTTTGCCGACCCGCCGTTCCACATGCCCGGTACCGAACGCCTCCCTGCCCTGGTCCGCGACAGCGGGCTGCTGGCACCGGACGGGCTGCTGCTGATCGAGCACTACAAGCAACTGGACCTGGGCGCGGACCCCTGGTTCGATCACTGCCGCAAGTACAGCAACATCCACTTCAGCTTCTTCACTCCGAAAGCCGATACACCATGAGCACCGCACTAGCAAACGGACCGCGCATCGCCGTGTTCCCCGGCTCGTTCGATCCCGTCACCACGGGACACGTAAGCATCGTGGAACGCGCCCTGCCCTTGTTCGACCGGCTGGTGGTGGCCATCGGGGTGAACAACAGCAAGCGCTACATGTTCCCCCTGGAACAAAGGCTGGATTGGTTGCGCAAGTCCTTCCAAGGCGAACCCAACGTGGAGGCCATCTCCTTCGAGGGGCTCACGGCCGACCTGTGCCTGAGGCTGGGGGCCCGGTACATCGTGCGGGGCCTTCGCAACAGCACGGACCACGGCGCCGAGCGCAGCATCGCCCTGATGAACCACGCGCTGCGTGGCGTGGAGACCGTCTTCCTCCCGGCTTTGCCGGAGCATGCGCACATCAGCAGCACCATCGTGCGCGAGCTGATGGCCAATAAGGCCGATGTTTCGGCGTTCGTACCTGCGGCCGTGCGCCCCTGATGAGAGCGATCCTTGCCTGCTTCCCGCTGCTGATCGGCCTGGTGCTGGGCGCGGCCCCGGTACACCTGCAGGTGGACGCCCCGTTCCAACCCCGCCAACAGGTTACCCTGTACGTGTACATGGATGCCTTTACCCGGCGCCTGGAGCCGATCGCCAGGGGGCACACCGATGCCTTGGGGCAGGCCGTGCTGGAAGCTGAGGTGACCGGCACGCGCAAGGCCCTGCTCCGCGTGGGCGACACCGGCGCGGACCTCTGGCTGCGCCCGGGCACCTACCATGTGCAAATGCCCGCGGCCACCGGTGAAGTGAACGCCATCAGCGGCATGGCCAACGTGGACCCCACCTTCATCGACCTGGACGCGTTGGACATCAATGCGCTGGTGAGCGACCTCAACGGACGATTGGACGCCTTCGTGGCCGAGGGCCTGGCCACCGATGCACAGGCCGGCATGGAAGCCGTGGCCAAGGCCCGTGGTGGTGGCACCGCCCTGCAGCCTGATTCCACCGGAGCGGGCCGCGACATGTATCTCTCGCCCACGTGGAGCGCGGCCCGCGTGGACACCTTCGCCGCCAAGCTGCGCAAATTCTACGCAGCGGTGCAGGACCCCTGGTTCCAACAGGATCTGGAATACGGCATTGCCGGACTGTACCTGGGGCCCAACGCCAACAACCGCGAGCTGTACCAACGCTTCCTGCTCGGCCGGCCCGTGCTCTACGAGGTGCCCGAATACACCCGCTTCTTCAACAACTTCCACAAGGACCATTTGCTCCGCTTCCCTTTCCGAAGCCACCCCGAGGCACTGCTGCGCGACCTCCGCCTGGGCCGCACCGACAGCCTGAAAGCCCTGCTGGCACAGAACGACCTGCTGAAGGACGAGCGCCTCAATGAACTGGTGCTCATCACCAACCTCTACGCCAACCACGGCAATGCCCTGCTGGATGCCGATGGCATACGCACGGTGTTGAAGGACGTGGAAGCCCGCTCGTTGTTCCCGGAGCACCGCCGGATCGCGGCCAACATGCTGTGGGACCTCTCCGCCATGGCCCCGGGAACAACACCGCCCCGCACGGACCTGATCGATCCCGCGGGCCGGGCCATTGCCTTGGACAGCCTGTTGCACGGCGACGTGTGCGTGCTGGTGGTGAAGCCCGGCAATACGTACAGTGAACAGGAGCTGGCCGCGATCACCCTCCTGCACAAGGAGTATGGCCGGTATTGCCGCTTGGTGTGCATAGCCCTGGGCCCACGCCCCGAAACGCCGGGCACCGGGTCGCAGGCCAACAAACCAGGGCCGGGCACCTGGGCCATGCCGGCAGACCAGCGTGCCTTCCTGGATGCCTGGCGCATCCGCAGCGCCCCCACGCTGTTCCTGTTGCGCGATGGCCTTTTGAAGGCTTCCCCCGGCCCTTTGCCCAGCATGGGCCTTGGCGCTGAGCTGCACAAATTGAAAGTGGAGCAGGATGCCCGCCAGCGGATCACGCCCGATCGCGGGCCTCCGCCCAAGCGTTGAGCACGGGCAGCAGCGAGGGATAGGTACCGAGCCGCATCGCGTCCACTTCCTCGGGCACCAACCACCGCACGGCCTCAATGTCTTCCTCGGCCTGGGCGGTCAACGGCTCTGTTGCATCACCTTCCATGAAGAACCAATGGGTGCACTTCAGGTGCCGTTCCCCGTTGCGGGCATAGGTGTGCCACGTCAAACAAAGGGGGCGCACGACCCGAAGCCGCTGCAGCCCGCATTCCTCCTGCACCTCCCGCACGGCGGCGGCCGCCACTTCCTCCCCCGGCTCCACCTTGCCCTTGGGCAGGTCCCAACGGCCCAGGCGATGGATCGCCAGCAAACGGCCCGACGCATCCGTGACCGCGCCGCCTGCGGCGTGCACCCCGCGGTGCCCCTCCCGGAACCAGCGCCACAGCTCCTCCACCGGGTGGCCGAAGACCACCATGCCCTGCAGGCCGGCCACCTGGGCCAAGGTGTTCCAAGCCTGCCCCATTTCCACCGGGCCATCCACCCGCAGGCTCAGCCAGTTGGCCGGTAATGTGCGCAACTTTGGCCCTTCGTCGATCACGAAAGGCTTTCCCTCGATATGGACGGTATAATTTCGCGCCATGGATCCCCTGCTCGATCCGGCGCTGAAGATCGCCGAATTCCTGTTACGTATCAAAGCCGTCCGGCTCGAACCGCAAAAACCCTTCACTTGGGCCAGCGGCTGGATGAGCCCGATCTACTGCGACAACCGCAAGATCCTGGGGCATCCGGTGATGCGCACCTACATCCGCCAGCAGTTCGTGGAGGCCATCAACCGTGAGTTCGGGAAGCCCGACATGATCGTGGGCGTGGCCACCGGCGGCATCGCCCACGGGGTGCTCGTGGCCCAGGAAATGGGCCTGCCCTTCGCGTACGTGCGCAGCTCGGTGAAAGGCCATGGCATGAAGAACACCGTGGAAGGCGACCTCACCCAAGGGCGCAACGCCGTAGTGGTGGAAGACCTGGTGAGCACCGGCAAGAGCAGCTTGACGGCGGTGGCCTCGCTGCGCGAATCGGACATTGAAGTGAAGGGCATGGTGAGCATCTTCACGTACGGGTTGAAGGAGGCCACCGAGGCCTTCGGCAAGGCCAAGGTGCGCCTGCACGCCCTCACCAACTACAACATCCTGCTGCAACAGGCCATTGCCGACGGGTACATCACCGAGAAGGACCTGGCCCCGCTGAAGAAATGGCGGGAAGACCCCGCCAACTGGTCCGGTGCGGAAGGAACGGCCGGCAACGGCACCACCACCCGCAAGGCCGCCGCGGAAAAGCCCGCCAAGTGAACATGACCACGATCCAAAGCAAGACCGTCGGCATCCGCCGCCGCGCGGAAGAACTCTACCACTTCCTGCAAGACATGAACAACTTCCAGCAGCTGCTGCCGCAAGACCGCATCAGCGAGTGGAAGAGCGATGGCAAGAGCTGCTCCTTCAAGGTGCAAGGCGCCGCCACCATCGGCCTGGCCTTGGACGGCGGAACGCCCAACAGCCTGGTGAAGATGAAGAGCACCGACCGCTCCCCTTTCAACTTCACATTGGACGTGCACCTGAAAGAGACCCCCGAGCACACCGAGGCCTACCAGCTCTTCCAAGCCGACCTGAACCCCTTGCTGAAGATGATGGTGGAGAAGCCGCTGAAGAACCTCTTCGACCACATCGCGGAGAGGATGGTGGCGGTGCACGGGTGAGGGGGGCCGGACATGGCGTTGGCCACGGGGCGCCTGCGCCTGTGGAGCTTCCTCTAACTTTACGCCGGATGAGATCCGTTGCACGCACCCTGCCCGCACTATCAGCGTTGTGGATACTCCTTGGCTGTGCAACGGACCAAGTTGCGCCTGCCCCTTCCGGACCCGTGGCCACGCACATCGCCGTTCAAGTTGATTCCGCCTACATCATGGCACCCAACGTGGTGACCCCGAATGCGGACGGGGTCAATGACATCTTCACGGTAATAGCCGTGAATGTGGTGTGGATGAACAGCACCGTGCGGCGAATGAACGGGGACACCGCTTTCCATTCCACCTCGCCCACACCGGTATGGGACGAATTGGACTCCACCGACCTGGGCCGGTACAGCGTGAGCATAGCTGCGCTGTCCACTTCGGGCCACCACCTCTCGGGCCACGGATTCCTCGATGTGCTCTCCTATGCGGGCGGGCCCTGCTTGATCTATGCCGGCACCCCCGTCACGATGGACCAATTCGATCCCCGGACTTTCGGATTGACATGGCCGAGCAACGACATCTTTTGTGAATGACCGGCACCGGGTGGCCGCTTGGCCGCACCGGTCGTCAACTTTGGGGTCATGGCCGCACGACGCAGGAACAACGACGACGCCAAGCCCGCTAAGCTCTCCAAGGCGGGCCTGCGCAAGTTCTTCCGCGTGTTCCGCTACATGCGGGAGCAACGCGGGCTTTTCGCCATCGGCTTGCTTTGCCTGCTGTTCACCAGCTTGCTCAGCGCCGCTTTCCCGTGGCTCATCGGCAAGTTGATCGATGCCAAGGCCAGCAACACGTTCTGGCATGCTCCATTGTACGACATGGGCAACGTGCACTCCATCCTTAAGCTGCTGCTGCTGGTCTTCGCGGCCCAGGCCTTCTTCGGCTTCTGGCGCATTTGGACCTTCGGCTCGGTGACCGAGAACGCGCTGACGCACTTGCGCCGCGACACCTACGCCCACCTGCTGAAGCTGCCCATGGCCTTCTTCGCGCAGCGGCGCGTGGGCGAGCTCAACAGCCGGATCAGTGCCGACGTGGCCCTGCTGCAGGACACCTTCACCACCGTGCTGGCCGAGTTCCTGCGGCAGTTCGTGGTGATCGCCGTGTGCATCACCGCGCTGATGTACCTGAGCAGCGAGCTGATGATCACCATGCTGGCCACCCTGCCCGTGGTGATGCTGGTGGCCGTGTTCTTCGGGCGCTTCATCCGCAAGCTCAGCAAGCAAGTGCAGGACCGCATTGCGGAGAGCAACGTGATCGTGGACGAGACCCTGCAAGGCATCCAGAGCGTGAAGGCCTTCAGCAATGAGGGCTACGAGACCCGCCGCTACGGGGAGAGCGTGCTGGCCGCGCGCAAGCTGGCCTTGCTGGCGGTGCGCTGGCGCGGGGGGTTCGTGAGCTTCATCATTTTCTGCATGTTCGGCGTGGTGGTCTTCGTGGTGTACCGGGCCGCCCTGCTGAAGGACGCCGGCCTGATGAGCCTGGGGGACATCACCTCCTTCGTGGCCTTCAGCATCATGATCGGGGCCAGCATCGCGGGCATCCCCGAGCAGGTTACCTCCCTGTTGAAGGCCGTGGGGGCCACCGAGCGCCTGATGGACCTGCACGATGAGCCCGCAGAGCCGGTGCACCTCGGGCCCAAGGGCCGCTTGATCGCCCTGCAAGGCCGGATCGAATTCCGGAACGTGGGGTTCCACTATGCATCACGGCCTGACCTGGCTGTGCTGCACGGCGTTTCCTTCGCGGCCGAGCCGGGCCAGCGCATTGCACTGGTGGGCCCAAGCGGTGCGGGCAAGAGCACCATGGCGGCGCTGGTGTTGCGTTTTTATGATCCCGTGGGCGGCGCGGTGCTGATCGACGGCAAGGATGCCCGGGACTACCCGCTCACCGACCTGCGCGACCGCATGGCCATCGTGCCCCAGGAGGTACTGCTCTTCGGCGGCACGATCGGGGAGAACATCGCCTACGGCAAGCCGGGCGCAACACAGGCCGAGATCGATGACGCCGCGCGGAAAGCCAATGCGCATGCGTTCATCAGCCAATTCCCGCAGGGTTACGACACCGTGGTGGGCGAACGCGGCATCCAATTGAGCGGCGGGCAACGGCAACGCATCGCCATTGCAAGGGCGCTGCTGAAAGACCCGGCCATCCTGATCCTGGACGAGGCCACCAGCGCCTTGGACAGCGAAAGCGAACGCCTGGTGCAGGAAGCGCTGGACGGGCTGATGAAAGGGCGCACCAGCCTGGTGATCGCACACCGCCTGAGCACCATCCGGCATGCGGACAGGATCCTTGTGCTGGACAAGGGGACCGTGGTGGAAAGCGGCACCCACGATGAGCTGATCGCGCAGCACGATGGCCTGTACAGCTCACTGAGCCGCCTTCAACTGGCCCCGGCCTGAGCCGGGCATCGGGCAGCGCAGGCACCAGTGACCCGGCCTGGCCCTCCGTTGATCACCGTAGCCGTTTCCTGGTTTCCGGGGGCATGCCTACATTTCCGGCACAAGTTCCGCCCCCATGAGATCCCTTGCAGCCACCCTACTGCTGGCAGGTGCCACGTGCGCAACGCAGGCCCAGCACACCGTGATCCTGCACCAGGACACCAGCCTGTACGTGTTCGGCACGGTCACGGACTACCAAACGGGCGACTCGCTTCCCGGCACCGGCATCATCATACAGAACTGGCCACGGGGACAGGAGCAGCGGCGCCTGCATGCCGATGAGCATGGCAGGTATGAATTCTACCTCGGCCGGGGCGACCGGTTCCGCGTTTCCTATTCGCGCAGCGACCGGGTGCAGAAGCATGTGGAGATCGACGCGGTGAGCGTGCCCGACAGCAGCTGGCACGGGGGCATGGCCATGGAGATCAACATGACCCTCTTCAAGCCCTTCCCCGGGTCGGACGATGACCTGTTCAATGAGGCCATCGGGCGCAGCCGTTACAATCCAGCCACCAACCTGCTGGAATGGGACCTGGCGTACACCGAACGCATCCGCAAGCGTTTGGGCAAGTACATGGAGGACCTGGATGAACCACGGGGCGGCAAGTGAACGGCGCCTGCCTGGCGGCCCAAGCACGGGGCGGCCCCACTGGCGCCTGGCGCGGCCTGCGCGCCTATAGCTCCACTTCCACCACCTTTTTGGTGGCGAAGAACTCCTCCGGGAAGAATTCCGCCAAATCGTGCATGCGCATCCGGTTGTGCACGGGCTTCAGCTCCTCGTGCAGGTCGCCGCCTTTGAGGTAGAAGAGCTTGCCTCGGCCCTTGGGCACCAGATGCTTGGTCATGCGGAGGAATTCCGGCAAGGTGGTGACGGCCCGGCTCACGATGAAGTCGTACTTCACCTTGTGTTCCCCGCTGCGCACTTGTTCGGCGGTACAGTTCTTCAGGCCGAGGCCTTGTACAACGCCTTGCACGGCTGTGACCTTCTTGCCGATCCCATCGATGCCGTGGAAGACGCTGTAGGGAAAAAGAATGGCCAACGGCACCAAGGGAAACCCGCCGCCGGTGCCCACGTCCACAACGCGTGAACCCGGAGGGAACCGCACCACCTTGGCGATGCCCAGCGAGTGCAGGATGTGCCTTTCGTACAGGTGCTCAAAGTCCTTGCGGGAAATGAGGTTCACGCGTTCGTTCCAGTGGGCGTAGAGCGCGCCCAGGGAAGCGAAGCGCGAACGTTGTTCACCGGTCAGTTCGGGGAAGTAACGGGAGATGACCTCGGCACCTTGCATGGATCGGGTGATGGGATGTCCGGACGATCGGTCTGCCTGATCGGTGCATGCCCGGACCGCTTGGCCTCAAATGTGGTCCTTGCGCGTGTCCAGCAGGTTCTCCAGGAACTCGCGCGCACGGAAGAGCTGAGCCTTCACCGTGCCCAGGGGCAGGTCCAGTTCATCGGCGATCTCCTCGTAGCTGTATTCCTTGTAATAGCGCAGCTCCACCAAGGTGCGGTAGCGCGGCTTGAGCTTCTCCACCACCTCGCGCATCACTTCGCTCTTCTGGTCCTTGATCATGCTCTCGGCCGGGTCCAGGCCGTGGCCCTTGAGCTCGATGTGCATCTCATCGCCGTCCTGCGTGCCGATGGGATTGTCGATGCTGAGCATTTTCTTCTTCTTCTGCTTGCGGATCCAGTCGATGCAGTTGTTGGAGGCGATCTTGAAGAGCCAGGTGCTGAAGGCGTAGTTGGGCGTGTACTGGTGCAGGCGGTGGAAGGCCTTTCCGAAGGCCTCGATGGTGAGGTCATCGGCGTCATCCTTGTTGTTGATCATCTTCAGCAGCATGAAGTAGATCGAATCGCGGTAGCGGGACATCAGCTCGGCGTAGGCCTTCTGGTCCTTTTTCTGCACCGCGCGGCGCACGAGCTCCAGGTCGTAAACGGCCTTGTCGGACAGGTTCGGGCTTACTTCCATCGTTGGGGCTTGAAGATGAGGGTGCTGAGATAAATGCAGGGGTCCAAAAGTAGGAACAGCCATTCGAGGGGCAGGGCCAACCATACAATGCCTCCCGCTCCCAGCCTGTGCATGGCCAGCATGCTGATGGGCAGGAAGACCAACAGCTCCACGGCCAGGCCGGCCAATGCGGGCTGGATGTGCCCGGTGAAGAGCAAAAAAACAAGGGTGGCCCAGAGGAGCATGCGCGCCGCAGGGAGCAGGGTAAGCAGCAGCTGGTGGCCAAACCGGTAGAAGCGGGCCGTGGTGTAGTGCCTGCGCTTGCGGCGCAACCAGGTGCCCAGGTCCGGGGTGGCGCGGGTGGTCATGTACGCCCGCGGATCGGCCACGGTGCTGGAGTTGCGGGCGCGGGCCACCTCGTTGATGAACAGGTCGTCATCACCGCTCATCAGCTGGCGGTGGCGCTGCTGGCCCTTGGCACCGAAGAACAGCCCGGTGGTGAAGGCCATGTTGCGGCCCACCCCCATGTACGGCGAGCCGGCTTGCGCCAAGCTGATGTACTGCACGGCCTTGGTGTAGCCGTCATAGCGCTCCAGCAGGTTGGTGAGGCCGGGCATCTGTTCGTAGGGGCTGTGGCCGATGACGATCTGCCTGCCGTCCTTGAAGCCGGACGCCATCAAGCTGATCCAATCCCGGCCGGCGGGCAGGCAGTCCGCGTCGGTCACCAGCACATGGGGATACTTAGCGCTGCGGACCCCCACGCCCAAGGCCAGCTTTTTCCCGTAGCTGAATTTCTCGTCGGCCTGGATGTTCACCGGTTTGAGCTTGGGCCAGTTGGGCTTCATCCATTGCAGCACTTCCCAGGTGTCGTCCTGGCTGCGGTCGTTCACCACCACCACCTCGAACTCGCGGTGGTCCTGCTCCATGAGCAGGGGGATCAGGCGCTGCAGGGTGCTGCTTTCGTTGCGCCCGCAGACCACCACGCTCACCGGCAGGTCACGGTCCGGTTGGGCCTGTTGCCGGCGGAATGCCAACCGGCTGAACACGGCCAAATGGAAAAAGGCCAGCACAACGATGGCCGAGCCCATGAGGTAAAGCACGAAGGTGGGGGTCAAAGCGGTGGGCGCCCGGGCGCGACAATGGTACGGGGCGAAGCTATCCGAAGGCCCCTGCGGGGGAGGCGACGGCGCGATCCAGTTATGAACAACGGCGGGGTGGATGAACGGACACCCCCGGCAACCCATGCGGCCTACGGCATTCGCAAGGCCCCGAATTGCCCGGTGGGTGAAGTGGCCGGGGCGTAGCGGCGCGACCAATACACCAGCAACGGCACCCCTACCACCGTGGGGGCAAACCAAACAACGGCGCCCAGGGTTGATGCCGTGGCATTGGTGACCAGGAACGCCGTCACGGTGGCGATGTAGGCGCCCATCAGGTGGCCGATGTGCCGCTGCAGCCACAGCAGCTTGGGCACGGGTTTTTTCTTGCGCACCAAGACATAGGTGCGCAGATCCCCAACCACCATGTAGGCCGAGATGCCCCCGAAGACCAGCAGCACCAGCTGCCCGGTCCACAACATGGCCAACGCATTGGCGGCACCCATAGCGGTCACGGCCCAATCCCGCCACGCCGGTTGCAGCGACCTGTGGATAACGGCACGGTAGCCGCCCAAGCCTTGGTAGAGCGTGAACACCCCCACCATGAACAAGAAGGGATTGGGGCGGATGATGCTCAAGGCGAACGCGGACAGCGACACCATGATCAGCGCAACAAAGAAGACACGGCCAAAGCGCCTGTGGGCCGTGTTGCCTTTCCGCAGCAGTAGGATGGCTGTTCCGGCAAGCAGGGCAATTGACCCGGAGGCCACGTGGAGGAGGAGGGAAATGGTGTGCAAGGTTTCCATGGCGATGTGCTCAGGCCGCGAAAATGCCATGGCAACCAGCGCAATACAAGCTGTTTGGGAGCATCGGGAAGCCTTGGGATGAACCGGAAGGCCCCGGGGATGAAGCGGAAGGTCAGGGGCCTACGGCAACCAGCGCTGCCAGCCGGTGGTTGAGCGAACGCGACACCGGCACAAGCTCTTCACCGTGGTCCAACCGCAGATGATAACCTTGGGCATTCCCGCCCACCTTCACCAAGCGGTCCAGATTCACCACGTAGCTTTTGTGGCAGCGCATCAGCCGGGGCCATTCCGCCAACCGGGCCTCCACCATTTTCAAACTTCCACGGACCACCTTGCGCGCCACCCGCCCACCTTCCAAATGGTGAACCTCCAGATAGTTGCCGGCCGAACGGATGAAGAGCAGTTCGCGCACCGGCAGCGTGAAGTCGTCCCGGCCAAGCTCCGAGGGGATGGTCAACCGCCGGTCTTCGGGCACAGCGGCTACGGCAACGGATGGGGTTGGTCCGGCTTCCGGTGCCTGCTCCGGCAGCCGAGCATTGAGGTCATCAGAGCCATCGCGATAGCGTTTGGACAAGCGTGCCTCGTTCAGCAACACCCCGGCAGCTATCGGAAAGCTGCCCACCAGCAGGGTAAATCCCCCGAACCTGAGCATCCCCGCCAGGTCCGGCCGCACCAGGCCGATCGCGCTGCTGTACAGCCAGTTGGCCAAGCCGATCAACGCCACGTTCAACAAGGTCCAGCCGATCTCGCGCCCCACCGTCCAGCGTGGCTCGGAGAAAAACCGCGGCGCAACCTTGGGCACCAGCCAATTCAAAAGCAGCATGCAACCGGCGCATACCACGCCATAGCCCAGCGCCACCGGCCAGATCCGCCCGCCGGGCGCCGAAAGGCCGAAAGGCTGGAACAACCCCAGGAACAGAAACAC
>JAGPDT010000027.1 GCA_018057455.1 Flavobacteriales bacterium | reverse complement strand
AACCTCAGCGACCGCGTGGTGGAAAGCGCCGTGGTGGGCTACCCGCACGACATCAAGGGCCAGGGCATCTACGCCTTCGTCATCACCGCCGAGCCGCTGGACCTCACCGACAAACAAGCCGTGGACCGCATCACCGGCGAGATCACGGAATCCGTGGTGGCCAGCATCGGCCGCATCGCCAAGCCGGACAAGATCCAGTTCGTGAGCGGCCTGCCGAAGACCCGCTCCGGCAAGATCATGCGGAGGATCCTGCGCAAGATCGCCGAGGGGGAAATGAACAACCTCGGGGATACGACTACGCTGTTGGACCCCGGGGTGGTGGAGGAGATCAAGGGGGGGAGGGTGTGAGGAATGCAGATCCAGGCTTGAAACAAGTTGGTTGGTTTTTGGGCGTGCCCCCGCTCATTGCCGGAGGTTTTCGGAGGAGCGGGGTCGCGCTTTCCGCTGCAAGTCCGCACTCGTCGTACCTCCTCGCTTGCGGGCTTTCCGCTGCAATCGCTCACGCAGGAGCGGTGATGTAACTTGGCTGTGAATACGTGCTGTAGTAGGAGGCGACCATGATTTTGACGCAATGAGAAACTTCCGGATGCCGGTTCTTGTGATGGCCATGACTTCAGTGTCTTGGCTTCATGCCCAACGTGATCTTCGAGTAACGTTTGAAGTCCGAATGGATACCAGTTGGGAATGGTTCGGTCACGGCTCCGTTGGGATTACAACTGACGATGCTAGGGAGAATCACAGATTTGGCCGTTACACTGAAACGGTGGTCGTCAGTCGTGGATCTCTTCAGCGGGTCAGGGCAAAACTTCAGTATGAAAAGTTCCACGGTCGTTCGGTAAGCATAAACTTCAGGGGCGGCCCCGAAGATTGCTTGTTCATGCCAACCCTGTCCGGCATAATACCCACAGATGGCAGTCTAACCACCCTTGTGATACAGCGTGATGAGGACTGTTGGAACAATAGGACCACCGAGGCATCCGGAGGAGCTTTCCTTAAGCGCAAAACATTTGCCACGGGATCTGACACCTCGGGGATCATCCCAATTCCCATCAGATTTTCCGTCCGCGTCGTGAGTATAGACCGTTCAGACAGTGCGCTTGTTTCCTTCTCGGTCGACACGTTGTGCAAAGTCATCGATCGGAAGGTCATTCAAGGCTTCACACACATTCGGGATGATGTTCCGGATGAGGTGTTCGAGAACATTGAGCGGGCTTTGAGGAGAAACTTCAATTCCTGTACTACTAACCCGAATATCATTCTTCCAATACGCTATTTAGTGGACTGAGCAACGGATACCCACCCCGCACTCGCTCGCGTGCCCCACCGCGAGCAGTCGCTCGGCCCCGGAGCTTCATCCGGGGTTTCCCGAGCGAGTTGGCATGAGAGGGTCTCTGCCGGTCCATGAGCCACGCTTGCACGTGGTGCTTTCGACGGGCCTAAGGCCTAATTTGGGAACGCACTCGGTAAAAAGCCGAGGGTGTGCAATGAGTTGGCGCGAACTCAATCCCTTGGCCCAATACATCACCAACCAGGAAGAGCATCATCGCGACCGGAGCTTCCTCGAGGAACTGACCACATTCCTGGAAGAAGCCGGTGTGGAATTCGATCCGAAATATTTGCCGTAGGTGCGACCCCTCCAGGGTCGTGCCATCCTCCTTTACACGTTGCTACGCTGTGTGACCCCTCCGGGGTCGAACCAAACTTCTTTACCAGTTGCAACGCTTTGGGACCCTTTCAGGGTCCTGCGTTTGCAGAAAGGACCGTTCAGATCATCAACCCCACCGTAAGCCTTCCGCACGCCTGCCCGCCGCAGCTTGGGGGTGCCATGCGCGTGATAGGTGGACGACTTGTACCGACCTACTTTACTATCTTTGAAGTATGGACGCCAAGCTTTCCATCGACATGAACGACCTGATGCGGTTGATCCTTCAACTGCCGGAGAAGCAACGAGCGAGTTTGCGGACGTGGCTGAACCGGGAGGAAAAAGCGCCCGCAACAGATCTGGAGGCCCTGCTACTTGCCGCCCCTACCATGTCCGATGCCCAAGCAAAGCGGTATGAGGAAATACGCGAGGCATTGGACAAATGGCGGTGAAGGAAGCCCTGTTCGACACCTCCGTGTTGATCGAGCACTTCCGGAACAAGGACAAGCGGACCACCACACTTTTCCAGTCCATTCATCAAGGCATCCTTCCGCGCATCTCGGTATTGACACGCTTTGAGGTGCTTGTAGGCGCAACTACAGCTCAGCGCAAGTATTGGCAAGATCTTTTGGACACGTTCATCATTCATCCCTTTGACGATCGCGTAGCGGAACAAGCCGTTGCAACTGCACAGAACCTTCGCAAGCGTGGCGTGGGAGAGATCGGCATGGCTGACTTGTTCATCGCTAGCACCGCCATGATCCACGACTTGCCGTTGTCCACGTTGAATACGCGCCACTTTCTCCGAGTGGAAGGATTGCGTTTGCTATAGCCTCACCGCTGTCACCAATCTTCTGCGCAGCCGGCCATGTGATAGGCGGGCAGCTTGTGACAGCCAAATCGTCTACGCCATTCCTCTCCCGATGCCTGACCGAAGTGCCGATGTGCTACCTTTGAAATCATGAAATCACCAGGCCTGAAAGGAGTGCGGCCGATCACGGACGAGACCGAGAAAAGGCGCTACGTGCAAATTGACTTGGGGACCCTGGCCAAAGAGCCGGAGGCCGTGGACGAGTATTTGGACGGTCTGATCGCACAAGAGCGCCGGAACAAACCCAGCATTCCACACGAACAGGTGATGCGTGCGGTGTAAAAACGCGCCGGGAAAAAGTGAGCTACCAAGTTGAATGGTTGCGCGGTGCAGCGAGGGAATTGAATGCTCCCGCCATTGCAAGTCTTCCGCACGGGTGGCGATGGGCGTGGCAGGCGGGTGTAATGCCGAGATCTCAGCCAAGCGTTGCCCACTTCGACCCTGAAAGGGTCACACAACGTTGCAAAAACACCATCGCCAGCTACGACCCCGGAGGGGTCGCACAGCGTTGCAAAAGCAACCCATTGGGACACGACCCTGAAAGGGTCGCACAACGTTGCAAAAACACCATCGCCAGCTACGACCCCGGAGGGGTCGCACAGCGTAGGAAACACACCCGATGTCGCTCGTCTTCAAACCGAACAGACCTGCGCGGGCGTTGCTGGCCAACCTGTCCTCGGCATGGCGATTTGTTCCAATCACATCGCCCTGGCCCATTTGGCCGGCAGATGCTGATGGCGGGAAAGGCGCCCAGGTGGAGCACATCCTGGTGAACACGTGTCGATTGTGCGCCGGCGTATCGTACACGTGGGACAATGGAGGGAAATCCCACTTCACGGCCCTAACCGCACCACCTGCCCGCTGCCCTGGCCGGTGGTATGCACCTGCGGATCGCCGTAGTAACGCACACTGCCCACGCTGTTGACCTGGGCATTGAGCTGTATTGCGGCACGGCACGTGATGTCCACCACGCTGGTGTTGTTCACGTTCACCTCCTGTGCTGCGAGCGCCCCTGCCTCGATGGGCCCCATGAACCCGCTGTAGAGGTAGGCCACGCCACAAGTGCCTGCAACCTTCACGGTACCCGCACCGGTGTGGAGCCCCACATAGCAGGTGTCCGCCACCACGGTGAGTTCCACCACGCCTTGCGCATCATGCTGCGTGATGCGGAAGACCGGCCGCACAACGGTGGCGGTGGCGCTCACCCTGCCGGTACCGCGCAGCACCAGTTCCGCCGCGCCTTCCACGGGCACCCGCACAGTGATCACGGGCTTGAAGCTCCGCACCCAGTTGCACTTCATGTCGTTGCGTACCACCAAGGTGCCCGCCCTCACCTCGGTGACCACTTGGCCCAGGAGGTTGCTTCCGCCTTCCACGGAAACGGTACCGGCTGCGCGCGGCTCCAGCACCAGGTCGATGCGGTCGTTGAGCTCAATGATGGTGTAGGCCCCTACGCTGCGTTCCTCGGTGCGTACGGGGCCGGTGCCGGTGACGCAATCGTCCCATTGCTCGCGCTGGCATCCCACCAGCACCAAGGCCACGATCCATGCCAGGTGCCTCAATTCCATCGGTATCCCACGCCGAACTCCCAGTGGTCGGCGGTGGTGAAGTGCGTCTTCAGGCAAATGCTTGCCAACAGGTGGCGGCCCATCCGGTGGCGCACGCCAAAACGTTGATACACCGGCTTGCTCTCTTGGGCAGGGCTATGCACATACGCACCGAAATGGAACAACAGTTCGCTTCGCCCCATCAACAAAGCCCCCGAACCATGGATGCCGACCTGGGTGAAGCCGATCCGGGGATCCCCTTCCAATCGCGGGTCAATGGTGGGCAGGCTTCCCTTGTTGAACACATCGGGCCCCATGCCAAGGCCGCCCTTGCGGCCCACACGCCAAGAGGCATCGCCACTGAAGCTGTACACGCTGTATTGCCCCTCGAAAGCCCGTCCGCTTTCATTGATGCCGAAAGCCCCGACCATGCTGAACTCCCGGTGGGGTCGTTCGTAGGCCGCCGGGTCCACCTCCACCGGCCCTGGTTCGGAGGCCGGTGGTGCCAACGAGCAGGCCGCCCCGAGGGAGAGCGAGAGGAAGTTCAGGCCCAGGTTGGGCTGCTTCACGCAACCATTGCTCCAATGATTGATGGCGATCCCGCCGGAAAGCCCGAACCGCCCCCGCGCATAGCGTAGCGTGGGCATGAGCTGCACCACGGTGTTGAGACGTGACCCTATTGCGGCTTGCCGGGTGTTGTCCAGCCGATCGTAAGGCTTGCTGATCCAGCCCACGCCCCATCCGATACGCATGCCGAAGGCAATCCGTCCGCCCTGGGTGAACGGCAGCGTGAGGTACGGCACCAGGCCGATCGCATCGCCGATCTGGGCCGGGTTGGCCATGCGCGTGTGGATGGCCATCAGGCCGTACCGGGGCAGGCCGTAGGCGTGGTGCCAAGGGTGGTCCCCTGCCACACGGCGCTCCATGAAGACCTCCATGGCCGGGGCATGGCCGTTCACCAGCACGGTGATGCTGGAATTGTGGGGCCAGAGGAAACCATAGTGGCCGCGGGCGCCCAGCGACCATGGTAATTGGGCTTGGGCACCTCCGGCCAGCACCAGCCCGACCACCAAGCTCCACGGCCACCGGCGGGCCGGGGCCGGGCGTTGGCATGGAAGCCCTTCATACATGTTCTGCGCTGGCACCAATTCGTACCACAAGCGCCCCATCCACCGGTTGATCATTGCAAAGCGGAATCGATGCGGTGCATGGCCTTTGTGCGGCGCGTAAAGGTATCCCCGCTTGCCCAGGTCGCCAGCATCGGTCGCGTGCTGCACCGCCCGTTCACGCCGATCGGGAAATCCAAGCGATCTTTACATCATGGACAGCAACCTGCAGGAGGCCTTCGACCATGGCATGCGCATCAGCCCGAAGTTGCCGGAAGGAAAGAAGAACTTCCTGATCGACATCGACGGCACCATTTGCGAGGACATCCCCAATGAGGAACCCGGCCGTATGGCCACGGCCGTGATCTATGACGGGGCCTTGGCGATCTGCAACGGATGGTATGCGGAAGGCCATATCATCACCTTCTTCACCAGCCGCACCGAGGAGCACCGCGCAGTGACCACCGAATGGCTGGACAGGCATGGTTTCAAATACCACGGCATCCTCTTCGGCAAGCCGCGCGGCGGCAACTACCACTGGATCGACAACCACATCGTACGGGCCACGCGCTACGACGGGAAGTTCACCCGGTTCGTGGAACGCGACGCCAAGATCGAGGCCTTCGAGGAGTGAGCACGTTGCGGGCCGGGGGGGGGCTTGCACCAAGGGTTCCAGCGGCACCTTGGCCCCCCTTTACCTTTGGCGCCACAAGGCCCACCATGACCAAAGCCCGCATGCAGATCACCGCCACCGCACCGGAGTGGCGCACGGTGAAGGAATTCCAGGACATCACTTACCGCAAGAGCGGCGGGGTGGCACGCATCGCCTTCAACCGGCCGGAGGTCCGCAACGCCTTCCGCCCACACACCGTGGCGGAGCTGTTGGAGGCATTCCATGATGCGCACCAGGACACCTCCATCGGCGTGGTGCTCTTCAGTGCGGAAGGCCCCAGCCCCAAGGACGGCGGCTGGAGCTTCTGCAGCGGCGGCGACCAGCGCACACGCGGCCATCAGGGCTATGTGGATGCAAGCGGCATGCCCCGGCTGAACATCCTGGAGGTGCAGCGGCTGATCCGCTTCATGCCCAAGGTGGTGATCGCCGTGGTACCGGGCTGGTGCGTGGGCGGCGGCCACAGCCTGCACGTGGTGTGCGACCTCAGCATCGCCAGCAAGGAACACGCGGTCTTCAAGCAGACCGATGCCGATGTCACCAGCTTCGACGGCGGCTACGGCAGCGCCTACTTGGCGAAGATGGTGGGCCAGAAGCGCGCCCGCGAGATCTTCTTCCTGGGCCGTGACATATCCGCGCAACGCGCCTATGAGATGGGCATGGTGAATGCCTCCGTGCCGCACGCCGAACTGGAACACACCGCCTGGCAATGGGCGCAGGAGATCCTGGCCAAGAGCCCCACGGCGATCAAGATGCTGAAGTTCGCCTTCAACCTCACCGATGACGGCCTCGTGGGCCAGCAGGTATTTGCCGGCGAGGCCACGCGCTTGGCGTACATGACCGAGGAGGCCCGGGAAGGACGTGAGGCCTTTCTTGAAAAGCGCAAGCCGGACTATTCCGGGGTGAAGTGGATCCCGTGACCACATAAACACGCTACTGGCCGGAAGTGGACAAGCTGAACCTCCGCCTGCCCTGGTCCCCTGTCAGCTGCAAGCTTCACATCTGCCCTACTCCAGGGCGGCAAACCCGATCTTCCACAGCCCGCGCAGGTCGCCTTGTGCGTAGCCCGTGGCCTTGTCATCGGGATAGTTCTCCTCGAGGATGGCGCGGGTGCTCGGGGCCATGTCTTCCACGCCACCATGGCATTTCAGGCAAGTGGGCAGGCCGATGTGGATGGGCTTGTAGTACCAGGCGGTGCCGTCGCCGTCCACTTGCACAAAGCCGGACTTGTCCGTGCCGGCCCGTTGCCACGCCTGCCTGTCCATGTCGGTGACGAGCGCGTTTGCCGGGTTGCGGTTGCGGTCGCTGATGCGCTGAAGCACCACCTGATGATCCGCCGCCATGGAATCGGTGAGCGGCATGGCACGGGTGCTGCAAAAGGCCACCGCATGGTCGGGCCCACCGGCTTGCATGGCGGCTGAGACGTTCTTCAGCAGCACCTGTTGGGCATGGGCCGAAATGGAATCGCCCAGGGCCAAGATGGCAGGCATGTTGTTCTCCGCAACCACATCCGGAGGCGGTAGGCCGCCACAGGCGTTGAGCAGCGCCAAGCCAAGCAGGGCAAGGAAAGGGAATTTCATGGTCAGCAGTTCAGGGGTACGCAAATGCGAAGCTACCCCCGGTGGGGCTGTGGGTTGGTGACACATGGCACAGCGTTCTCGAGGCGCTTCAGGCCACAGGTTGCACCAACCACACCAAAACGGCAATGGAAAGCATGGGTTGCGCTCTTCTGGCGGCCTCCTTCTTCAATCCACACCGAGGCGCAGCTTCAGGTGCATCCCCAGCAGCTCACCCATGCTGGTGCAACGAGCCAGCGTCCGCTCGTTGTGCAGGTCGGCCAGCTCACGGGCCAATTGGTGCACCTGTGCGGCCGTGCTGATCGGGTCCGTGCACATCGCCCCGAGCAGCTCCTCCAAGGGTGCCTGCGACAACCGGTAGCGTTTGCGCAGCAGCGACCGTTCCTCATTGCTGTATTGGACGGCGCTTTCACGGTCGATGTACTTGCGCGAGAACTGCACAAAGGGCAGGTTCTCCTTGTAGAACTGCGGGAGGTAGATCTTGTGCCGGCCTTCGTGGCATTGCTGGTCGAAGTCGATGCTGCGCAGGCGGTACTGCACTTGGTCGAAGTCCTGGATCACGTCCACCACGAAGTTGTACGCGCGCATGTCGCCCAGCAGGCGCGCGAAGCAGCGCTCGTTGAACTTCACGAATTCCTTGCTGAGCCGCACGGGGTTGAGATGGCCGCCATAGTCCCCCGGGGCCCGGATGAAATCGTCGCCGGGCACACCGATGATGTGTTCCTCCACCAAAGTATCCCCGTCCACCAGGTAGTTGATGCGGTTGGGACTGAGCATGTGTTCCAGCTCCAAGCCGTACACGCGGCTGGCATCGGTCTTCTTGATGTAGTAATAGTCGTGGTTGTCGTTGATCTGGTTGAGGATCTTGATCCGGAACGGTTGGCTGTTGCCATAGGCGCAGAAGTCGATGCTGGCCACGCGTAAATGCTCCACCATGCGCCCATCGGCCACGATCAGCTGGTATAAATGCACCAATCGTTCATGGATGTCCTCGATCTCCCCGGGCCGGAGCATCACCGTGGTCCACAACGTTTCCCTACCGTGTGCATCTTGCTGGGCCATCAGCCCATCATGGCGCAGGAGATCACCATAGGACAGCGGCAGGGGCTGTGCGCGGTGAATTGCGCGCAGGAATTCCGCAAGACGCTCACCGATCGGGTAGGCCGGCTTCTTGTGGCGGATCTCGTTGGGGGCGTGCATTGCGCAAAGAAGGCCAATTTAGGAGCAACCCGCCGGATGCCTGGCCCATAGCCGAGCAGATAGGTCATACCGGACGGAAGAGGATGGACCCCGCGTCTTCGAGGTACCCTGTAGTTTTGGCACTGCCCATGGCGGGGCACTGCGGACAGATGAGAAGGATCTGCATAAGGGGAATTGCGGCACTCAGGGGCCTGTCATGCCTGTTCATCCTTGGGGTCGTCATGTCTGCCGTGGCATATGCCACCCCCCCGGCAGCAAACCGCCCGGCTGGCAAGCAAGAAGTACCGCTGGCCCAGGCCAAGGCCCTGCTGCTCAACAACCCTGATTCCGCATTGGTGCTGGCACAGGAAGAGGCGGCCCACCTGAACCGATGGCCCACTGCATGGCAACGGGCCCACGTGCTGATGTTCCTGGGCGACGCGCATGAGGCCAATGCAGAAGCCGCCGAGGCCATGGCCGCCTATCAACGGGCGGAACAGCTCATGGACGCGGCGGAAAGCACGGATGCCACGGACACTTCCGTGATCCTCACCCATGTGGACCTGCAGATCCGGATCGGGCAGGTGTATTTCGACTTGCGCGACCTGGACAAAAGCGAAGCCCGCTTCAACGATGCCTTGGGCAAACTGGACGCTGCCCGTACCGCACTGACCGTGCCCCAAGTGAACACCCGCAAGGTGATGGCCTTCAACAACATCGCCGGGGGGTACATCTACCGGCGGGAATATGACTTGGCCCTGCCCTACTTCCAACAATCCCTGGTGATGAACCGCCCGTTGGACAACCCGCGCCATGCGAGCGCGCTGAACAACAACATCGGCATCTGCTACATGGAAATGGACAAGTACGACGTGGCGGACCAGCACTTCCTGCAATCGCTCGCCATGCGCAAACAAGCCGATGATGTGCGGGGTCAGGCCCAGGTGCTGAACAACATGGGCAAGAACCAAGCTCTGCAAGGCCGGTTCCAAGCTGCCCGCCGATATTTTGAGGAGGCCCTTGCCCTGGGGCGCTCCATCAACAACCGAAGCTCGATGGCCATCTCCCTGGAATCACTCTCCAGCGCGCTGGACACATTGGGGGAATACCAAGCGGCACTGAAGGCCCACCGCGAGTTCAAGGCGTTGAACGACAGCCTCTACAACGATGGCACACGCAGCACCATTGCCCGCATGGAGGTGCAATTCCGCCGCGACAAGGAAAAGAAGGTGTTTGAACTGGAGGCCAAACGCCAAGAAGCCGAGATCGCACGGAGAAGAACCTTGAACATCGCCTTGGCCAGCGCCTTGGTGCTATTGATCACGGTGGTCGTACTTGCTTTCAAGGTGATGCGCGCCAAGGTGCGCAACAGCGCGTTGAAGCAGGAAACGCTCCGGCTGGAAAGCGCGAAACTGGCCACCGAACGGACCATGCTGCAGGAAGGACTGGAGTACAAGGACCGCGAACTCACCGCCAACGCCTTGTTCCTGCTGAAGCGCAACGAGCTCATCGCACACGTGGTGGAGCGCCTGCTGAAGGCCAAGCAAGGCTTCAGGCAGGAGAACCAAAAGATCGTCCAGGACATCATACACGACCTGCAGGCGGGCCAGGACGAGCACAACTGGAAAGAGTTCGAGGCCCAGTTCACCCGGGTCCATTCCTCCTTTTACCAAACCCTGCAGGAGCGGTTCCCGTCGTTGACGCCCAACGAACGCAAGCTCTGCGCCTTCCTTCGGCTCAACCTCTCCACCAAGGATATTTCAGCCATCACCCAACAAAGCCTCAACAGCATTACTGTGGCCCGATCGCGCTTGCGGAAAAAGCTCCTGATTGATGGTGAGGAAGTGCAATTGATCGACTTTCTGCAATCGATCTGACCCCATCCGGCAGAAAATACAATGGCTTGGCATCCAAGTCATTGATCCCAAGTGTACGGTGGTTTTAAGGTCCCCCTGCGCCCTTGTACCGGGTATGTAATGCGGCTGTGCCGTTGATGTAAGCCCACCGGTGAACCGGATCGGGAAATGGGCCTGCACATTTGCGGAACTCCAAAAAACACACCGTGGCAACGCCGAAAAACAACCGGCCCGTACCGAACGGGAAACTGAGCATCGAGCAGGTGCAGCAAAAGTTGAAGGACCAGACCGAAGCCTGGAAAAAATTGTTGGAGAACCTGGAAAAACTGAAATCCGGCCAACGCGGCCCCCATCAAACGTCAAACCCTGAGAACAACACCAAATGAAAACACGCAACACGCTGCTCCTGCTGGCTGCATCGCTGGCTATGGCATCGGCGCAGGCCCAATTCGAAACCCGTCCGGACTTCTACTCGCCCACCGGCCTTACCAACGACGGTTTGGTGGCCGGCTATCTCGCGCAGGCCGGCCCATACTCCATCTGGAATCCAGACCTGCAGACCACGGAGGACATCGGGGGCCTCGCTCCGGGCAACGGGGTGGGCGGCCAAGCGCGGTTCTCCGCGGACGGCAACTTCATCTCCGGTGCCAGTGCGGGAAGCCTGGGCGCCGCCTTGTCGCGCTATGACCGCACCACGGGCCTATGGACGCCCTTAGGCGACCTGGGGTTCCCGGTGGACAATACCACCAGCGGCGGCTATGCCATCTCGGGCGATGGCACCACCGTAGTGGGCAATTCATGGGCGGACACCACCGGAGGCTACGCCTATTCGCACGCCATCGCCTCCAATGCCACCGACGGGGTAATGGACTTGGGCACCTTGTTCTTCGGCAGGAGCACCCGGGCCAATGCCGTGAACGGCGATGGCAGCGTGGTGGTGGGCTGGCAGGACTTCAACGGCCCATGGAAATCCGCCATGTGGAGAAGGAACCCCGATGGGACCTACGCCCCGAACCAATACATCCTGCTCAATGCCGCAGGGGATTCAACGGACGAGTTCAACCAGATGGGCGAATGCAGCGCCGTTTCCGCGGATGGGCAATGGATCGGTGGCTACGGCGACTATGCCAACAACGCCGAGCCTTGGATCTGGAGCGCGGATTCCGGGGTGATCAACTTGGGCCATCTGCCCCTCACCGGCACCGGATACGTGGGTGCCATGACCGCGGATGCCTCCATCGTGGTAGGCTGGTTCGATGGTGAAATGTGGGGCGATCCCATGACTCCCTTCATCTGGACCCCGACCGCAGGCCTCCAAAACCTCAACACCTACATCACCGATGAGCTCGGGCTCGACCTGGGCGACCAACAAGTCAGCGTGGCCAACTGCATCTCGCCCGATGGGCGGTACATCGCCGGTTGGGGCGTTGACAATGCCACGTTCTCCACCTTTGCCTACCGCTTGGACTTAGGCACCACCACCGGCATCAGCCACAGAGGGACCAACCACCTGAACGTGTACCCCAATCCCACCACTGGAAAGTTGGTGGTGAACGCGACCGGCACTTCCAGCTTGTCCGTGTTCCGCGCGGACGGGGCCTTGGTGGCCAAGCAACAGGGGCAGGGCGACCAGGTCATTGACCTTACCCGGCAGGCACCCGGCAGCTATACGATCATGCTGAACAGCAACGGGAACATCCGCACCGCCCGCGTGGTGAAGCATTGACCTCGTTTACCGATAGAAGCCCCGCCACCTCACGGTGTGCGGGGCTTCTGCTTTGTAGGAAACGGCGGAGTCCCATGTCCACGAAATCTCTCATCGTGGCCTGTGCGATTTTTCTCAAGCAGTTATACTTAACCGTTTGGTTAAATACATTTGCCCCGTCAACATCCCAATGGACCGCCTCTCCCTCACCTTCTCCGCACTCGCCGACCCCACCCGCCGGGCCATCCTGGCGCGGCTTTCCAGTGGTCCGGCATCGGTGAACGACCTCGCCGCGCCCTTCAGCATGAGCTTGCCCGCGGTGAGCAAACACCTGAAGGTGCTGGAGCGCGCGCAGCTGATAGCACGCGGCAAGGAGGCGCAGTGGAGGCCGTGCGAGCTGAAGGCCGAGCCGCTGAAAGCCGCCACCGATTGGATGGAGCAGTACCGCCAGTTCTGGGAAGCCCGCTTCGACCGGTTGGACGAGTACTTGAAGGAGTTGCAGGCACAAGGCAAACCCGCGCCGGTGAAGGCGGCGCCCAAACGCAGGAAGAATGGAAGCAGCAAGTAAGAGCAGCATGGATACGGCAGACCGCGAACTCGTTCTTGCCCGGACGATGAAAGCGCCGCGTGCCTTGGTGTGGAAGGTCTGCACCGAGCCGTCGCACATCGATCAATGGTGGGAACCGAACGGGTTTACGAACAAGACGATCGCGCACGACCTGCGCGTGGGCGGCCAATGGAAGTACACCATGACCGGGCCAGATGGCACCGTGTATCCCAACCTGATCACCTACACCGAAATATCACCGATCGACCGCCTGGTATATGACCACGGCGATTGGGAGAACCCGAGGATGTTCGTGGGTTCGTTCACCCTCACGGAAGTGGAGGGCGGCACCGTGGTCACCATCCGCTTGTTGTTCCCCAGCAAGGAAGTACGGGACGAGACCGTGGAGCGGGCCGGTGCGATTGAAGGCGGCAAGCAAACGCTCGCACGCCTGGCGGAATACGTGGAAACCTCTCAAATACTTGAACAATGAACAAGCCGGCCATCTTCGACTTCATCGTCAAGAAAGAAGAAAAGTCCATCACCGTGGAACGCTCTTTTACAGCGCCATTGGATACCGTGTGGTCGGCCTGGACCGAGGCGGACATCCTGTGCCAGTGGTGGGCACCGAAACCTTGGGCGTGCGTGATCCAGTCCATGGACTTCCGCGACGGCGGGCGCATGCGCTACTACATGCAAGGCCCGGAAGGCGATCGCCACTATTGCTCCTTCGACTATACGGTGGTGGAGCCGAAGACATTCTATTCCGGCGTGGACGGCTTTTGCGATGAGCATGGTGCCGTCAACGAAGCAATGCCCCGGATGAACTGGGAGAACAACTTCAGTGCGCAGGACGGAAGCACATTGGTACGCATTTACATCCGGTTCAACAGCACGGAGGACATGGAGAAGATCACGGCGATGGGCTTCAAGGAAGGCTTTACCATGGGACTGAACCAACTCGAAGAACTGCTGGCCACAGGCGCACACTGACAACCGGCAACTAACAACAACCCACACCCCATGAGCACCGCAACCCGCATCACCGTCTCCGCGCTCGTCAACAAGCCCGTCGCGCACGTCTGGAAGATCTGGACGGAGCCCGAGCACATCATGCAATGGAACGCTGCCAGCGACGATTGGCACTGCCCCAAGGCCACCAACGACCCGCGCACCGGCGGAAAGTTCAGCAGCACCATGGCCGCCCGCGACGGCAGCTTCAGCTTCGACTTCGATGGCGTGTACGACGACGTGCAATTGCACAAGCGCATCGCCTACACCATGAGCGATGGCCGCACCTGCGAGATCCTCTTCACCGAGGAGGCAGGCGTAACCAAGGTGGTGGAATCCTTCGATGCCGAAATACAGAACAGCGTGGAGCTGCAACGTGGCGGCTGGCAGGCGATCTTGGATCGGTTCAAGAAACACGCGGAGGCAATCGGATGATCAGATGATGAACGGAACGCACCATCCTTTGACCAACCAACGAATTGCAACACCATGATCACCCCACCCGAAGTCATCACCACCAAGGAGCTCATCACCGCCGTGATCCCGCTCGTGATCGCCGGGCGCGACATGCCCAAGTACATGGACCTAGCGATCCAAGAAGTGATCAAGGCCATCACCGGCCAAGGCATCAAGATCACCGGACCGATGTTCAGCTATCACCATCGCCGCCCAAGCGACACCTTCGATTTCGAGATCGGCTTTCCGGTAGCGAAGGCGATCAAGGAGGAAGGCCGCGTGATCAACAGCAAGCTGCCCTCGGTGAAGGTGGTGCGCAGCGTGTACCAAGGGCCTTACGAGGACATGGCACAAGCATGGGGTGCCGTGCAGCAGTGGGTGCGCCGGAACGGCCATGGCGAAACCGGCCGCTCTTGGGAGAGCTATATGAACAACCCGGATGAAGTGAAGGATCCGAAGGACTACAGGACGGAACTCAATTGGATCACGGGATAGATCAGATGATCAGATGATCAGATAATCAGATGATGAAGCGCACTGCTCGAACGGATCTGCAAGCCGTGCTCGCCGAGCTAGAACAGCTGGGTTCCCAGCGCGTGCGGGCCAACATGGGCGCGCGCTTCGGCATCCATACCGACAAGGCGTGGGGCGTGATGATGAAGGACATGCAACACGTGGCCAAGAGCATCGGCACCGATCACGCCTTCGCGCAAGCCTTGTGGAAAACGGGCTGGTACGAGGCCCGCATGGTGGCCACCCTGATCGCCGACCCGTTGCAGGTGACGCCCAAGGAAATGGATGCCTGGGTGAAGGATTTCGACAACTGGGCGATCTGCGACACGGCCTGTTTCAAGCTGTGGGACCAAGTGCCGCACGCGTGGGACAAGGTGGAAGTTTGGGCGAAGAGCGAAGTGGAATTCACCAAGCGCGCGGCCTTCGCGCTGCTCGCCTGCCTGAGCCTGCACCGCAACGATGCCGATCCCAAGAAGCTGAGGACATACCTGCCCTTGGTGAAGAAGGCCGCCAGCGACGAACGCAATTTTGTGAAGAAAGGCGTGAGCTGGGCCCTGCGCGGCATGGCGGGCACAAGCACGGAAATGCGGGATGCCGTGGTGGAACTGGCCGAGGCGCTCGCAGCAAACAAAAACGCCACCGAGCGGTGGGTGGGCAAGGATGTGCTGCGCGACATCAAGCGGCCGATGGTCGCGAAGCGGGCGGAGAAACGAGACGGTAAGGGCGGAAAATTTCCCGCCCCAACAAAGCACTGACCATGGAACCGATCACCACCACCGACACCCGCACCCTCGTCCTCACGCGCACGCTGAACGCACCGATCGAGCTCGTCTTCGAGGCGTGGTGTGATCCCAAGCACTTGGTGCGCTGGTGGGGGCCGAAGGAATTTACGCTACCGCATTGCGAGCAGGACTTCCGCGTGGGCGGCAACTACCGCTTCTGCATGCGCGCACCGGATGGCACCGATCATTGGGTGCGCGGCGAGTACACGCACATCAACGCGCCGTCGCGGCTGGTCTTCACTTGGCTGCGCGATGCTGCCGACGGCGACCTCTGGTGCGACACCATCGTGGAGATCGCCATGGAACGGCGCGGGCTGCAAACCCTGCTCACCTTAAGCCAGACCACCTTCGCCACGGTGGCGCATTGCGAGGAACACGCCATCGGCTGGGGCGAATGCCTCGACCGGTTGGCCCGCATCGTCCTTCACCTTCACCAACAACACCAAGCAACATGAGCAAGCTGCAAAGGATCCAACCCTGCCTGTGGTTCGACGGAAACGCCGAAGAGGCCGTGGCCTTCTACACCGGCATTTTTTCCAACTCCAAGGTCGTCAACACGCTGGTCACCTCCAAGGAAGTGGCGGAGCAGAGCGGCAATCCGGCCGGTTCGGTGCTTTGCATCGAATTCGAGCTGGACGGCCAGCCCTACCTGGCGCTCAATGGCGGTCCGCAGTTCAGGTTCAGCGAGGCGGTGTCGCTGATGATCCGCTGCAAGGACCAGCAGGAGATCGACCACTACTGGACCAAGCTCGGCGCGGGCGGTCCGCCGGAAGCACGGATGTGCGGCTGGCTGAAGGACAAGTACGGCCTTAGCTGGCAGGTTATCCCCGCCAGCCTCACCGAAATGATGCAGGACGCCAAAGGCTACGACCGCATGATGGTGGCGCTGATGGGGATGAAGAAGCTCATCATCGCGGACCTGGAGAAGGCGTTCAACGGAAAGACCAATTGACACCCCCACCCCCATGCCCACACAGATCTTCGTCAACATGCACGTGAAGGACCTCGACAAGAGCAAGGCCTTCTTCCAGCAGCTCGGCTACAGCTTCAACCCGCAATTCTCCGATGCCACCGCCGCGTGTTTGGTGATCAGCGACACCATTTACGCCATGCTGCTCACCACCGAAGCGATGAACCGCTTCATCCCCAAAGGCAAGGTGATCGCCGATGCGAACAAAGCCACAGAAGTGCTGCTCGCGCTCTCGTTCGACAGCAAGGACGCGGTGGATGCGATCCACCAAAAGGCCCTTGCCGCCGGTGCCACCGAATGCCGCCCCGCCGAGGACCATGGCTTCATGTTCAGCCGCAGTTTCAACGACCTGGACGGGCACATTTGGGAAGTGTTCTGGTTCGATCCAACGGCTTTGAAGGGATGAATTCGTCTTCTATCTTGTCATTGGACCGGTGACAGAATTTCCAGCAAGGCCATGAAGCAAGCAACGATGGAAGTACAGGGCATCGCAGTAGCGGTGCGCTCGGAGAAGGATGGGGACTTCATCTCCCTCACGGACATGCTCAAGGCCAAGGATGGGGACTTCTTCATCGCTGACTGGCTGCGCAACCGCAACACGGTCGAGTTCCTTGGGATCTGGGAGAGCATCAACAACCCCGATTTTAATTATGGCGAATTCGCCACAATTAAGTCGCAGGCGGGCCTGAACAGCTACAAGCTCAGTGTGAAGGAATGGGCGGAGAAGACCGGGGCCATCGGGTTGCGCGCTACCGCAGGGAGATATGGCGGCACCTACGCCCACAAAGACATCGCCTTTGAGTTCGGCATGTGGATCAGCCCGGCCTTCAAACTGCATCTGATCCGCGAATTCCAACGCCTCAAGGACGATGAAGGGCAACGGTTGTCCTTGGCCTGGAACCTGAATCGAACGCTTTCCAAGATCAACTATCGCATCCACACCGACGCGATTAAGGAACACCTGGTGCCGCCGGAGATCACCGCCGCGCAGGCTGCGGTCACCTACGCCAACGAGGCGGATGTATTGAATGTGGCCCTGTTCGGCATCTCAGCTCGGCAATGGCGAGCCGCCAACCAGAATTTGGATGGCAATGTGCGCGACCATGCCTCTATTGAACAGTTGCTCGTGCTGGCGAATTTGGAAAGCCTGAACGCGGAGTTCATCCACATGGGCCTTCCACAAGGAGACCGATTGACCAAGCTCAACGCGATCGCGATCCGCCAGATGACCACGTTGACCGCAGGAGCAGCGTCACTTTTGAACAAGGTGAACAAGCGATAGGACACACCATGCGCGACCTCACCCAAAAACCGACCAACACCGAAGAGTACCTGGCGCAATTGCCACCTGAACAGCGCAAGGCTTTGGAGAAACTGCGCAAGCAGATTCTCACCGCAGCGCCCGGAGCGGAAGAACATTTTGGCTACGGGCTGCCCAGCTTCAAGTACAATGGCCATCCGCTGGTGTACATGGGCGCTGCGAAGAACCATTGCGCGCTTTACGGCTCGGTGCCGGCAGGCTTCAAGGAGCGGCTAAAGGATTACAAGGTGAGCAAGGGACCATCCAGTTCACACCGGAAAAGCCGTTGTCAGCGGAGTTGGTGAAGGCGATCGTAAAAGCGAAGATGACGGAGATCGAAGTGCGGTGGCCGACAATTGAAAAGGGGACCACCAAAAAGAAAGCCGCAAAGAAGAACTGATCCCTGCACCAGCCCATGAAACCCACTGACAACGCCCGCGTATTCGCCTACACCTTCGCATCCATCTATCGGCTCTATGTGCAGAAGGTGGAGAAGAAAGGACGCACCAAAGCCGAGTTGGACGAAGTGATCGGCTGGCTCACGGGCTATGATGCGCAGGGCTTGCAACAACAGATCGACCGCAAGTGTGACCTGAAGACCTTCTTCGCCGAGGCCCCGTGCATGCACCCGAACGCGGTCCTGGTCACGGGGATGATCTGCGGTTACCGCATCGAGGAGATCGAAGATGCGCTGATGCGCGACATCCGCCGCATGGATAAGCTGGTGGATGAATTGGCCAAGGGACGGGCGATGGAGAAGATCCTCCGAAAATTGCCAACGACATGAGCGCGAACGACCCCGCCCAACAACTCGTACTTTCTTTCGAGACTACCCAAGCTTGGGATGCATGGCTGAAGAAGAACGGCGCGACCTCTAAAGGCCTGTACCTGAAGATCGGCAAGAAGAACAGCGGATTGCTGTCGATCACAGCCGCCGAGGCATTGGAAGTGGCATTGTGCCATGGCTGGATCGATGCCATCCGTAAGAGCCACGACGACAAGACCTTCCTGCAGCGCTACTGTCCGCGAGGGCCACGCAGTATCTGGAGCGAGATCAACAAGAAGTCCGTGCAAGCCTTGATGAAGGCCAAGCTGATGCACCCGGCCGGCCTGGCCGCCGTGGAGCAGGCCAAGAAGAACGGGCAATGGGCCAAGGCTTACGCGCCCGCAAGCACCATCACCGTGCCGCCGGATCTTGAAGCCGCGCTGAAGAAGAACAAGAAAGCGCGGGAATTCTTCGCCACGTTGAAAGCCAGCAACCGCTACGCCTTCCTGCACCGGCTGCACACCGCCAAAAAGGAAGAGACCCGCGCCAAGCGCCTCGCGCTGTTTGTTGGCATGCTGGAGCGCGGGGAAACGTTTTACTGAACCGGGAACTACACAAGGGCAAACGCATCCTATTCCCATGCTAAAGGCCAACTGCTGTGCGACACCCTTCGGGGTCGATCCCCCTCGGAAATTGTGTGCTACGCTGTGTGACACCCTTCGGGGTCCCCAAACCCTTGGATCCCTGACCCCAACGGGGTCGCACAGCGTTGCAATTCCATCGTCAAGCGATGTTCGACCCCGAAGGGCGTCGCACCAATCCAATATATCAGCATGAAAATGAATGTGCAAGCTCAGGCCGAAGCCTACATCAATATCCAGCCGGAACCTAAGCGCAGCGACCTGCAAGCGTTGCATGGTACCATCTTGCGGGTCATGCCCAAATGCAAACTGTGGTTTTTGGACGGTCGGAATGATTCAGGCAAAGTGGTCTCCAATCCGAACATCGGCTACGGGACACAACAATTGAAGTACACCGACGGCACCACCAAGGAGTTCTACCGGATCGGCCTCAGCGCGAACACCACCGGGATCTCCGTGTACATCATGGGCATCGCCGACAAGACGTACTTGGCGAAGACATACGGCAGCAAGCTCGGCAAGGCCAGCGTCACCGGGTATTGCATCAAGTTCAAGGCCTTGAAGGACATACACGTGGAGGCGCTCGAAGCCGCGATACGTTTTGGGGCGGAAGCGCAGCATTGACAACAGGACGCCATGGATCCACAGACCATCAACGACCACGAAGTGCGCACCACGCGCACCATCTCCGCGCCGCGCGAGCGAGTTTTCGCTGCATGGACCGAGCAGGCGGAGCTGGCGCGCTGGTGGGGTCCGCACGGTTTCACGAACAGCATCCACCGCTTCGAACTGAAGCCCGAAGGGTATGGGAATTCACCATGCATGCGCCGAACGGCCAAGACTTCCACAATACCTGCGTGTTCAAGCGGATCGAGCCTCCCAGCTATTTGGAGTTCGACCATCTGAAGGAGATGCACTTCTACAAGGCCCTGGTGACCTTCGCCGAAGTGCCCGATGGCACATGCCTCGAATGGACCATGCGCTTCAACACGCCGGAGGAATTGGCGCCGATCCGCAGCTTCATTGAGGCGGCCAACGAAGAGAACTTGGACAAGCTGGAACAGATCTGTACGGGCCGATCATGATCGGCCCAAATCCCTGAAAAATGAAAAAGCTCAACACCACCTACTGGATCATCACCGCGCTCTTCAGCGCCTTCATGCTCTTCTCCAGCTCCGGCGGGCTGCTACTGGAGGCCAGCGCCGTGGCCCTGATGCACGACCACCTCGGCTATCCGAACTACTTCATCCAATGGATCTCCGTGATGAAGATCCTCGGGGCCATCACCATCCTGCTTCCTTTTGTGCCGGCACGGCTGAAGGAGTGGGCCTACTTCGGCTTCTTCATCGACCTTTCCACCGCTACCTTCTCATTCATCGCCATGGGCGATCCTGTCTCAGGCTGGGCGCCGATGCTCCTGTTCATCGCGGTGTTGGGCTGGGCCTATTGGCTGCATGACAAACGCATGATGCTCCGCTCCCGCCCTGCTTCTTGACCTCCCGGCAGGAGCAGGTTCCAGCGCTTGCACCGGCCCCGCGAATTGCACCCTGGCCATGTCTGGTATTCGCACCGGCCAAATGGAGCATGCCGTAATGGGCAGCTCCCCGTTGGACTTCCGCCCATGATCACCCCTTGGCACCAGTCCATCGGCACCAGTACGCCCTTGGTAGAAATGCTTGCCTTTTGGATGGATCCCCGCCACAAGGGGGTGAGTGGCCCCACGGGCCGGACGAACATTGCACATGGGCCGACCAGACCTGCCAAAACTGGCGTTGGTCGCGGCTTTTCGGGGGTTCCCGCAACTCCTTGCGGCTAGTTTTGCGCCCTCACATTCATCCTGATCCGCTGCTTAACCCGCATAGGTGACATTCCCTAACTATGCTTCCACCACCAGCCGATCCCAACCCATATCAATGACCCGGATCTCGACCTTCTTGCTCAGCATGTTGCTTGTCCTACAAGCTTGGGCCCAATCCTCCTCCGAAAAGGCCAGCGTTCAGCTCAGCGCGATCGTTCAGAAAAATCCCGCCCGCATCACCTTGTCCTGGCCGGCGACCTCCAACACCTCATCCATTACCGTTTACCGCAAGACCAAGGCCGCCACCACTTGGGGCAATGCGGTCGGCTATCCGTCGGCTTCCGCCACCCAATACCAGGACAATAACGTCATCGTGGGCACCTCCTATGAATACCGTGTGGTACGCTCAGCCAACGGCACCACCGGCCAAGGCTACATCAACACGGGCATCGAAGTAGAGCTTCCCGGCTACCGGGGAAAAATGGTGCTCCTGGTGGACAACACCATGGTCGGCCCGTTGAGCTCCGAACTGACGCAACTGGAGAAAGACCTTCGTGCCGATGGCTGGGTGGTACTGCGCAACAACGTGGGCCGCACTGCCTCGGTGAGCAGCATCCGGAACATCGTGAAAGACCATTACAACAGCGACCCCAGCAACGTGAAAGCGGTGTACATCATCGGTCACGTGCCCGTGCCGTACTCGGGCAACATCGCCCCGGATGGGCACGGGGAGCACGTGGGTGCATGGCCCTGTGACGGCTACTATGGTGAAATGAACGGCAACTGGACCGACAACTCGGTGAACAACAATGGTGCGCAGCGGGAAGCCAACCGGAACGTTCCCGGTGACGGGAAGTTCGACCAGAGCTATTTTCCTTCCGCCGTGGAACTGCAGGTGGGCCGCGTGGACCTGTATGACATGCCGGCCTTTGGCCAAAGCGAGACCGAGTTGCTGCGCTCCTACCTCAACCGGGCCCACAACTTCAAGGTGAAGCAGTGGACCCCGCAGTCCCGCGCCATCGTGTTCGACAACTTCTATTACATGAACGAGCCCATGGCCGCCAGTGCTTGGCGCAACATGAGCGTCATGGTGGGCGCCTCAAACGTCACCAACGCCAATGTATACGGGCCCAACTACTACAGCCAGGTGAACAACCAAAGCTACTTGTGGACCTATAGCAGCGGCGGCGGCCTGCAAGCCTATGAGGGCAGCACCCTCACCTACAATGGCGCCAACTTGGTGGGCACCACGCAGAACTATGCCAGCACCAATGCCGGCGGGGTGTTCAACATGTCCTTCGGCAGCTACTTCGGCGACTGGGACAACAAGAACAACTTCCTGCGCGCGCCATTGGCCAAGGGCTCCGGCCTCACCAGCTGCTGGGCCGCCATCCCGGCGTGGTACTTCGACCACATGGGCCTGGGCGAGAACATCGGGTACAGCACCCGGGAAACCATGAACAACAACGGCCTGTATGCCCCGATCACCGATGGATGGGAGTCCACGTCGCCGAACACCCACCTCGCCTTGATGGGCGACCCCTCCCTGCGCCAGAAGATGGTGTCACCGCCTACCAGCCTCACCATTGCCAACAGCGGTGGTGTGCCAGCCTTCAACTGGAATGCCGCCCCGGGCGTGGATGGCTACCATATTTACCGCTTCGATGGCAACCAAGGCATCACACGCCTCACCAATGAACCGGTGACCTCCAATTCCTACTATAACCCGGCCATCCCCTTTGTGGCCGGTACCGAATACATGGTCCGTGCGGCCAAGCTGCAGGTGGACCCCAGCGGCAGCTATTGGAACCTATCGCTCGGCGCCATCGGCCAGGCAGCGGGCACGCCGCCCCCGCCACCCACCGACTGCAACGGCGTAGTGGGCGGCAATGCGCTGCCGGGCACCGCCTGCAACGATGGGAACGCTTCCACCACCAATGACAAGTGGAACGCGAACTGCCAATGCGCAGGCACACCTGTGCAGGTCACCGATTGCAACGGCGTTCCAGGCGGCAATGCACTGCCGGGCACGGCCTGCAACGATGGCGACCCCAACACCACCAACGACAAGTGGAACGCCAATTGCCAGTGTGCAGGCACCCCGGACCAGCAAGCGGATTGCAACGGCGTACCGGGTGGCAACGCGCAGCCGGGGACGGCCTGCAACGATGGCAACCCCAACACCACCAACGACATCTGGAGTCCTTCCTGCGAATGCGCAGGCACCATGGACGTGGTATCCGGCTGCGATGGGATCCGCACGGAAAGCCAAGGTGCCTGGGGCGCAAGCCCGAACGGAAAGAACCCCGCCCAGTACCAGGCAACCCACTTTGCCAGCGCATTCCCGGCCCCCGGCTATTTGAGCGTGGGCTTCGGTGCGCGCAAGGTGGTGCTCACCAGCGCCACCGCCGTGAAGAACTTCCTGCCCCTGCGGGGTACCCCGGCGATGTTGCCGGCAGGCGTGCTCACCAACCCCACCACCCTCAACAACAGGCTGGCTGGCGAGCTCATCGCCCTGAAGATCTCCGTGCGCTTCGATGAGCAGGACCCCCACTTCAGCACCTCCACCACCCTGCTCAAGGACATGGTGGTCGCCAGCGGCACCTTCGCCGGCTGGACCGTGCAAAACCTGATCACCGCCGCCGATGCCCGCTTGGGTGGCGACACGTACTACACCCAGTCCTTCCAACAACTACAGGATGCGATCGCGGCGGTGAATTTGGGCTACCGACGCGGCAACATGGACAGCGGCTTCCTCACCTGCCCCACCGGCGTCCAGAACATGCTCATCGCCGTTGGCAATGCCTCCACGCCCCTGGCTTCCGAACTGAAGGTGGCGGTATTCCCCAATCCGGTGCAGGAGCTCGCGACCTTCGAGATCTCCGGCGCCCGGGCCGATCAGCAGGCAACCGTGGAAGTCTTCACCGCAACCGGCGTGCTGTTGCAGACCTTGTTCAACGGCAAACTACATGAAGGCATGGACCGCCAGGTGCAGTGGGACCCGGGCCCGGTTGCGCCGGGCATCTACCTCTACCGCGTGATCAGCGGAAGCAAGGTGATCCCGGGAAGGATCATGGTGCAGTAGCCCGTATTTCCAACATCGCTCGCGCACCAAGAAGGCCGTTCCCCGTGGACGGCCTTCTTCGTTGCTGGTCTTCAACCATCCGCGGCTCCCCTTGGTGCAGTGAAGCATGACCATGGGCATTCCTTGCTTAGCTTTCGTGTGCGCGCGGTCCGATCACCGAACCCACACCTCAAATCCCCTGCCTCATGTTGTTGTACATCCTGCTCGGCCTGGCCCTGCTCCTGGCCATCATCCTCCTGCTGGCCAGCACCAAGCCCGATACGGTCCACTACGAACGCAGCACCGTGATCCATGCCGCACCGGACATGATCCTTCCGCACATCACCGACTTCCACCGGTGGACACCCTGGAGCCCGTGGGAGAAATTGGACCCGGCCATGAAGCGGGAGTTCACGGGCAATCCAGAAGGGGTGGGCGCCAAGTATGCTTGGAGCGGAACCAAAAAAGCCGGTACAGGCACCATGGAGATCCTGGAAGCGGACAGCGCTGGCGTGAAAATCGACCTGCGGTTCATCAAGCCTTGGCGTTCGGACTGCATCGCCCTCTTCGAATTCACCCCGCAAGCCAACGGCACCTTCGTGCGGTGGTCCTTGGACGGCCCCAACACGTTCATGGGTAAGGTCTTCGGCCTGTTCATGGACATGGACAAGCTGGTGGGCAAGGATTTCGAGGCGGGTTTGGCGGGGCTGAAAGGCGAGGTGGAGAAAGGGTGAGTTCACCACCGAACCCAGCTGATCAGCATGCCGCGTTGGGCCAGAGATCGGTCGGGTATTAGGTCACCCCTTCGGCTGCGCCAGCCACCACGTATTGCCCCATGGGTCCTCGATCCCCGATCCGCGCACGCCATACTGCTCGTCGCGTGGGGCATACAGTTCCTTGCTGCCGGCGGCAAGCGCTTTCCTGTGCGTGGCATCGGCATCGGCCACGTACACGTAGTTCATCGAGGCGCCTGCTTTCCATTGGTCGGTGGATTGTCCCAGCATCACCGCCGCATCGCCGATGGTGAGTTCGGCATGGCGCACCAACCCGCTATCGTCGCGGTGCAGCTCGCGGTCCTTTGCGCTGAATACATTTTTGAGGAAGGCGATGAATGCATCGGCATCGTTCACCAGAAAGTAGGGGGTTACGTGGTGGTGACCGGAGGGGATCGTGGGCGTTTTCATGCTGCAAAGCAACAGCGGCAGGGAGCGGCGGAATTGTACGGATGCGTCACGGCAGCTGCACGAAGTTGTCCACTTTGTCCGGGGCGCGCCGGAAGTAGCTCTTGGGGTCCATGCCGCCGAAGCGCTTGAAATCGCGGATGAAGTGCGACCGGTCAAAGTAGCCGGCCTCCAAGGCCACCTCGGTAAGGCTGTTGGCCGTGCCGTTCTCCAACAGCCGGTAAGTCCGTTGAAAACGCAGCACCCGCTGGAACAGGGCGGGAGAAAAGCCGGTGCAGGCCTTGAAACGCCGCTCGAATTGCCTGCGGGCCAAACCACTGCGCGATGCGATCTCCTCCACGGAAACACGGCCCAAGTCCTTCACCATGGAACGCACGCTGGCTTCCATGTTCGCATCGCGCGAGTGATCGGTGCGAAGGGCGCGGAGGAACCCGGTGGCCGTGACCCAAGCCTCGGTCTCCAAACCAGGCCAATGGACTGTGTGGGTAAATCCGGGGAACAGATGGTCCGTTGGAATGAAGCAGTCCATCACCTGCGTTACAGCCCGGTGGAAGAATGCCGGAATTGCCCATGGCCACAGATAGACGCCAAAAAGCTGTACGGTCCGTGGGCGATGAGGTTGAAGGAGCGACCCAACGGGCCGGCCAAGTGTACTGCTGGCGTGGTGGTGCCATCGGCCTCGGCAAAACCACCCGTGTGCACCACCACCATGTTCGGGCAGGATTCCGCCAGCAAGCGGTGGGGTGTGCTTCCGGTGGCGGGGCTTTCCAACGTCCACCAGAAACGCACCGCGTCGCCCGGTCTTCCGGTGGATCGAACGTTTGCTAGTGCACCGGCGGTACCGTGAAATTAGTGCCATTACTTTCGTGGTACCATGGACCAGGCAGCCGACCAACGAAAGCGCAACAACGTGCAAGTGCCTGCACCTCACGAGCTCCGCATCTCGCGTGTGTTCAACGCGCCCCGTGCGCTGGTGTGGCAGGCATGGACCACCCCGGCCATGCTCGTCCATTGGTTCGGCTGCGCGGCATTCACCACCATCGATGCCAAGGCCGAGGTGCGCGAGGGCGGCACTTGGCGCGTGGTGATGCGGGCCCCGGATGGCGTGGACTATCCGGCCTACGGCACCTATACCGCCGTACGGGCCATGGACCACCTGGCCTTCACCCACCAGTGGGAGAAACAGGTGGTGGAGGTGAACCCGGCCCACCACCGTACGCAGGTCACCGTGGACCTCCATGAAGAAGGCAACCGCACGCGAATGGAATTCAAGCAGACCGGTCTGGTTTCCGAGGCATCACGCAACAGCCACATCGGCGGCTGGTGCGACAGCATGGACGCGCTGGACCATGCCCTGGTCGGATCGCAAAGCAAATAGCCAGGCCAGTGGCCGGGCGCGTGTGGCCAGTACATTCGCACGACCATGAAACTGATCTCCTTCAACGTGAACGGCGTGCGTGCCGCGGTGGGAAAAGGCTTGACCGATGCACTGCACGGCCTTGATGCCGACATCATCTGCCTGCAAGAGACCAAGGCCACGCCGGAGCAAGTGGCCATGGCGTTGTCCGGCCTTCCTGGCTACCATGTCCATGCCCATTCCGCCGAGAAGGCGGGCTACTCCGGAACGGCGATCCTGTGCCGCAAACAACCCGAACGCGTGGACCTGGGCATTGGCCTGGGCGAGCATGATGGAGAAGGCCGCGTGATCACCGCCACCTTCACCGACCACATTGTTGTTTGCGCCTATGTGCCCAACAGCGGTGAAGGCTTGAAACGGCTGGACTACCGGCAGGCGTGGGACAAGGCCTTGCGCGCCTACCTGGTCAAGCTGGCCAAAGGCAACCGGCCGGTGATCTTCACCGGCGACCTCAACGTGGCCCACCAACCCATCGACATTGCCCGCCCCAAGACCAACTACAACAAGACCGCAGGCTATACCCAAGCGGAAATAGACGGCTTCAGCGACCTGTTGGCCGCCGGTTTCACGGACACCTTCAGGCACCTGCACCCCGCTGAAGTGAAGTACAGCTGGTGGAGCTTCCGCATGAACGCCCGCGCACGCAACATCGGCTGGCGCTTGGACTATGTGGTGGTGGACAAGGAATTCGCCAAGCAGGTGAAACAGGCCTTCATCCTCAACGAGATCATGGGCAGCGACCATTGCCCTGTGGGGATCGAGTGGTAACCGGTTATGGAAAGAGGGCCTGGGCAGTTCCGGCGCGGCACGCGCAAAAGCATGCAGGTTTCCGGAAGTAACCCGGCAACGACCTGCACACAACCGACAACTTGGATACGCACCCGATGAAGACCTTGCTGAAAACGGAGGAATTGGCACAACTGCTGGCCTGTATGGCAACCCTGGCGGCACAGGGCGTGCCCTGGTGGGCGTGGCTGCTCCTGCTCCTGGGCCCGGACATCGGTATGCTGGGGTACCTGATCGGTCCCCGCACGGGGGCGTTCACCTACAACCTGCTCCACCATAAGGGCACGGCGTTGCTTGTTGCGGCCATCGGCCTGGGCAGTGCCTGGTACACGGTGCCGTTGGGCGTATCCCCGCAGGCCCTGCTGATCGCCGGGGTCGTCCTGTACGGTCATTCCAGCATGGACCGGATGCTCGGTTTCGGACTGAAGCACGGCGATGGTTTCCAGCATACGCACTTGGGCTGGATCGGCCAAGCCGCGCCGGGCACCCGCCACAAGATCGATGACCAAGGCCGTTAGCGGGCCTTTACCATGTTGCGCACCACTTGGTGCTGCCCGTTCTGCAGGCGGCAGTAGTACACCCCGTTGGGCATGGGCCCCAGGTCCAGGTCCAGCTTGTAGGTGCCTGCCGCCAGCTTCTCGTTCACCGGCATGGCCACCAGTTGCCCTTGGGCATTGAACACCTGCAGCACCACATGGCCGGGCACCACGCAGGTATAGGTCAAGGTGGTGCGTTCGTTGAAGGGATTGGGCCAGGCTTGCAGCAACAGCTCCGCAACGGCGCTCTCGGGCACGCCCACGGTGGCACAATAGGAGGGATCAAGGATCGGCAAGGTGGGATGCGACCCCAGGAGCACCTGCTCAATGGCCATACTGTCCAAGCAGAACCAGTCCTTGAGCACCGAGGCATACACGCTCCTGAAATCATACTGCATGGGCACGTTGGTCTGCCCGTCGGTGCTGGCGCTGATCTCCGGATTGGTGCCCAGGATGCCCGGCTGCACATGGTCGCCGAAGAAGAACATGGGTGCGGCGGCACCATGGTCCGTGCCGAGCGAATTGTTGCTCTTGATGCGGCGCCCGAACTCGCTGAAGGTCATGCCCAGCACCCGGTCCGCCACGCCCAACTGTTCCAGATCATCCTGGAAGGCATGGATGGCATCACCCACGCCTTTGAGCAGGTTGGCATGCGCGCCTTGCGTGGGGCTGCCGCCAACGGCCTGCTGCGAATGCGTGTCGAAGCCCGTATCACTGACCCAATAGATCCGCGTGCCCAGCCCGCCGCAAATCAGGCTGGCCACGATCTTCAAAGCATTGGCCAGGACGGCACCAGGCTGTGCGCCCATGGGGTAGAGCGAGCTGTGCACGCAACTGGCATCGGCGGCCGCGGCCTCAATCACGTCGCCGTAAAGGTCCGCTTGCCGTTGCACGTTGCGGATGAAATCCAGCTTGTCCCCGCTGCAGCCGGGCAGAATGGGATCGATGAACATGTTGCCCGCCAGGTTCAGCACGTCCTGCGTATTGTTCACCGCAGTCCCCATGGCCACCCCACCGGCTTGCAGGCCCATGCTCACATTGCCGCCCACCCGTATGGCGATGGGGTCGGGTACGTCCACATTGGGGTAGCCCGTGGGAAACTCCGGATAGAGCGTGCCCAAGTAGCGGCCCAGCCAACCATCGGTGAGCAGCTGGTTACCACTGGAACCGGACTCCCAGATATCCGTGGAGCGGAAATGGGAGAGGTTCGGGTCCGGATAGCCCACGCTCTGCACAATGCCCAGCTTGCCATCGTCCCACAACTGTTGGAAACCGGTGAGCGAGGGGTGCAAGGCCGTGGCTCCGTTGGTGCCCTGCAACGCCAAGGTTGAACTCTCCGGGATCAGGATGTTGCTGCGGAACTGGGAAAGCAGACCGTACTGGTCCAGCGGGATCACGGTGTTGAGCCCGTCGTTGCCGCCGAACAGTTGCACGATCACCAGCACACGGTCGCCATTGGCTGCGTCTTTCAGATAAGGTGCCAAGGCCGGTTTGGCCCAGCCGCGCAACACCAGTCCGCCCACCGAGGCCAGGGCGGATGTACGAAGGAAGCTCCTGCGGTTCATGCGGATATCAATGGAGTTGGAATTCTGCGGCCTCGAACATCTTCAGGAACAGGGACTGCAACATGCCAGGGACTTGGGAAGCGGTGGGATCGGTGGTGGAGGGATCGGCCACATAGGTGTTGTAGGCCGAGGTCCAGTAGTAATCCGATACCTGGCCCTGGAGGAGGTATTGCGTTTTGAGCTGCCCGAGTACCGTGGGTGAGACCGCCACGCCGTAGAACATGTCCGCAACCTCTTGCACCAATGAATTGGGGTCGGAAGGCTGGTCAAAATGGGAAACCAGGTCCACATAGTTGATCACGAACATCAAGCCCCGGTCCGCCGGGGTCACCAGTTGCATGGGTGTTACCATGCCGGTCATGCCCAGGCGGTTGAAGATGATCGATCGATTGGCCGTGGTGGCGCTGTCCATCCACAGCAGGTCATACAGGGGTGCTTGGTAATAGGCCGGCCAACCGGCCACGTTGGGAGGCTCCCCAATGGCTTGGGAAGCATCGGCCATCATGATCTGCACCTTGCTCCACACGTTGTACTGTGCCTCGAAGTGGTCCGCCGTGGGCATGGGCATCAGGCTGGAGCGGATCAGGCCCACGGTCATGTCCACCGGGTTCTTCACCATGCAACCCCTGACCTCCGTGCTGAAGAAGTGCTCGCTGGTGAGCAAGGCCTTGAGCACCACTTCCATCTGGTCGGGCGAACCCACGTGATCGCGGAACAGCTGGGCCAAGGGCTCGATCAGGTCGTCCTCCACTTCCGGGGCGATGTCCGTGCGCACGAACCAACGGTAGAGTTCCCGCACGATGAAACGCGAACTGGTCTCATTGGCGAAGATCATGTCCATGAATGCCTCGATCTCCAGGCTGCCGCCGTTGGCGCCGCTTTGGCCTTGGATCACCGTGTCGTTGAAGAAAGGACTGAACTGCTTGTCGTTCTGGTCGTGGTTGGCCGGGGTGAACACCACCGTGGGCAGGATCCGGGTGGATCCGGACCATTCGGTCACGCTCCACCCCGTGAACACGCGCGCCGCTGCGGCCACGTCATCCTGGGTGTAGCCGCTGTCCACGCCCAAGGTGAATAGCTCCATCACCTCCCGGCCGAAGTTCTCGTCCGGGGCACTGGCCATGTTGTAGATGCCGTTCAAGTAGATCAACATGGCCCCGTCCTTGGCCAGTTGCACCATCAGGTCGCGCACATTGCCCTTGCACCCGTCGCGCAACAGCTGGCAGTACCAGTAACTGCTCTCGGGCATGAAGACAATGGAGAACTGGATCGGGAGGTGGTTGGCCCAGAACAGCGTGAGCTTCTCCCGCAGGTTTCGTTCCTGCTGCACCAACTGGCCCACCCACCAATATTGCAGGCTTTCGTTGCGTTTGGGGATCGGATTGGGCGGGCTGCCCAAGAGGCGCACGTAGTTGATCCAGGGTTCACCGAAGGGCACCACCGGATCGATCAACGCCGGATCATATACCCCACCGGGGCCTTCTCCGCTATATGCTTTTACCGGTGGCGTGGTGGTGTTGGAGAAGCTCAACAATTCGGACACCACGTCATCCAAGGCCATGGCATCGAAATGGGCCATGTCCAAAGGGCTGGCCCCGAACAGCGTGCGCCGCAACAGATGGCGCAGCTCAGGCTTGCCGAAGGGACCGGTATAGTGCTGTACGGGCATGATCGGTATGAACTATTTCCAATGTTGGCAAAGGTAATCCCTGTAAACCGCGGAAAACTTGACGAAAAGATAGGCAAATTGCACGTTCAATTCACCTATCAGCAGTCCGGAAGACCTCGGCATTGGTGCGTACCGAAGCCTGTTCCCGCCGCAAAAGGCAGCCACCCGAGCGGAAGTGCCGGGTGCCTGTTCAAGCAGGGACCGGACAGCAGGCATGCAAAGGACAATCATATGAAACATTGTTCCACGGCAGAATGGCGTTCTGCCCGGCTGGCATTGATACGCTCGACAAGGCATTTGGTTGCTTCCCGGACCGGCGGGAACGGCCCTCCCTCTTGCCGGTCGGCGAGGGCCACGCAGAGGCCGTACAGAATGACGCAGCATACAAAGCCCGGTCCATATTTTCTTTGGACCCGCTGAACCCCTGGACCCGCTTGCCGGGACAATACAATTACCCCCCCTTCGCGAAGGATCGGACCGCTTAAGATACCCATGCGCTTGTTGCTATTGGACAACTACGACAGCTTCACCTGGAACCTGCACCACCTGTTGGAACCATGGGGCCAAGTGGATGTGCGGCGCAACGATGCCATTACAGTGGATGAAGCCGCCACCTTCGACCGCATCATCCTCTCCCCAGGCCCCGGTTTGCCTTCGGAAGCGGGGATCATGCCCGAACTGGTGGGCCGCTTGATGCCCACCCGGCCCATCCTGGGGGTGTGCCTGGGCCTGCAGGCGATCGTGGAAAGTTGCGGTGGCGGGCTGCTGAACATGCCGGCCGTAAGGCATGGCGTGGCGGTTCCCTGCCACCTTGCGCAACCCGCGGACCCCTTGTTCAAGGGTATGGGCCCCACCGTTGAGGTGGGCCTCTATCACAGCTGGGCCGCCGATCCTTCCACGTTCCCGGGCGACCTGAACGTGATCGCCACCAGCGCCGAAGGCACCATCATGGCGCTGCGCCACCGACAGCGGCCCACTTGGGCCGTGCAATTCCATCCGGAGAGCGTTCTCACCCCCTTGGGCCCGCGGATGATCGGGAACTGGATGGAGCTGTGCGGATAGCCCGCGCAGGTTGTGCCCGGCGGGTTTTCCACCAATACGGATCGGGGATCGTTGATGGAACGCCGCTGGTTCCGGGCGCAGCGGTTGTGGCGGCCGGTAGTTTCGCCCCATGTACCGGCCCCTGCTTCTCCCCTTCTTGCTGCTGGCCTCCGGCATCTGCCCTGCACAAGACCTGTTGCAACGGCAGCTGCAGCACGACACCATGCCCAACCTGGTGCCCAACCCTGGATTTGAGCACTACCGGAGCGTTCCCTGCGGTTGGACGCAGCAGGCCCGCAAGTTCGGCGAAGAGGTGATGGTGGCCTGGACCTCGCCCACGGAAACCACACCGGACCTGTACACCACCGAAGCCGACCGCAACTGCTGGAGCCACCCGGCCAAACGCACCGGCGGCAAGGCCGCACCACACGGCGGCAAGGCCATGGCCGGCATCAAGGTGCGCGGCAAGGGCAACACGCCCACCTGGTGGCATGAATACCTCCAAGTCACCCTGCCGGAACCGCTGCGGGCAAGTACCCGGTATGTGGTGGAATGCTGGGTCCGGCAGGCCAACTTCAGCGAGCACGCCAGCAACAACATCGGCCTGTACCTCTCGCCCGTGGCCGTGCGCACGCGCAACAACCTGCCGTTGTACATCACCCCGCATGTGAATGCCGACGAAGTGGTGAAGGGCGGGCGCTGGCGCCGTGTAAGCGGCGTGGTGGAAGCCCGGGGGGATGAACGCTACGTGCTGATCGGCAACTTTTACAGCGATGATGCCACGGCCTTCGAGAAGCAGGAAACAGGCGAGCGCGGAGCCTACTACTTCATTGATGACGTAAGTGTGCGGATCGCTCCTGCCGGCGCCCAGCCCACGCCCCGCCCCAAGGAGAGCATCCCGCCGGCGCCCAAGGTGATCGTGGCGGACCATGCCAGCACCAAGGAAGTGCCCTTGCCGCGGATCGAGCCGCCGCCCGTGGGCAAACGCGTGCGCCTGGACAACATCGGCTTCGAATTCGCCAAGGCCACCTTAACGCCGGAGAGCACCAAGGAACTGGACGAGCTGGCCGATATGCTGATCGACTACCCGCTGATGCGGATCGAGGTGGAAGGCCACACGGACGATGTGGGCAGCGAAGCATTCAACCACCAACTGAGCGAGGCCCGGGCCAAGGCCGTGGTGGATTTCCTGCTGGGCCGAAAGGTGGAAAAGGAACGCATCACCTCCCACGGGTACGGCAAGAGCAAGCCGTTGGTGCCCAACACCAACGAAGCCAACCGCGCCTTGAACCGGCGGGTGGAATTCAGGGTGACGGACAACTAAAGACCCGCTACACCCGGAACAGGCCCGGTGCGCTCCATGATCCAACAACGCCGGGCAGGCCTATACCTGCTCCTTCAGCATGCGTTGCGCAATGTCCAGGATGCGGGTGTCATCCAAGGCCACCACACCCCCACCGGGGCCTTCCTCCATATGCACGCCCATCGGCTTGCCGTCGGCATGGCTGTAACCCCCGAAATAATTCCAGACCGTCTCCACGTTCAGGTCCAGTTCCTTGGCGATGCGGTGGATGCTCCCGTCCGGCAAGCGGTCCTTGATATCGCGCAGCTCGTTGAAGGTGATGTTCATGGCGAGAGAGGATTTAAGGATGGATGCCCTGAAGATAGGCCCCGTACTTTCCCCTGCATGGAAGTATTGGAAAATTTTCCGGCTTCTGGGCGACAAGGCCGACCATCAACTTTTCAAGTATGTGCCACCGCCAACGCAAGGATGTGAAAAGGAGTGCCCTTTGGCACGGGGGCATAGCCCCGCAACCATGGGCACCCCAATCGCCCAACAAACGAATGGCACATGCGTAGTAGTCGGCCACCTCGTATGAGCACCCTCAGCTCAACCCCGTGATCACGCCGTTGGCATCGATGTCCATGTGGTCGCTGGCGGGGATTTCCGGGAGGCCGGGCATGCGCATCATCTTGCCGAGGATCGGCACCACGAAGCCTGCTCCGGCGGCGATCTCGATGTCATTCACCGTGATCTCGAAATCGGAAGCGGCGCCGAGCTTGGTGGGGTCATCACTGAAGCTGTACTGCGTTTTGGCGATGCATACCGGCAGGTGGTCCAAGCCGAGGTTGTGGATGCGGCGCAGGGCGGTGCGGGCGGCTTCGCTGTAGTTCACGTGCTTGGCCCGGTAGATCTCCTTGGCGATGATCTCCACCTTCTTCTCAATAGGCTGCTCCAGGTCGTAAAGCACCTTGAACTTGGATTCGGCCTGGTCCACCACGCGCACCACGGCCCCGGCCAGGTCGGTCATGCCTTTGCCCCCTTCGGCGAAGCCCTTGGCCAGCACGGCTTCCACGCCCATGGAACGGCAGAGGTCCTTCACCACTTGGATTTCCTCCTCGGTATCGGTGGGGAAGTGGTTGATGGCCACCACGGCCTTCACGCCGAACTTGGCGGTATTCTCGATGTGGCGCATGAGGTTGGCCATGCCCTTGGTGACGCGCTCCACCGAGGCGTTGTTCACCTCCTTGATGGGGGCGCCGCCCTGGTAGCGCAGGGCACGGATGGTGGCCACGATCACGGCGGCGTGCGGGGCGATGCCTGCGGCGCGGCACTTGATGTCGTAGAACTTCTCGGCGCCCAGGTCGGCACCGAAGCCGGCCTCGGTGACCACGTAATCGGCGAGGCTGAGGCCCATTTTGGTGCCCAGGATGCTGTTCACGCCTTGGGCGATGTTGGCGAAAGGGCCACCGTGGAGGATGGCCGGGTTGCCTTCCATGGTCTGCACCAGGTTGGGCTTGATGGCGTCCTTGAGCAGCACCGCCATGGCGCCTTGGGCGTTGAGGTCGCGGGCGTAGACGTACTTCTTGTCGGGGTTGCGGCTGTTGCCCACGAAAATGTTGCCCAGGCGCTCCTTCAGGTCTTCGTAGCCGGTGGCCAGGCACAGGATGGCCATCACTTCGCTGGCGGCGGTGATGTTGAAGCCGTCTTGCCGGGGCATGCCGTTGCCGGTGCCGCCCAGGCCGATGGTGATGTCGCGCAGGGAGCGGTCGTTCATGTCCATCACGCGTTTCCAGGCGATGGTGCGCGGATCAAGCTCCAGGTTGCGGGTCTTGCTCTGGATGTTGTTGTCGATGAGTGCGGCCAGCAGGTTGTTGCTCTTCTCGATGGCTGCGAAGTCGCCGGTGAAGTGCAGGTTGATGTCCTCCATGGGGAGCACTTGGGCGTAGCCGCCCCCGGCTGCACCGCCTTTCATGCCGAAGACGGGGCCGAGCGAGGGTTCGCGCAGCACCACCATGGCCTTCTTGCCGATCTTGTTGAGGCCTTCGCAGAGGCCGATGCTGGTGGTGGTCTTGCCTTCGCCTGCCGGTGTGGGCGATATGGCGGTGACCAGGATCAGCTTGCTCTTCCTGAGCTTGCCCTCATCGATCAGGTCCAGGGGAAGCTTGGCCTTGTAGCGGCCGTAGTTTTCCATGCGGTCGGCGCTGATGCCGAGTTTTTCGCCGATGGCGGTGATGGGCTGCAGGGTGGCCTTCTGGGCGATCTCGAGGTCGGTGGGAAATGCCATGTGGTTGTTCGGTTCGTTGGGCGAAGGAAAGGAATGTCGGGCGATCCGGGCAAGGAGGTGCCATAACCTGCCGGGGCCAGGTCCCGGCCGATCGCCCTTCCGCCCCTTGTCCGGCTGGCTCCAGCTCGCGGTGGACCTGTGCATGGCCTGGCAGCAACGGAACAGGCCTACACTTGCAGTCCACCGGCACCAAATGAGCTTCCACGTCCCCGGAAGGGCGCTATGCAGCGCAATGGACCGCCCCGTGGTGATCACCTGGTGCTGCGCGCTGGCCTTCGCCCTTGCCTCCTTGCCACGCATACATGGGGCGGGCGGGTCCATCGAGGACTTGGTCACCGGCGGTGATGATTGGAACAGCTATGCGGCTTATGCACAGGACCTCCTCAGGAACGGGTTGCTGCTGGAGCGGATCGAAGGCAACTATGTGCAGCCTGCGGGGTTCCTCTATTCCTACTTCGTGGCAGCCTGCCTGGCGGTCTCGGGCAACAGCCTGGGCTTCGTGTACTTCGTGCAGGCCATGCTGCTGGGCCTTTCCGTGGCCATGTCCTGGTCCGTGTTCCGGGGCATGCTCACGCGGCGGTCCCGCACGGTGCTGCTCTTGTGCCTGCTGTTGTTCGCGGTGCTGGACGTGTATGCACACTACACGTTCCGGCTGCTGAGCGAGAACCTTGCGCTGTTCCTCGTTGCGCTGTTCTTTGTCCAGCTGAAGAACTGGTCCGCCCGGAATTCCCCTTCCGCCACACGCACCGCCCTGTGCGGAATTACCCTGGCCCTGGTGGTGCTCACCCGGCCCAACCTGGCGTTGTTCGCCTTGCTCATGGTGGTTTTGCTGGGGCGACCGGGGCCGGGGAGAAAAGTGACCACCGCCGAGGTGGTGTCTTTCCTGGTTTTCCTGGTTGGTGTCACCTCGTTGCTGGCGCTTCGCAACTTCCTGGTCAGCGGAACGCTTCATGTGTTGCCCGTGGACAGTGGCTATCTGCGCTTCGTGGAAGGGTTGTATGCCCACGCCGCATCGGCCGGGCCCCATGCCGTCGGCTTCCATATCTTGAAGAATATCCTGTTCTGCTCCGGTTTCCTGAATGTGCTTGAACCGTCGTACGCCATACGCCCCCACTGGATCCTGATGACCCTTGGCGTGCTGTTCTTCTTCCGCCAGGCGGTGAGGCACCGCGGACGGCTGAGCCTGCTGGAGCTGTCGACCGGGGTGTTCGTGATCACGTTCCATGCGGTGCTGATCACCTTTTCGCAGTTGTCCAATTACGGGTTCCGGATGCTGGTCCCGGGGTTGTTCATCACCTTGGGCCTGTCGATCAAAGGCTTTGAGCTGGTTTTCCCCGCGAAGGGCCGTTGGCCCTGGCGCAAGCAGCAGCAGCCATGACCCCTCCCTGGTCCATCCGCGGTATTCAAGGCCGGGCTGCCAAGGTGTAGACCAACACCACGCCCTGGGCATCGGCGGTGACCACTTCGGCCACGCCGTCGCGGTTGATGTCCGAGACCAGGAAACGAACGGCTCCCTTCAACGGGAAACCGGGCCACAGGCCACCGTCGAGGTCGTACAAGCGCAACTGGTGCTGCCCGGGCAGCACCAGGCCAATGGCTTGGCCCCGGGCACCCAAGTCCACGGGGAAGGCTACAGCACCCGTGTCTTCCGGAAAACTTGGGCGGAATTCCACGGTGCCGTCCACCTCGGCAGAGAGCATGGATGACAGGGTGCGCAGCACGCCTTGGCGCGCGTCACCGCCGGGATCAAACAAGGCCAGTTGGCCGCTGGCCGCAGGGGATAGGGTATCCACACGGCCGGCGAGGGTACCGCTGAGCACGGCACCGGCGCTATCGGCCCACAGCAGGCGCCGGTCGGCGATGTCCATGGCTTCGCGGCCGCCCAAGAAGTATTGGAGCGCGGCCATGTGCAAACGCGGTTGGTAGCGAGCTTCGCCCCTACGGCCGAGCACCGCTACATGACCGTTGCGTTGGGGCACCACCAGGTAGTCCTTGCCTTTGATGCGCACGTGCTGCACCGCCGCCAGGGCGGGGCTGTCCAGCTTTTTTGGGTCCCAGCCTTTCACCGGCAAGCCGTCCGGGCCGAGGTTGAGCATGCTCCGGTCCTCCAGAGGCAGCACGATGCGGTACTCCCGGTTGCCTTCATAGTCGAACGCGCTGAGCGGCGCGCTGGCCGGGGCCTTCAGCACCACGGGGAAGCCTTCCACATCGCGGCCGAGGCGGTCGATGAGATACACCTTGCGCGCCGTGTTGAGCAGCAGCTGGAGCTTGTCGTTGCGGAAACGGTCGATCTGTTCCACGCCACCGAGGATGGGCCCGTCCAACTGGCGTTGCCAGAGCACCTTGCCGGTGCAGCTGATCAGGCTGATGCGGTCGTCGCGGTCCTGCACGAGGATCTGTTGGGTCTTGCTCAGGTAGTCCTCCACCAGCATGGGGGGCATGGCCAGCGGTGCGGGCATGGCGGTGGTCCACAAGGCACCGGCGGCCTGCTTGCCGGTGGGCGCGTGCTGCAGGCAGAAGGTGGCGATGAAGGCCCCGTCGCTGCGCGGTGCCAGCTGCAGGATGGCGGCACCCATGGTGCGCTGGAGGTCGGCGTGGATGCCTGCTGCGGCTGGATAGGCCCGGGGCACGTCCACCCACCAGCTATACACGGCTTCAGAGGCGAAGCGATCGAAGAAATCGCCGGTGCGGGGGTCCAGCGCAAGGGAGTTGCGGTCCACCCAGGCATCAATGGCGGCGCGCATGGCGGCGGGGGTGACGCTGCACACCACGTTGTTGCCCAGCACGGCCCATAGCGGCTGGTGGAAGCCGCTGAAGGCCTTGCCAAATAAGGTGGAAAGAGCCTGTGCATCGGCCATGCGGGCCACCGGCACCCCGCGGTATTCGGTCACGGGGCAGCCGCCGTCGGGGCAGCGCAGGCGCATGGCGTCCGCGGCGGCCTCCGGGTCGTTGGTCTGCAGCACGGCCCAACGGGCGCTGTCGGCATCGCGGGCCACGCCCACGCCGCCCTGCACCCAGGCGCCATAGGCGGTGAACAGGGCTGGATCCGGGGCGGCACCGGTGATGCCCAGCACGAATGCGGCAGGGTCGTTCACCTGCATCAGGCGCAACTGGGCCACGGTAGCGGGCAGCACGCGCAGCACGCCCGGCCTGGCCGCTGGCTGTCCGGTCATCGCAGCGGTGGCAGGGCTTTGTTCCCGGGGGAAGAGCAGGCCATTGAGCAGGATGGCATCGGGCCGGAACCGCACGTCCATGGCCAGCCAACCTTCAACCGGTGCTTCGCCCGGGAAGATGGGCTGCTCGCGGGCCTGGAGGAAGTGCGAAACGAAGTCGGCGCGGGCCAGCAGGTGCGCATCGGCACCGGCACTCAGGCTCCTGCGCGCCGTGGCGAACAGCGCCTCCGGGTGGCCGGGGGTGGTGGCTTTCACGGCCTCCTCCACGGAAACCGCAGCGGTGCCCACCAGCAGCAGGCCCCTGCTCCAGGCCAGTTCCAGCGCGGGCCTGGCGGTATCTGCGGGCAGGTGCTGGCGCACGCCGTTCCAGAGGTCCTTGTTGAACGGTGTTCCGAAGGCCGTCCCCAGGGCGCCGAGCGCCTCCTCCGATGGCTGCAGGGGCCACGCCAGCAGCGGCACCAGTTCATTTCCTTCCGGTGCATGCCAAGCCACCACCAACGGACCTTTGGGCCGCCTTCCTTCCGTGGCCATGCCCAGGCGGGCCATGCGGCGCAGCACGGTATCGATGGCCGCGAAGGCGGCTTTCCCTTCCACATCGCCCCAGAACTGGCTGGTGCCGGTGAACTGCGCCCATGTGGCAAAGGGCTCGGGCACCGCCAGCACCGCCACGGCATTGGCGGGCATCGCGCTCCAAGGGTCGGCGAGCGCCACGGGGTCCTGTTTCCAGGTGAAGAGCCACCAGGCCACGGCGCCAACAATGGCGGCAAGCACAAGGACAACGAAGGTGCGGCGCATGCTGCGGCCAAAGGTGCGCAGCAGGGCGAGGGACCCCGCCCCCCGGGTGCGGGCGCTTTCGCACAAAGCAATGTGCATCAGGGGGCTGGTGCACGGGATCCGGTTGGCGCGGCAGGGGCCCGAAAACGGTGGCCCTTGGCGAACACTTCAACGCACCAGGGTGAAGCTGGTGCGGTGATGCACGCAGGGGCCATGCTGCGCAAGGGCGGCACGATGGTCCGCGGTGGGATAGCCTTGGTTCACGTTCCAACGGTATACCGGGTGCTGGTGGTGCAGCGTGGCCATCAGCGCATCACGGTGGGTTTTGGCCAGCACCGAGGCGGCGGCGATGCTGCGGTACTTGGCGTCGCCTTGGATGATGCAGTGGTGCGGGATGTCCTCGAATGGCATGAAGCGGTTGCCATCGACCAGGATCTGCTGGGGCCGCAGCGCCAACCCGGCAATGGCGCGATGCATGGCCAGGAAGGAGGCCTGCAGGATGTTCAGCCGGTCAATCTCCCCCACGCTGGCCACGCCCACGCACCACGCCAGCGCCTTCGCTTCGATCAGCGGCCGCAACCGCTCGCGGCTCCTGTGGGTGAGCTTCTTGGAATCGTCCAGGCCGGGCAGGCGCACCCCCGGCGGCAGGAGCACGGCAGCAGCTACTACCGGCCCGGCCAAACAACCGCGGCCGGCCTCGTCGCAGCCCGCTTCAAGGAGCGTCCCTGTATGGTATGTGGCCAGGCGCGGCATGGCGCCGCAAGGGTACTCCTCAGCGGGCATTCAGGGAACCAACACACCGTCGGACCTGTATATCCGCACCCGTTCACGCCCATCCAAGATTTTGCTTTCATGAAGAATACCATTAAGTTCGAAGTGGTCCATTCTACTAAAACCTATACAGAATGAGAACGACAGACCTTCTGAAACCCTTGCTGGTGGCGGCTTTCATAGCCCCCCCCGCTGAACCCCTTGGTGGGCGCGGGTTTACTGATGGCACAGTCCGGCGCTTGGGTGGCCGGTGATCACTACGCCATCATGCAACCAGGTGGCACGGCCATGGGTAGCCTGCTGTTCCAGGTGGCACAAAACGCCCCGGAACAGCAACAGACTATGACACCCCGCCGCTTGGCACCGGGCAGCTACACCGTGGAACTGGTGAATGACGGCCGACCTGTGGAGGCCCAAAAACTGATCGTACGGCCATGAAACAACCATCCGTTCTGAAGACCCTGATCGCACTGGCCGCCTCCCTGGCGGCCGGTGCGGCATGGCCGCAACAGCCCTTTGACCTGGACCCCTCCTTCCGGTTCAATGCCGATTCCTGGTACATCAACAGTACCTACCCCTTGCCGGATGGGGATGTGATCATCTCCGGCGTGATCGCCGTGCCCGGCG
>JAGPDT010000026.1 GCA_018057455.1 Flavobacteriales bacterium | reverse complement strand
CTGGCGCTGCATCGATGCCTCCTTCGGCGTGATCGGCGCGGTTCCACTTTGGTTGGTGTTGCGGCGGATCGATCGGCTTGCCGCAATGGATCAACCCGGCCACTGATTCCCGATCTTGCAGCCCGAACACGCACCCATGCCCAAACTTCGTGTACCCACGCTGGTGTGTGGGTGTAATCTTACTCAAAGACGGAATGGCACGATGAGACACTTCCACTTCCTCTTGCTATTGACGCTTGTCATTTCGGCGTCGGGCCAGGCCACGCGGTCGATCATTGGTGACTACACGCACTACCAACTGGCCCACGCAAAGGATACGATCGACTTCGTAGTGGCAGATACGACGCTTTCGCAGCGAAAACCCGTTCTGCTGTTCTGCCAGGGATCGCAACCAGTACCCTTGTTCATCGACTTTGGCAAAGGGGCGATCGTTCCCGTGCCATTGGACAATTTCGATCTGCCCAATATGAAGTTGCACTACCATGTCGTGGTCATTTCCATGCCGAAGACACCGGTGGTAGCGGGAATAGACCAACTCAACGATTCGTACTGCTTTGTTCCGGACACGAGCAGACCGAACCGCTATTCCGAGGCCTTCCTGCGCAACGACCGACTGGACAATTACGTGGACCGCGCCAATGCCGTCATCACATTCCTGCTGCACCAAGGATGGGTGGATCCGGACGGACTGGTCGTGGCGGGCCATTCCCAAGGTGCCCGCGTGGCCGCAGGTATTGCAACGGCCAACACGCAAGTGGACCTGTTGGGCCTGTTCGGTTTCAATCCCTTGGGAAGGATCACACAGGAAGTGTGGAAATACCGACTCCAAGCACAGCAAGGAAAGATCAGTTGGGAAACTGCGGATTCGCTCCAGCAACAGCAATACGCATTCTATAAGGAAGTCCTCAATTCCGATTCCCTTGATAAGCACCCGGGGTATCAGGCTTGGAGAACCTTCTCCACCAGCACCATGGAAGACCTCGCGTACTTGGACATTCCCGTTTATGTCGCCAATGGAAGCGAGGACTACGTGGCCGTGAACTGCGATCTTCTACCCCTGTACTTCATCCAGCAAGGAAAATCGAATCTCACCTTGATCCGCTATCCGCACTTGGAACACAACTTCTTCGAGGTGGGACCAGATGGAAAAGCCGACCACTCAAAAAAGCACTGGGAACGCGTGATGAATGCGTTCATCCAGTGGGCTGTGGACCACGGCATTGGATCGGAAAGTCGATAGCAAGGATGGCGAACATCCAATCCCGACCTTGCAGCCCGAACACGCCACCATGATCAACCTCGAACACCTCCCCGCCTTCCTGCCAAATGGCAACGTCCAAGCTGTGATCGAGATCCCCTCGGGCACCAGCGATAAGCGCCAATATGAACCTGCCACAAACACCTTCCCCGTGGACCTGCGCAACGGTGTGCCGCGCCGCATCAAGTTCCTGCCCTACCCCGCCAACTACGGCTTTATCCCCGGCACGCTGATGGACCGTGCCCAAGGCGGCGATGGCGATGCGCTGGACATCTTCGTGCTGTGCGCGGGCGTACACAGCGGCACCGTGCTGGAGGTGGAACCCATCGGCATCATCGAGCTGCTGGATGCCGGCGAGCGCGACGACAAGGTGATCGCCTTGCCCGTGGACCCGGCCTTGCGCACGGTGGATGTGGCGGACATGGACCGCCTGCCCAAGGCCGCACAGGATATTTTGGTGGCTTGGCTGCTGAACTACGATCCCGAGGATGGCGCGCAGTTGGTGGGCGTGAAGGGGCGCGCGGAGGCGATGGAGGCGATACGCAAATGGGCGGTCCGATGAATTTGATCCATCAAGGTCTCCGCCTCGGGACCTTGATGCCCAAAACTCCACCAAGGTCTTCACTCGGGACCTTGATGCTGGGAACTACCCTCGCAACTCCGCCCCCACTTCCTTCTCCAGCGCTTGGCGAATACGCCCCATGGCCTTCTCCACCTGCTCGTCGGTGAGGGTCTTTTCCTTGTCCTGCAGGATGAAGCTGAGCGCATAGCTCTTCTTGCCTGCGGGCAGCTTGTCGCCTTCGTACACATCGAAGAGGCCCACCTCGCGCAGAAGCTTGTGCTCGGCTTGAAAAGCGACCCGTTCCAGCGAAGCATAGTCCACCGCGCTGTTCAACAGCAGGCTCAGGTCGCGGCGCACGGAGGGGAACTTGGCCACTTCGCGGTAGGTGGTTCTATCCTTGCGCAGCAGCTCCACGAGCGTTTCATCCATCAGCTCGGCATACCAGGCGGGTTGGTTTACCTCAAACGCCTTTCCCACGGCCGGCTGCACTTCACCCAATAGGGCCACCACCTTTTTGCCGTGCTTCACTTCCACCGCAGCGGTCAACAGGGGATGCTCTGTCACTGCATACACGGTGCCTCTGGCCAGGCCCAGCCGCTCAAGCAGCAGCTCCACTTCGGACTTCACGTCGGCGAGCTCGGACTGGCGTGCCTTGCCGCGCCAGCTCTCCTTCCCGTCGTTGCCAGTGATCAGCAAGGCGACGCGTCCGCTTTCCACCGTGGCACCCTCATCGTTCACGGCGTAGGTGCGGCCCTTCTCGAAGAAGCGCAGGTTGTGCTGCTGGCGGGCCAGGTTGTGCGCGGCGCTTTGCAGCAGGCCGAAGAGCATGGTGGGGCGCAATACGTCCAGCTCGGCGCTCAACGGATTCTTCAGCCGCACCAGTGTGTTCTCCTCAGCCGCTTTCAACTTCACGGTACGGGCACCGTTCACCAGCGACGGCGTCATCACTTCACGGAATCCGCGCGCTGCCAGGTGTTGTGCCATGCGTTGCCCAAAACCTTCGTCCGTGGTCCCGGGTTGTTGCACGGCGGGCACCATCAAGCGTTCCGGGATGGGCACTTGGTCGAAGCCGTGGATGCGCAGCACTTCCTCCACGAGGTCGGCTTCGCGCAGCACGTCCACGCGATATGGCGGCACTTGCACACAAATGCTTTCGGCGTTGCGGTCGCTGATGCGGCAGTCCAACAGTTCGAGGATGCGCACCACGGCATCCGGCGCGATGGCCATGCCGCAAAGGCGGTCCACCGTGGTGAAACGCAAATGCACTTCGGCCCACGGGCGCGGCTGTGCGATGTCCGTGATGGCCGAACTGAACTTCGCCCCGGCCACTTCCTTCAGCAGCAGGGCCGCGCGTTTCAATGCATATATGGTGATCTCGGGATCCACGCCGCGCTCGAAGCGGAACGAGGCATCGGTGTTCAGGCCATGCCTGCGCGCAGTGCGGCGGATGGTGACGGCATCGAAGCAGGCGCTTTCCAAAAAGAGGGCCGTGGTGCTGTCGGACACACCGCTGTGGTTGCCGCCGTAAACGCCGGCCAAGCAAGCGCCCTTTTCCGCGTCCGCGATCAGCAGGTCTTCCTCGCTGAGGGTGCGGTCCTTTTCATCCAAGGTGATAAGGTGTTCGCCCGCGTGCGCCTTGCGGACGATGATCTTCCCGCCCTTCAACTTGTCGGCATCGAAGGCGTGCAAAGGCTGGCCCAGCTCATGTTGCACGAAGTTGGTGACGTCCACCACGTTGTTGATGGGCTTGAGGCCGATGCTCTTCAATCGCTCCTGCAGCCACGCGGGCGATGGTGCCACCTTGAGTTGGGTGAGCGTAAGCCCGGCGTAGCGCGGTGCGGCTTCCGGTGCTTGCACATCCACCGGTATGGTGCGCGCATCATCATCTTGCTGGAAGGCTTCCACCGAAGGCAGCAACACGGTGTGCTTGCTTCCGGTGCGGTGGTTCAGTGCGGCGATGAGGTCCCTTGCCACGCCCCAATGGCCCATGGCATCGGAGCGGTTCGGCGTGAGGCCGATCTCCAGGATGTGGTCGCTTTTCAATTGAAGATCTTCAGCGGCCGACGTTCCCGTTTTTGCGGAAGCATCCAGCACCATGATGCCCGCATGATCGGTGCCCAGGCCGAGTTCATCGGTGGCGCAGATCATGCCATGGCTTTCCACCCCGCGGATCTTGGCTTTTTTGATCGTGAAAGGTTCTCCGGCCGAAGGATGCAGCGTAGTGCCCAGCGTCGCAACAAGCACCTTCTGCCCGGCGGCCACGTTCGGTGCCCCGCACACGATCTGCGATGGCACGGCTCCACCGATGTCAACTGAACAAACGTGCAAGCGGTCGGCATCAGGGTGCCTTTCGCAGGAAAGCACTTCCCCCACCACCACGCCGGCCAGCATGCCGGGCACCGGCTCAAAGGGCTCCACGCTTTCCACTTCCAGCCCCGTGCTGGTGAGGATGTCCGCCGCTTGCCGGGGCGTCAATTCAGCCACGTCCGCCAAGGACCTGAGCCAGTTCCACGAAATACGCATGCCGCATGGGAATAGTGCGCGAAAGTAGCGGCAATTAAGGGATGGACCCGGCGTTGCCGCGTCCATTCCGCTGTCCATCGCGCGCGCACCGGCGGCATACGCTGTTGGTCCGGGCCTCCAGAAAACCGGCGTTCAACGGAAAACAAATCCACCGGGGATCCGGCCCGCGAGGAAGTCCCCCAGGGCAACCCCTTCCGAAGTGTAGCGGAACACCCGCCCACGTTGGGTGTAGTCAATGGCATCCGAAACGTGGACCGTTCCGTCGGCGGGGTCCACGCCCAAGCCGTAGAAGGTACGCCCATCGGCCGGGATCAGCGGCCCCGCGGGCAGTGCCGTGTCCGTGATGTTCATCCGGCACACATCATCATTGAGGAAATACAGGACCGTGCGCTCCCCGTTGATCACCAGCCGCCAAGGACTGGCCGAAGGACTGCTGAATGGAAAGGAAGCTTCCACCGACATGGATACGGGATCGATGCGGTAAAGCGCGGCCTGGGTGCCGGCCCCACCGGTGCAGGCCACCCACAACTTGCCATGGGCATCCTCCACGATGCTGTTCCCGCCACGGCTTACGCCAATGCTGTCCACCACTTGATCACTACCGGTATCCACCACGTACACATAGGCCTTGTTCTTGTTGGTGACAAATGCCTTGCCCGCGGAGAGCACGAGTTCTTCGGTCCAGCCCGGGCACGGTATGGCGCCGATGACGGTGTGGGCATGGAGGTCCACCACGCTGATGGCATTGGCGTACAGGTCGGTGACATAGGCCTTTCCACCACCTACCGGCAACAGGTAGCGGGGCGAGGTGAGCCCGGTGATGGTGGCCGTGGCCGCGAAGGTGGCCGTATCCACCTCCACCACCTTGCCCGAGTTGTTCACGACCAGGTAGCCTTTGCCGTCCACCAGTTGCATGGATTGCAGCACATCGCCCAGTGCGGTCCCATTGGCCGGGCCGAACAGGTCCTCCACCACGCCGCCCGTAGCCTTGTTGTAGAAACTGACCCCGGCATTGCCCCAGTTGAAGTTGCCTTCATTCAGCACATACACGCCGCTCACGCCGGCGGAAGCCGGTTGTTCCAGCGGTGCTTCAGGCTTGTCCTTCCGGCAGGCGGACAGCACAACAAGCAACGGCAACAGCACGGCGGGGTTGAATTTCATTCCACGGAGATCTTCAGGCAGGCCCGGCCCGCAATGGACAGGATGGAGAGCAGGTAGGCACCGGGCCGCACCTTGGACAAGTCCAGGCACCGTTGATGCGCACCTGCAGGCAACAAGACCTCCTGGACAGGAAGCACATTCCGCCCCATGGCATCGGTGATGGCGATCTGCACGGGGCCTGCCATGGGCAGCACGAACTTGATTTCTGCCGCACCGGCCGCCGGGTTGGGAAAGAGCGCGGCTTCAACCCCGGGTCCGGCTGGCACCACGATGCCCGTGCCCACCTGTTGGTGGATCACACCAACGCCATCCAGGTCGAATCCGCTGGAAGCGAAAGGCGTGCTCCAGGGGTCGTTCACCTTGTTGCCCAAATGGTCGTACGTGGCGTAGGGGTCCTGGATGCAGCCCACCACGTCAACCACGCGTACATGGGTGACGAAGTCCACATCCAGGCCCGGCTGGTCGGCGAGGTCTTCCAGGTTGAAAGGGGTGCCGTACTGGGCGCGGTATTTCCCCGCCAGGTTGTCCAGCAGGGTGGCATCCAGTTCACTGAAAGGCCCCACCTGCTGGTCCGCCTGGGTGTTGCTGGTGGCTGGAAACCGGAAGAAGTCGCTGCCATTGCTGCTTACTTCCACGAAGGCGAGCTCCAGGAAGGTGTTGGTGCCGTTCTCGAACACGGCGAGATCCCAGCCGGGGCCGTTGGTGAGGGGCACGGCAAAGGTGAGCGTGGCGGAGCCCCCGTCGCCGAGGCTCACCACGCCTGTACCGGTGGCCGGGCCTTGCGCCGCGGCCGCTTCCCCCACACTGGCCTGCCCGGCGGCCGCATCGCTGATGTCCATGGGCCCGCGTTGCACGCTGCACCCCGTGGCCCACGCCACAAAAGCGCTGCTGTCAGCATGCATGGCCGTTGTGCCGGGCTGGCCCGCCGGTGGCGGAAACTGCGCCAAGGCGGGCAGACTTGGAATAAGGGCGGAGAGCAGCAGGAAGGTCCTCATGGTTCGTGGCTGGCCAACGCATCGGGCCGGTTGAAATGGATGCTCAGCCCCCCTTCGAAACTGCGCAATGGCATGGGGCGGTTCAGGATCAATTGGTACTCGGTGCCCAGCAGATTGTTGGCGCGGAGGAACAGATCGGCCTGCCATCGCGGGCGCTTCACCGCACACAGTGAGGCGTTGGCGCCCAACAACCAGTACGGTGGCAGGAAATCACGGTTGTCCGTACTGGTATACCTGTACCCCGAGTAGGTGCCGGAAATGAAGAGCGAGGCACGGGCCCGTGCCACACCGATGTGGGCATGGCCGGTGTACATGGGCACATAGATCAGCTGTTTGCCCTTGCTGTCGTCGAAGCGGCTCTTGGCCACTTGGTTGGTGCTGGCCACATAGCCGGTGCCCATGCCGCATTTCAAGGTGGAGCCGCCGAGCTTCCAGGCGATCCGCGAGGTGGTCTCCGCACCGCGGCTCCAAACCTGCATGATGTTGCCGGGGCTCCACCACTGCGGTCCCGGCAACCAGATGATCCAGTTGTCCACCCAGCGGTTGAACCAGGTGATCTCGCAATGCCATTCGGCTGCGGCCCAGCGGTGACTGAATTCGGCCCCCAGATCGCCGCTGTAGCCCTGTTCAGGCAGCAACCCGGGGTCGCCTCCCGGCTGCCAGTACAGGTCGTTGAGGGTGGGCACGCGGTAAAGGCGTGCCGCCTGTGCTTTGAGCGTGGCCCAGGGCTTCACGCGCAATTCGCCCCCCAAGGATGCGGTGAAGGGCACCGCCTGCCCGGAAACCCACTCCTGCCGCGCCGCGGCCGTGCCCGTGAAGGGGCCCTTGCCCGGATGGAATCGGTACAAGACGAAGAGCGCTTGGCGGTCTTGCCCGGCACCGCCCAGGTAGCCATCGCTCCAAGCCTTGGCATGGGTGAAGCTGGCACCCAGGTCCAAGGTATGCGGGCCTGGGGGCCGCCAGCGCGCCTCCGCATCCGCCACCATGGTGCCGGAACGGCTCAGCGCCGCTTCAGCATCCTGTGTGGAGAACCAGGCGATCCGGTCATCGAGCCAGGCGCCTCGCACGGTGCTGCCCCAGGTACGCCTGCTGTGCCGCCATTCCGCCACCAGGCGGTCTCCACCGTCCAGCTGGTACGCCGTGCTGGCGGTTTGCACAAGGGTAGGAGGCACGTGCCGGTTGGACCGTTGGTGCCAGTAGTGTACACTGATGCGGTCGGCTTGGCCAAGCAGCAGTTGCTGGTCCAGCAGCAGGCCGTATTGGCTGAAGGCGGCGTTGGTTTGCCGCTGCTGCACCGGTGCGTCGGCACTGCCCTTGTTGAACGCAATATCGTTCTCCGCGGTGGTATTGAAGAACGTGAGGCCGGTGGTCCACCGGTCCTTGGCCAGCTCCGCTTGCAGGTGTTGGGACTGCCGGGTGAAGCTTCCGAAGCTGGTTCCCCCTTTCACGTGCAGGCCGGTGCCGAAGCGGGGCGATTTTTCAAGATGCACGGCTCCGCCGAGCGCGCCGCTGCCCCAAAGCGCGGTGCTTCCACCATACTGCACGCTGATGGCGTCCGCGATACCTACGGGGATCAATGCGAGGTCGGCCTGCCCGTTCATGGCACTGCCCAGGTTGATGCCGTTCCACAGAATGGCCGTGTGGCCGGCACTGCCTCCCCGGAAGCTGGTGGTGGCCAAGCTGCCCAGGCCGTAGCTCTTCACGGATACCGGGCTTTCACCGGCAAGCAGCTCACCCAGGTCGGTGTGGGCATAGCGGGCCAGCGTGGCGCTGTCGATCTGTTGCACTTTGGTGCCTGCCGCGAAAGTGGCCAGGCGCGGCGCAGCGATCTCCACGGCGGGCAGGTGCAGCGTATCAGCAACCTGCTGCGCCCCCACATCGGCCGCGCCGAACAACGCAGTGGCCGCCACGGGCAGCAGGAAGGATCGGCCGGGGCGCGCTGGCGCCCCGGCCATTGGCTTCAATCCTTTCCGCTGGGAGCGCATCGGTTCACTGCACGGCAATGGTGCGCTTCACCGCACCCGCTTGCAGTACGTACAGCCCGGGAGCCAAGTCGTCCACGTCCACGGTGGAGAGGGGTGCCGTGCTGCGGCCCTCCTGCACCAGCTTGCCGGCAAGGTCGGTGATCAGCAACCGCTCACCGTTGCCCATGCTCCCTTGTATGTGGAGCTGATCGCGCGCCGGTTGCGGATAGACGACCAGGGCGGGCGCGGCTTGTTCGGCCATGGCGGTGGTGAAGGAGGCCGGCTCCGGATAGGACGGGCGCAACGCAGGCGCGAAATCGGTATAGGAGCAGCCGAAAAGGGCACCGTCGGCCACTTCGGTGCCGATACCCAGGTTCATCGCCCAATTGCCCAGGTTGGTGGCACCCCAGGTGCCCCAGTAGTTGGGCGCCCCGCCTACGCCGGCCAGGTCGCCGTACAGGATGTCATTGAGGAAGCCTCCGGCCACCATCGCATCAAAGGCCGGGTCGGCGGCGGCCACGGCGTTCAACAGGGCTTCACCGGTGGTGGTGCCGTCGAACCGCACGCCCCAGGCAAAGGAAGAGCTGCCGTTCTCCGCATGGAAGTCCACGACCAGCACGGCGGCATGGGCCCCGGTGCCGGTCCAGAATGCCACGTCGGCGGCGGTGAACCGGAAGGGGTCGAAGGCGGCGATGGGCGTGGTGGGCGGCAGTGCCGGATCGAAATCGGTATAGGAGCAGCCGAACCAGCTGCCGTTGGAAAGCACCTCGGCCAGGCCCATGTTCATGGCCATGTCGTCCATGCCGGTTCCGCTCCAGGTGCTCCAATAGTCGGGGCTTCCCCCGATGCCGGCGTGGCTGTTGTAGGTCACTGAGTTGAGGAACCCCCCGGGGATGTCGGCGGTGAGGTTGGTATCGGCCGCGGCAATGGCGCTCACCATGTCCTGGGCGGTGGCGGTGCCGTCGTGCAGAAAGCCCCAGGCATAGGCATGGTCCTCGGTGCCGTCAAGGAAATCCATCACCAGCACCGAGCTGTCGGTACCGGTGCCCACCCAATAGGCCACATCGGCCTTGGTGAACGGTTGTGCCTGCACCGGCGCAGCGGCCAGCAGGGCAAAAGCGGAGAGCGTGCGTACAATGGTCTTCATCCTTTTCTGGTTTGTTGAATTCGCTGTTCGTTCCAAACAGCTTCCAGGATGAACGGGCCAAAGGCGCACGGTACCTGCGCCATGGGCCTGCTTTTCTCCTGAAAGCAAACTCCCTTGCGCTGGTGACAGGTCTTCTGGCTCGCCCCCTCCCCGGCGCCTTCCCGCCCTCCTTGCGGGGGGCAGTGGCTTCGTGCCGGATCGGTTCACAGGCTTACAGCTTCAGGAAAAGCCCAGGAATCGCACCTGGTTCCCTCTTGGCCCCGGTTATGACGCCGGGGATCATCAGCGCGGCAAAGATAACCGCCTGCACGGATCCGGCCGCCCTGTTCTGCATGACCGGGCCCGGCCTTGGGGCTGCCGGCCGCGCCTGCCGCGGGCCATGGCCTTACCGGGCAGGCGCACGGCCCTCCACGGGCATCGGGGACCACGGGGATGCACCCGGTCCATACACGGCCACGGGTGGCCCTGTCCCACCGGATCCAGCCACTCAGGGAATCCCGCCTAGGATTGCCTGGCCCGGTGGGCCGTGACCTTTCCGAAGCGACCTGTTCAGTTCTTCTCCCCTGTATCCACGCGCATCCGGTTGTCGTCCGGGTGGCGGTCGAAGAAGAGCTGGTCCGGATCGATGACCACCGCCGATGGCTTGCCCGCGACGGTGAAGGTGAACTTGTTCTCGCCGGTGTGGAGCTTCACGCGTTGCTGCACCAGCGGCACATCGTTCAGCGCCTTGTCCTTGCCGAAGCTCGGCCAACGCTCAACGGCCAGGTCCATCCAGTCATCCATCAGCACCGGTGTGCCCTTGCCCAATGAATCGGCGTGCTCCTTTTCGGCCGTGAGCTTCATGGTCACGGTCCACGTGCTGTCGGGGTTCATCACGCCCTTGGCCTCGATCACCTTGCTGTTGTACAGCGTGATGTACTTGATGTCGTCCTCCAGGAGGTACTTCAGGCTGTCGGGTGTGACCCGGTCCACTTCACGGTACCAGTCCAGCGCGGTCGGCCAGGGCGGTTCGGCATAGCCGAAGCTGTCGACCAGTGCCCGGAACGCCTTGTTGAGGGTGTCCTCGCCCAGGAAACTGCGCAGGTTGTAGAGCATCACGCTGCCCTTGTTGTAATGGATGTAGCCCTGGTTCTCCACGGCGAGCAGCGGTGTTTCCCCGATGGCCTCGGTGCCGCGTGCATTCTGGTACTTGTCACCCTCGTACTTCAGGAACTTGCGCATGTGGTCCTTGCCGTACTCTTTTTCCATCACCATCAGGGCGGCGTATTGGGCCATGCTTTCGCTGAGCAGCGTGGCCCCTTGCATCTTGGCCCCGATCACCTGGTGTGCCCACCATTGGTGGCCCATTTCATGCGCCACCACGTAGAACACCATGTCGATGTCCTCATCCGCGGTGAGGTCGGTGATGAAGCCGATGCCTTCGCTGTAGGGCATGGTGCCCGGGAAGGCCTGGGCGAACGATGCATAGCGGGGGAACTCGATGATGCGTGCCTGCCGCTGGCGGTAGGGCCCGAAGTGCGCCGTGTAGTAGTCCAGTGACTTGTGCATGGAATTCAGCATGCGTGGCACGTTCACCCCGTGCTCCTTCTGGTAGTATACCTCCAAGGCCACGTCAGGGGCGTTGCCATGCGGGTCCTTCCACGTTTCGCGGGCCACCTCGTACCGCGCGCTCATGAAGGAATAGAAGTTGAGCGCCTTGTAGTCGAGTTCATACGTGAACCAGCGCTTGCCGTCCGCCACCCATTCCTTCTTCAACGAGCCCGGTGCGATGGCGATCTGGTCCGGGGCCGTGCCGATGGTGGTGCGCACATGGACCCAATCGCTGTACCGCAGCAGGTAGTTGTCCATGCGCTTGGCCGGGTCGGCGCCCAGCTTGGGCATGCGTTCATTGGGCGGCAGCTTGTGCTTGCGGCGTTTCTCCGGGTCGATCAGCTCCCCGCCGGGATCATACCCGATGGAGGGGATCAGGTCCATGTTGTTGAAGAAGCTTCCGTTCTGCACGATGGAGGTGAACTCCACGTTGTTGGAGATCCCCTTGGGGCGCCATCCGCCCTTCACGGCAAGGGCCAAGCTGTCGCCCGGCATCATCGGCCTGGCCAAGCGGTACATCCGCTGGTCGAGGGCACTGTCGTTGAGCACCAGCACCGCGCCAGGGATGTCCATCACCACGTTCATCCTCCGCGGCACATTGAAGTACAGCGTGTCGATGGCTTCGGCGGACCTGTTTTTGAGCACGATGTCCGTGGTATAGCCGATGGACCGTGCTTGCGGATCGAGCTCGATGTGGTATTCCAGGTCCAGGAAGTGCGGTTGGGCCATGTGCTCGAACCGTTTGTACTCCTGCTCATACCGCACTTGGAGCTGCTCCACTTCCTCACCGGTCTGGTAGGTATTGAGGACCTTGGTGTTGTATACGCCCACTGCGCCCAAGGCCGCCCACCCCCCGAAGAGGATGATGGCCAGGGGCCTTGTTCCCCGCAGGCGTGCCGCAGCATGGCGGAAGCGCCAGCGCCACGCGGTATCGTTGCCGCGCACCACGAACAGGTAGGCCAGGTACAGCAGCACCAGGGCCACCAGCAACCAGTAGGACCGGAAGAAGAGCCAGCCCTTGAGATAGGGTCCGAAGCCGTTCATGTCCGAATAGACCAGGCCGGATGAACTGTTGAAGAGCACCAGGTTGGAGGCCACGTCCAGCGCGCGCCACCCGAAAATGTTCACCACGAACAGGACAATGAAGAAGAAATAGCCCAAGTACTTGTTGTTCACCAGCACATGCACCAGGATGGCCATGGCGGCCCAGCCCGCATAGACCAAGGTGCCCGGCAGCACGAAGTAGGCCAGGTAGACCATGGGCTGCAGGCGGGTATACCCGTTGAGCAGCTGCGTGACCACCCCTGCGCCGAACGCCAGGAGGTGCACCACCAGCACAATGCCCGCGAGCGCGGCGGCCTTGGCCAACAAGCCGGTGCCCGTGGCCATGGGCAGTGCATTGGTGATCCCGTCCACTTTGGGGTCCCGTTCCTTCCAAATGAGCTGCCCTCCGTAGAAGGCCACGATGATCAAGAGGTAGATGGAAAGCGACCCCTGCATGAGGTCGGCCACGCTGTAGGTCACCGGATAAGTGGTGTTGCCGTACATGCTGGTGACGAAACCGAGCGAAACGAACAACTGCACCAGGCCCAGCCCCATGATGATGATGAAAGGCGTGCTGGTGAGCATGCCCATGAAGTCGGTCCGGAAGAGGGCGGCGAAGTGTGCCCGACGGGCAGCGCGGCCGTGGTGGAGCTGCACGGAGGGCAAGGGCTGTGCACTGATGGCCACGGGAGCCTGCTCATCGGCATCCGCTGCCTTGGCGCGCTGTGCCCGGTCGGTGAAGCGGAAGCGGTGGTAGCCGAAGAGGAAAACCAGCAGTGCCACACCGGTCCAGATCAGGCGGTTCCACAGCAGTACCCCGTTCAAGGGCAACAGCAGGGCGTTCTTGTCCTCAACGGACCAGTACTTGGTGATGTGGTCCATGGCCGCACTGCCGAACGGGTCCAGCAGCGAGGCCAGGTACTGGTTCTCCATGTCGCTCATGAACGTGCCGGCCACGGAGTAGCCCACGAAGAGCACGATGGCCGTGATGAACGAGGCCATGGTGGAGCGCATGAGGATGGCCACGGCGAAGATGATGGCGGCGGAGAAGAGGATATTGGGCAGAGCCACCACCAGGAAGGCCTCCAGATGCGGCAGCAGCTGGTTGGGGCCCACGCGCAGGGGGTCCACCGAAGGCCACCAACTGCCCAGCACGATACCCAGTGAAACACCCAACAGGGGCAGCGATGCCATGAACGTGCTGCCCAGGAATTTCCCCACCAGGTAGCTGTACTTGCGCACCGGGGTGGAGAAGATGATCTGCGCGGAATCGCTGGTGAAGTCCCGGATGGCCGTGGCATTCACGAAGGCCGCCACCATGAGGATGGCCAGGAAGGACATGGCCCCGTAGAACTGATAGGCCACGAACGGCGCGTTCTTGTACACGTTGCCCACGCCGCCCCCGATCTGCACGTTGTCGGAGATCACCGCGAAGAAGGGCAGCAAGCCCAGGATGAGCAGGAAGATGTACACCATGGGCTGCCTGAGCCAATAGCGCACTTCAAAGAGGAAGAAGCGCCGGGTCATTGGGCAGGGGTGCGGGTGTTGCTGCGGTTGATGGCCCCGAAGAAGACGTCCTCCAGGCCGGGCTCCACGGCCTCGAACCCATCGGCCGGCCGCGCATCGCTGAGCAGGTGGATCACCGGCACCCCGGCCACCAGGCGGTTGCTGATCAGCTGGCCGCTGGCGGCATACCCTTCAAGTTCGCTCTTGGCGATGCGTTTTTCCCACACCTTGCCCTGGATCTCCCGCAGGGATTCGTCGGGCGGACCGGCGTAGAGCACCCGCCCTCGGTTGATGATGGCCATGTTGCGGCACAGTTCCTTCACGTCCTGCACGATGTGCGTGCTCAGGATCACCACCACGTTCTCCCCGATCTCCGTGAGCAGGTTGTAGAAGCGGTTGCGCTCTCCGGGGTCCAGGCCCGCCGTGGGTTCGTCCACGATGATGAGCTTGGGCGAACCGATCAGGCACTGCGCAATGCCGAAGCGCTGCTTCATCCCACCGCTGAACCCGCTGAGCCTGCGCTTGCGCTGGTCCCACAGATTCACCTTTTGCAGCAAGGCCTCCACCAGTGCCTTGCGCTCGCCCTTCACCGTCACGCCCTTCAGCAGGGCAATATGGTCCAGCATCTCGTAGGCCCCCACCTTGGGGTATACGCCGAACTCCTGCGGCAGGTAGCCCAAGGTGCGCCGCACGGCATCCTTTTGCTTCAGCACGTCTATCTCCGTCCCGTTCCCGGCAAGCTTCACCGTGCCGGCATCCGCTTCCTGCAGCGTGGCCAGTATGCGCATCAAGGTGCTCTTGCCTGCGCCATTGGGGCCCAGCAGGCCGAACATGCCCGTGGGGATGTGCAGGCTCACGCTGTCCAGCGCCTTCACGCCGTTGCCGTATGTCTTGCTCAGTCCGTCGATGATCAATTCCATGGGATGGGGGTTCGAGGGGCCAAGGTGCGAAGGGAATGGCTTCCACGAGCCATGATCACATGAACGGCTCATCAGAACGTTGGCAGGTCCGGCTCATCCGCTCCATTTCCTTCCCCGTGGTCCGGCACGTAAGGATGCATCATCCGCAAGGGGTTCCCGTGCAAGCCTTGTACCTTGCGCCATGCCCCTCACCAAGCCGTTCCCCGGCACCGCCCGCTTCACCGGCCACCGGGGCGCGGTATATGCCTTGCATGCCGCTGCGGAGCAAGACCATTTCCTCAGTGCGGGCGGCGATGGCCAAGTGGTGCGCTGGAACCTCAAGGACCCCGCCAACGGTGTGGTGCTGGCCAAGTCGGACCGCGCCATCTTCGCCTTGCACCGATCGCCGGACGGCCTGCTGTACCTCGGTGATGAAGACGGCGGCCTGCATGTGGTGCACCCCGCCCGCCACGCGGAACTCCGGCTGGAACGCGCCCATGTCAAAGGCATCTTCGGCATCACGGACCTTCCCGCAGGGCGGCTTGCCGTAGCTGGTGGCGATGGCTCCCTTTCCGTTTGGGCCACCGGCCCGGATGGCGCAGGAATGATCGCACTCCAACGCAAGATTCCCCTCACCGACGAAAAGGTGCGCGGGCTTGCCCTGGACCCAACGGGCCAATGGCTCGCCGTGGCCTGCGGTGGTGGCAGCATCCACATCCTCGACAGCACCACCATGAACGAGCAATTCACGCTGCCCGGCCATGCCATCGGTGCCAACAGCGTGGCGTGGCACCCGGGCAAACCCGTGCTGGTGAGCGGCGGCAAGGACGGGCACCTCCGCCTGTGGCGCACCGATGCGCGCTTCAAACCGCTGCATGCATTCCCCGCGCACAAGGACACCATCTACCAGATCGCCTTCAGCCCGGACGGGACCAAGCTGGCCACGGCCGCGCGGGACAAGACCGCCAAGCTGTGGGAGGCGGATACCTTCGAGCCCATACGGCGCCTGGACCGCGCTTCGGGCGGCCACGGCTATTCCGTGAATGCCGTGCTGTGGCTGGGCAACGCATCGGTGGTCACCGCCAGTGACGACAAGACGCTCGTGGCCTGGGACCTGGGCGATCCACCCGCGGCCGCCCTCCGTCCGGAGGGTGGCCCCTGAAGTGCCGTGGCCCATGCGGATTGCGGCTGGTGTACCTTCGGCGCTTCCATGTACCGGGAGAAGAACCTAGCGTTGGCCGGCACCGTCTACCTGCTGGCCTTGGTGGGCACCTGCCTGGCCCAGGTGAACGGCTGGCAGGGTATGGAACTGGTGTGCAAACCACTGCTGATGGTGGTGCTCTCCGGGTGGTTCTACCTCAACAGCCGCCGTGTGGGCGACCGTTTCACGCTGCTGGTGCAGGCCGGTCTGTTCTTCTCGTTGATCGGTGATGTGGCGTTGATGTTCACCTACTTGGACGACTTCAACTTCCTGATCGGCCTGTGCGCATTCTTCCTGGCCCAGCTCTGTTATGCCTTTGCCTTCATACAGAACATCATGGACGCGGGCGACCTCAGCGGCTTGCCCTTGGCCGTGCTCCTGGCCGTGGGCATCGGGGCCTTCGCCTTCTTCTTCACGTGGGACCTGCTGCCGCACGTGGAGCAAGGCCTGGAGCTCCCCGTGATCGCCTATGTGGGCGCGATCACGCTCATGGGCATGGCGGCGGCCTTCCGGTACCGGCGTACCTGGCCCCGCAGCTTCTGGCTGGTGCTGGCAGGTGCGCTGCTGTTCATCAGCTCGGACAGCCTGTTGGCCTGGAACCGCTTCCGCATGCCGATGGAGCACGCACCGCTGCTGATCATGGTGCCCTATGCCGCAGGCCAGGCCCTGTTGGCACGGGGTGCGTTGCTGCATGTGCTGGACGGCGGCGGAAGCAGGCCCCTGCCGCGTAGCGCCTAGCCGATGCGGCCCCACACGGTCTTTTCCTTCATCTGATCGGCCAAGGTGCGGGCCACGGCACCATGGCGCGGGTCGCGCAGTTCCGGGTCCTCGTCCAGCAGCCGTTGGGCCACGCGCCTGGCTTGTTGCAGCAAGTCCGCGTCCTTGACCAGATCGGCCAAGTGCAGCTTGGGCAACCCGCTCTGCTGGGTGCCCATGATGTCGCCCGGGCCGCGCAGCCGCAGGTCCACCTCACTGATCACAAAACCGTCCTGGGTGTCCACCATGGTCTTGATGCGCGTGCGGCTGTCGTTCCCCAGCTTGTCGCCGGTCATCAAAATGCAGTAGCTGTGCTCGGCCCCGCGCCCCACGCGGCCGCGCAATTGGTGCAGCTGCGAAAGGCCGAAGCGCTCCGCGTTCTCCACCACCATCACGCTGGCATTGGGCACGTCCACGCCCACCTCGATCACGGTGGTGGCCACCAGCACGTTGGTCTCCCCTTTGACGAAGCGGGCCATTTCATAGTCCTTGGCCTCCTGCTCCATGCGGCCGTGCACAATGCCCACGGCATAGGTGGGCAGCGGAAACCGGCGGGAGAGGCTCTCGAAGCCGTCCATCACGTCCTTCAGGTCGCTCTTCTCGCTTTCCTCGATCAAGGGGTACACCACGTACACCTGCCTGCCCTTGCGCACCTCCGTCTCCAGGAAGTCCAGCACGGCATTGCGCGCGTGGTCCGTGCGGTGCACCGTGCGGATGGGCTTGCGGCCCGGTGGCAGCTCATCGATCACGCTCACATCCAGGTCGCCATAGAGTGTCATGGCCAAGGTGCGCGGAATGGGCGTGGCGGTCATCACCAGCACATGGGGCGGCACCACGGCCTTGGCCTGCATGCGGGCGCGCTGGGCCACACCGAAACGGTGTTGTTCATCGATCACCACCAAGCCCAGCTTGTGGAACACCACCCGGTCCTCCAGCAGGGCATGGGTGCCCACCAGGATGTGCACCTCCCCGAGTTTCAGGGCCGTGAGCAGGCTCTTGCGTTCGGCCGCCTTGGTGCTGCCGGTGAGCAGGCGCACACGCACGGGCAAGCCTTCCAGGAAACGCGATAGGCCCCGGTAGTGCTGCTGGGCCAGGATCTCCGTGGGGGCCAGCAGTGCTGCTTGGAAGCCATTGTCCAAGGCCAGCAGCATGGCCAACAGGCCCACCAGGGTCTTGCCACTGCCTACATCGCCTTGCAGCAGGCGGTTCATCTGCCGCCCGGTGCCCATGTCCTTGCGGAGCTCTTTCACCACGCGCTTCTGTGCTTCGGTGAGCTGGAACGGCAGGTGGTGCGAATAGAATGCGTTGAACAAGTCGCCCACCAGGCCGAAGACGTTGCCCTTCACGTCCTGCTGCAACAATTGCTTCTGTTTGAGCAACTGAAGCTGGATGAAGAAGAGCTCCTCGAACTTCAATCGGTGCACGGCTTGGTCCAAGCGCTCCCGGGTGCGGGGGAAATGCACTTCCAAGATGGCTTCTTCGCGCCTCAAGCCGCCCAGTTGCGCCACCAGGTCCGCGGTCAATGTTTCGGCCAGGGTGCCTTTCACTTGGGGCACCAGGGCCTGCATCACCTTGCCGATGCCGCGGCTGTTAAGGCCCTTGGCCGCGGCTTTCTCCGTGGTGCTGTACACGGGTTGGAGCGGTGTGGCCGCGCCTTCATCCCAGGTGGCCGCCGCCTCGATCTCCGGATGGACCAGGCTGAAGTGGTCGCGGAACAAGTTGGGCTTGCCGTACACGATGTATTCGCCGCCCTCTTTCAACAGGGGTTGCAGCCAGCGAATGCCTTGGAACCAGACCAGTTCAACGGTCCCGGTGGGGTCCACCAGTTTGGCGGTGAGGCGGCGGGCGCGCTTCTCGCCCACCAGGCGCACCTGCTTGAGGATGCCGCGCAGTTGCACGGCCTCCCCTTCTTCACGGATCTCATCAACGGCATTGAAACGCGTGCGGTCCACGTGGCGGAACGGGAAGTGCAGCAGCAGGTCGCCGAAGGTGGCGATGCCCAGTTCCTTGCGCAGCAGCTCGCCCCGTTGGGGGCCTACGCCCTTGAGGTACTCGATGGGCGTTTCCAGCACATGGTGCATGGCCCGAAAATAGCCCGCCGGGCTTCAATGCCCTCCGGAGTGCCGCCGTACGAGCATCAGGCAACTTGCTCCACGGCCTGCAGGCGCACCTTTTCCCGTGCTGCCTGCTTGGCCCCGCGGCGCACCTTGGCCTTGGGGTCCTTCCTGCCGTCACGCACGTACATCACCACGGCCAACGCCAAGGCGCCCAGGATCAAGCTGTTCTCGATCCAATGCTCCAAGGGATGCACCCAGAACTCGGAGAAGAGGTCCCAACGCCCGATCACCTCAATGAAATTCCAGAAGATGATCACCGTGGGGATGGCATAGCGCAGCGCATGGTCGAAGGTCTTGATGCGCATGAGCTTGGCGAACAGGACGGCGGACCAGAGCAGGGAGCCGTACGCCACTGCGTACGTGGCCGGATGGCGGTCGCCGGCGATCAACGGGTGGTACACCACCAGCAGCAGCACATAGAAGGTCCACATGATCACAATGATCTCCATGAAGACCGTGACGGCCATGGGCCTGGAGGGTTCATTGGTGCCGGTGTCCCTGATCGCTTGGCGCATGCCCAGGCCGCGTTGGAACCAGCGGAAGTACGGGCAGCGCGTGGAGGAGAACGTGTACATCAGCAACACCGCGGCCAGCAGGCCGATGGAGGAGAGCATCACCACATATTCGGCCTTGGTCACCACTTCGCCGTTGGCCATCATGGGCGGCACGCTTTCCTTCTCCCCCACCCATACGAAAGAGAATTCCACCCAGCCGGTCCACACCAGGATGCCGGCCAGCAGCCCCAGCAGGCTGGAGATGGCGTTGTTGGAGTGGCGGATGATGCCCCAGAACAGCAGGACCATGCCTACCGCGCCCATGATGCCCGCGCTCACGTACTTGTCCGCGTGCAACACCTGTTCATTGAGCACCATCAACGCGTGCCCGATGGGCATGAGCAGCAGCACGATCAGAAATGCCAACAGGCCCCATTTCCGCTGCACCACCGCACTTTTCTCCTCCAAGTTCTCCATGGTGCAAAAGAACCCATGGGCCCCGGGGGGTACAATACCCTGATCGCAGTATTTCCCGGGCTGCCCCGGCGTTCACCACACGCCGGGGAACAGATGGGCCACACCACGCATCCGCGCGGGGTAATCCGGGTGCAAGAGCGTAAGTTGCCTTTCCTCGTGGAGCACCTTCATCACCAGTACGGCCAGCGCACCGCCCCATGCCGCCCATCGCCACCAGGCCGGGGCGCCCAAGGCCAACGCCAGGCCGCAGAGCAGTACGCCCAGGTACATGGGGTGGCGCACCCGGCGGTAGATGCCTTGGTTGCTCAACCTGTTGCCCGCACGGGGCGCCGGAAGCACGGCCAGATTGTGTTTGCCCAGTGAAAGCAGGGCCCAAAGGAAGATGGCCACGCCCAAGAGGAACAGGCTCCAAGCCCACCATGGCAACGTCCAACTTCCGGCCAGCAGCACGGCCATACAGGCAAATTGGCCGATGACCAAGGCCAGCCCCGGTACGTCGGCGCGCCGGGCCGGCATGGCTCAGATGGAAGCCGTGCCCAGCATCAGCACGGGGTTCTCCAGGGAATCCTTCAACGACTGCAGGAAGGCTGCGGCGGTGGCACCGTCCACCGCACGGTGGTCGCAGCTCAGGGTCAGCTTCATCACATGGCCGGGCACCACCGCGCCATGTTTCACCACGGGGGTGTCCATGATGGCGCCCACGGCCAGGATGCAGGCGTCCGGCGGATTGATGATGGCGGTGAACTCATCGATGCCGAACATGCCCAGGTTGCTGATGGTGAAGGTGTTTCCCTCCCAGTCCTGCGGCTGCAATTTCTTGTCCTTGGCCCGCTTGGCATAGTCGCGCACTTCCGCACCGATCGCGCGCAGCGGCTTGGTGTCGGCGAAGCGCACAACGGGTACCAGCAGGCCCTCTTCCACGGCCACGGCCACACCGATGTGCACGTGCTCGTTGAAGCGGATGCGGTCGCCCAGCCAGCTGCTGTTCACCTTGGGATGTTGGCGCAGGGCCGTGGCCGCCGCCTTGATCACCAGGTCGTTGAAGCTGATCTTGTCCGGTGCCACGGCTTTGTTGATGGCTTCCCGCGCGGCCATGGCCTGCCCCATGTCCACGGCGATGGTGAGGTAAAAGTGCGGGGCGCTGAACTTGCTCTCGGCCAAGCGGCGGGCAATGGTCTTGCGCATCTGGCTCACCGCCACCTCGCTGTACCGTTCCTCGCGTGCCGGTGGTGCCGCCACCCCACCGGCCATGTAGTGCTCAATGTCGTCTTTGATGATCCGGCCGTCATCGCCGCTTCCGCGCACGAGCTTGAGGTTGATGCCGCGCTCCTCGGCCAAACGGCGCGCCAAGGGGCTGGCCTTCACCCGCCCGTTCGCCGCCATGGCGGCCACGGGCGCGGTCCGGGTCTTTGGGGCCGCCGCCACCTCGCTCTGTTCCGCTGCTTTGGGCGACACCGGAGGGGCCTGCTTCACTTCCGGCTCCACTTTCACCTGCCGGGCATCCGGTCGTGCAGCCTCCTTCTGCCGTTCCTTGGGCCCGGTTGCCGCCGGCCCCTGAAGCAGCCCACTGATGTCCTCCCCTTGCTTGCCAATGATCGCCAGGAGCGAATCTACCGGGGCGGTCTGGCCTTCCTGTACACCGATGTGCAGGAGCACCCCGTCAAAGTAGCTCTCGAATTCCATGGTGGCCTTGTCCGTCTCGATATCGGCCAGGATCTCGCCGCTCTTCACGGCATCCCCTACCTTCTTGTGCCAAGCGGACACCACGCCCTCGGTCATGGTGTCGCTCAGGTGCGGCATGTTGATCACTTCGGCCATGGTCACTCTTTGATGAAGGGATAATCCGGTTGCTTGTACACGTCGATATACAGTTCTTCCACCGCGGGATAGGGGCTTTCCTCGGCGAATTTCACGGCCTCCTCCACCTCGGCCTTTACCTCCGCGTCCCAGTTGGCGAGCTGTTCCTCACTGGCCCAACCCTGCTTCAGGACCTCCCGGCGCACCAATTCCAGCGGGTCACGCATCTTGTAGGCTTCCACCTCTTCCTTGGTGCGGTAGGTGCCGGGGTCACTCATGCTGTGCCCGCGGTAGCGGTAGGTCTTCACCTCCAGCAGGAACGGACCATTGCCTGCACGCACGTGTGCCGCCGCATCGGCGAAGGCCGTGTGTACCGCTTGGCAGCTCATGCCGTCCACCGGCGCACCGGGCATGTTGTAGGAAAGGCCCGCCTTGTACAATTCATGCACGTTGCTGGTGCGTTCCACGCTGGTGCCCATGGCGTAGTCGTTGTTTTCAATGGCGAACACCACCGGCAGCTTCCAGTTCATGGCCATGTTGAAGGTCTCATGCAGGATGCCCTGCCGCATGGCCCCGTCGCCCATGAAGCAGTAGGTCACCTGGTCCCCCCCGCGGTACTTGTCCGCGAAGGCGATGCCGGCCCCCATGGCGATCTGCGCACCCACGATGCCATGCCCGCCGAAGAAGTTGCGCTCCTTGTCGAAGTAGTGCATGCTCCCCCCCTTGCCTTTGCTGCTGCCGGTGCTGCGGCCGTAGAGCTCGGCCATCACGTGCTTGGCAGGGGTGCCCAACACCAGCGGGTGGGCGTGGTCGCGGTAGGCGGTGATGATGCGGTCGTCCTTGTGCATGGCCGTGACCAGCCCGGCCAGCACCGCTTCCTGCCCGATGTAGAGGTGGCAGAATCCACCGAATTTCTGCTGGGTGTACAACTGCCCGGCCTTCTCCTCGAAGCGCCGCATCAGCAGCATGTCCTTGTACCAACGCAGCTGGACTTCCTTGCCGAAGGTGGCCGGTCCATCACCGGTGCGTTTCCCCTTGGTCGTCTTGCTTGAAACGGTTTCACTCATGGCCATAAGAAAGTAGAACGGCGCAAAGATAGCCCGGGTCAGCGTGGCTTGCGGCCCAGCTGGCTGCTGTCGAACGAGAGCGGCAGGAGGGTTTCCGCGCTGAAGGTCTCGATCACCGGACCTTTCACCACGCCCAACAGCAGGCGCATGGGGCCGCCTTGCCGGCGTTCCTGTTCCACCAAGGCCTGCCGGCAGATGCCGCAAGGGGTCACCGGGCGGCTGCCCTTCAGTTGGGGCACCACCACGGCGATGCTCTCCACGGTGCCCTTGGGCACCACGGCCATGGCGGCATGCAAGGCGGTGCGCTCGGCGCAGATGCCGGCCGGAAAACTGGCGTTCTCCTGGTTGCTGCCGGGAACGATCTCGCCGCTCTCCAAGCGCAGGGCCGCGCCCACCTTGAACTTTGAATAGGGCGCATACGCATGCCGCGCCGCCTTCACGGCCAGTTCCAGCAATTCGCGGTCGTCCGCGGGAAGCGCCGACCAGGTGGCGTGGTGCAAATAGTGCAACGCGATCTTTCGGGTGTTTGCCATCGTAGGTAGGGTGCCGAATGTACATGCACCGCGCCCATGTTACGGCCATGTGAAACCATTCCCTAGCTTGGCCGCGCATTCAACCATGGAAGAAGTGCAACGAGCGATCAGCGGCTATGCCCCCATCAGCTTGGCCGAGATGGACAATGTGGCCCTGCAATCGCGCATGGACACGAAGTACCTGCTCGCCGCCGCCGGCCTTCCGATGCTCTTGAAGCAGCTTTCGGCCGAATACCGCGTGCTGGAGACCGCAGGTCAGCGCGGGACCCTGTACCGGACGCTCTACTTCGACACCCCCGGCCGGCGCGCCTACTTCGACCACCACAATGGCCGTACGTTCCGCCACAAGGTGCGCATCCGCGAATACGTGGGTTCGGACAGCTGCTTCCTGGAAGTGAAGCTCCGTACCGGCCGTGGTGGCACGGACAAGCGCCGGATCCCGGTGCCGGCCCTCAACCCGGTCCTCACACCCGGCCAAGCCGGTTTCGTGGCCCGATGCACCGGGTCCGATACCGCTCTTCAGCCCACCTTGACCAATGCGTTCTTCCGCTACACCTTGGTACACCGCACGCGCTGGGAGCGGCTCACCTTGGACCTCGGCCTGTCCTTCCGGTCCATCGATGGCCGCGAAGCCTCGCTTCCCGGCCTGTGCGTGGCCGAGCTCAAGGAAGGGCGCACCGGCCACGGATCCCCGTTCCTGGCCCTGATGAAGGCCCTGCCCAGCCCGCCCGTGAGCTTCAGCAAATACTGCATCGGCACCGTGCTGCTCTGGCCCCACCTCAAATACAACCGCTTCAAACCGATCCTGCTGCGCGCCCGTAAGCCGGCCGCGTGATCGCCGCATCAATGACCATGGACCCTTCCGCTATGCACCTGTACAATGACGGCCTCCTGGGGCTGGTCCTCAAGTTCGCCCTGAACGCCGCGGTGGTCTTCATCCTGATCCGGCTGATCTACTACCCGGTGCACCGCAAAAAGGAGAACCTCTTCACCTACTTCATCTTCAACCTGCTCATCTTCTTCCTGTGCGTGCTGATGAACAGCGTGAAGCTCAGCATGGGGTTCGGCTTCGGCCTGTTCGCCATCTTCAGCGTGATCCGCTACCGCACCGAGCAGATCGAGGTGAAGGACATGACCTACCTCTTCGCGGTGATCACCCTGGCCGTGGTGAACTCGCTGGCCAGCGATGCGATCAGCTTGGCCGAAATGGTCTTCGCCAACCTGATGATCCTCCTGCTGGTGTTCCTGCTGGAGAAGGTGTGGGTGACCCGCCATGAATCCATGCGCATACTCGTGTATGAGAAGATCGAGCTGATCAAGCCCGGCAACAAGGAGTTGCTCTACACCGACCTGCGGGACCGCTTGGGGATCCGGCCCAGCCGCGTGGAGATCGGCAAGATCGACCTGCTGCGCGACACCGCCGAGATGCGTGTGTTCTTCTTCGATGATGAGCAGGGGCACGGGTCCTTCACCACAGGCCTGCCCGACGACGGGGACTAGCGGACAGCTCCCCCGCCTTCCCTGCCGGCAGCATCAGCGCGAACGCGGGTCTTATACCATCTTGAATTACAAATCAGGCCAAAAGATGCGCTGCTATTTTTCTGCAGGACGATCCGGGGATGCAGTGACCTAGCCGTAGCTACGGTGCTGCATCCCCGGAGAAGTAATGTGGAAAAAGCGTCCTCGTCCCGACTTCCGGGGAGCAAGCAGATCGGACTGATTTGTGGTTCATGATGGTATTACCTCCTGTCGGACTCTTCCGGGGCGGCCCACGCATGTACGAGCATGCGCCATTGTGCGTCCGCGCGATCCAACCTTGCCCTGCCCCGGAAATGATCGTCGGGCCTTTAGGCCCCGCTGCGCTGCACCAGTACCACGGCGTAGGCCGCCACCCCCTCCCCGCGCCCGGTGAAGCCCATCTTCTCGTTGGTGCTGGCCTTCACCGATACGGCGTCCACCTGAACCTCCAGCAGACCGGCGATGGTTTCCCGCATGGCGTCCACATGGGGGCGCAACTTGGGCTGTTCCAGCACCACCGTGCAATCCATGTTGCCCACGGTCCATCCGCGGCCGTGCAGCAACTGCACGACATGGGCCAGCAGGTGGCGGCTATCCGCATTCTTCCAGGCCGCGTCGGTATCGGGAAAATGAAGGCCTATGTCGCCCAAGGCCACCGCGCCCAGCAGGGCATCGGTGATGGCATGCAGCAGCGCATCGGCGTCGCTGTGCCCCAAGCCCCCTTTCTCGAAGGGGATCCGCACGCCCCCCAGCATGAACGGCCGGCCCTCCACCAAGCGGTGGGAGTCGTAGCCGAAACCCGTACGGACGTTCATTGCCCGCTTTCCGTGGGCTTGCGGTTCTTGCCGTCGAAGTTGAAGCCCAACGTGAAGCGCAGGGTGTTGGCCAAGGGGCTGCGCGTGGTGTTGGCGATCAGGTAGCTGAAATCCAACGAGAACATGCTGTACTTCACGCCCAGGCCCATGGTGAAGTATTTGCGGTCGCCTTTGGTGGCCGCTTCCCAGAAATAGCCGGTGCGGAAGGCGAACTGTTTGGCATACCAGTACTCCAACCCGCCACCGTAGTAGAACTCGCGCAGTTCTTCGCGCATTTGGCTGCCGGATTCCACGTGCTGCACACCGGCTTCGTCCACATAGACATTGCCGGGGGCATCGCTGAAGGAGCCGAAGATGCCCGAGGCCACGCCCCGGTCCGGGTCCTCCCCGCTGAAGACCACGTAGTTGCCGTCCTCCATCACGTACTGCGGGTTGCCATTGGCGCTCTCCTCGATCTTGTACACCGGCGGGGTGGGCACCAGCAGCTTGTTCACATCGGCATTGAAGGTGATGGAGTTGTAGGGGTCCAGGTCAACGGTGAAGGCAGGGCCCAAGCGCAGGTTGATCGGCAGGAAGTCCGTGCGGGATGTTTCGCTGTAGGACATCTTGTTGCCGATGTTGGACACGTCGATGCCGAAGGAGAAGGTGGCATCGCGGTTGCCCACGGTCATTTGATCGTTGGTATAGAAGAACGAGAGGTCCGCGGCGATGGCCTGGCCTGCCTTGGTATTGGCCCCGCTCACGTTGAGGCCGCCGGTGAGGTTGCTGTTCACGTAGCGCAGGGTGATGCCGCCGGAGGTGCGTTCGCTGAACTTCTGGGCGTAGGAGACATCAAAGGCGAACTCGGCCGGTTTGAAGTCGCGGAGCACCTGCCCGTTGATGTCCGTGAAGGTGATGCTGCCCAGGTTGAAGTAGCGCAGGGACCCGCCCAAGGCGCTGTTCTTGTCCAATTTCTTATAGCCTGAGATATAGGCCAAGCTCATGTCCGGCACCAAATTCCGCAGCCAAGGCGATACCGAAACGCGGAACTCCATGTCATTCTCGGCAAAGGCGATCTTGCTGGGGTTCCAATGCAGGGCATTGGCATCGGCCGGCAGGGCCACGCCGGCGTCACCCATGCCGCCGGAGCGCGAATCGGGGCCGATCAGCAGGAAGGGCACCGCCGTGGTGATCGTGTTCAGGCGGGGGCCGCACTCCTGGCCACTGAGCTCGGAAATGCAGCCTTGGCTTACCTGGGCGCTCACCGCGGAGGTGGCTGCGATCGCACCCAGAAATACGGTGCGGCGTGCAAGGAGGGTCATGGGCAAGATTGATCGTTCAGCGAAAGGGCGGCAAATATACGCGGCTTCAGGGGGGGTTATTGCCCTTTACCGCAGGATCACCAGCTTCTCCAATTTCTCGGCCCGCTCCCCGCTGGGGGTGGAAATGCTGAGCCGGTACACATACACCCCTCGGCCGATGCGGTCCCCTTGGTCGTCCAAGCCGTCCCAAGGCAGTGGTTCGCTGCGGAACCCGTTGCAGTTGAGGCGCCGGTTGATGGTCTTCACCAAACGGCCCGCCACCGTGAACACCTGCACCTGGCAGTCCAAGGTGGTGCAGGGCCGGTTGTGCTCGAATTGGAACTCGGTCCGCGTGGTGAACGGGTTCGGGTAGTTGAGCACATGCTCCAAGGCCAGTTCCGCCGAGGGCGCCACCACGAAATCCACGCGCTTGCTGCTGCTGTTGTTGTGCACGTCCCAGGCCTTCAGGTCCAAGGTGTGGCTCCCTTCGGCCAAGCTGTTCAGGCGGTAGCGCACGCTTCCGCTCTTGTACGTGTCCTTGTCCGCCTCGTACCAATCGTTGAGCACGATGGCATTCTGGGTGTTGGCGTCCAGCACGGCGGCAAGGTCATGCCCGATGCTGCTGCCCATGGTGTTGATGCCGCTGTTGTCGTACAGCTTGGCGTAGAGCAACGGCGTTTCGCTCGTGGTACCGCCGTTCACGAAGCGCTCATCGTTCATGTACAGTTCCAGGCTGGGGCCGAGGTCGTCGGCCAGGGCGTTCTCATCGGTTCCGCCCACCAGCATGCCGTTGGTGTATCCGCAGGCATTGGTGGCCAGGCTTTCGGCATAGATGGACACGCGGCCGGAATCCACCCGGTAATCGATGTCCTTGGGCACCACGAAGGTGAACCGGAACTGGCCGTTGGTCACCGTGGCGCGGCCGCGGTAGATGATGTTCTTGCGCACATCGAAGTGGAAGGGGACGGTGTTGGTGTTGGGGTCGTTCTCCAAGGTGGTCACGGCCACCTTCTTGTCATACACCGTGGGCACCACCGTTCCGTTGAAATCCTGGAGCACCAGGCCATCGGCGCCGTTCACCGTGCCGGTGATGCGCACCACGGACAGGGCCTTGATGGTGTCCATGGGGTTGCCCAGGGTGTCTGTGATGGCCGTGATGACCGCTGTGTTGCGGGCCATGGCCAGGCGGGCCGAGGGATCCCCCAGCAGGGAGAAGATGCGGTGGTTGGGCGACCCGAGGCTGGAGGAGGGGGTGGCGGCCACCTTGGTCTGGCGGTAGGTATCACCCAGGCGCCGGTCGCGGCCTTGCTCGTCGGTGGGCAGGAAGACCACGTCGAAGAAGTCGTTGGAGATGTTCTGGTTGGAGCTGCTGTAGGCCAATCGCGTGGTGGTCATCAGGCCCACTCCCCCCCCATTGGCGTTGAGCAGTACATACTCGCCCGCGGAGGTCCGCACCGGATCATCCCACCGGCTGAACTCGCAGGTGGCGGTCATGAACAAGGGCAACCGGTCAAAGTTGGTCCAGCCCAGGATGGTGGTGTTGTCCAGGATGCGTTCATGGGCCCAGCCCACCTCACCGCCATGGCCCACGTAATTCACCAGCAGGGCGCCCTTTTGTACGCGGTCCCGGATCTCGTTGGTGGCGTCGGGATAACGTTGCCCGCCAGGGGTGCTGTACTGCACGTAGGCGTCCGTGTAGATCTTGTTCACGTTCAGGCACGGCGATTCGTCCTCCACGCGCCGCGCAAGGATGTCGCTGTTCTTCATGTGCACCACGCCGTCGGATACATTGCCGTCCTGGTCATCGGAGCAGAACAGCACGGAATTGCGCCAGTCGGCCGCCCCGCCGTCACCACCGGCCTCACAAGCGGTGGCCGCTGTTTGCGCGAGGTTCAGCCGGTCGTAGTTCAGCAATTTCTCCACCACGCTCCGCGCCTGTGCCATGTTGCTCACGGGCAGGCGCCCCACACCCATGTCGATCGCGTCATTCACCGCTTCCCCTTCGGCATCGTCCAGCATCACGAAGTAATCATCCGTGGTATAGGACTTGTCCAGCGTCCAGGAGTTGGCGCTCTGGTAGGTGGGCACCAGGTTCTGGTTGCTGGGCGCCAAGGAGAGGTTGTCATAGGAGCCGTCGCCGAAGAGCAGCAGGTAGCGCGGCAGCAGCAGGCTGTCGGTGCCGGCCCGGTCGTACAGCATTTTCATGTAGCGTTTGATGGCGGTGGCATCGCGCTGGCCGGAAGAGAACTCATTGAACACCTGCTGGGTGGTGGCCACTTGCACCACCAGGCCCTCTTCGGCCCGGTGCTGGGCCAGGCGGGTGGCTTCGCCCAGATACTGCTCGGGCACCACGATCACCAGGTCCGTGGGCAGGGGGGTGGCATGCAGGTCCTGTGCGGGCACCGGCCCGATGGCCGTGGGGGTGGCCAGCCCGCTGTTCTTGAACGCGATGAACTGCCGCAGGCTGTCCGTGGCCACCAGGAAGCTTCGCTGGCTGCCGTTGAGCGGTGCGGCCACCTCCGCCACCTCCGTGGGCGCGGTGATCTCCCAGATGTGCTCCACGGCAGCGGCCTGGTCCAGGATGAAATTGCCCACACGGCCCGCCCCCACCGACTGCAGGTCGCGGAAGGCCAGCTGATCGCCGGCCATGCGCAAGGTGCGGCGGGCGTTCACCTCCAAATAATCCATGTAGCCCAGCGAGGTGATGGGGTCGAATTTGTTGTAGGTCACCGATACGGTGAGGTTGGAGCCCGTGGCCGGTACGCGGATCAGGGTGCTGGAATAGTTGCCGTATGGTGCGGTCTCCCCGGTGCCCACGTTGGTCACGGAGATGTTGCGTGTAACGCCGGCCGCCTGCACGATGAATGAACTGGCACCGCCGATGGAACGCCCTAACAGGTTCACCTGCAGCCAAGTTGAATCGCCGGGGTTCAGGTTGGGCAGGGTGAACCCGTAGTTGTAGCTGGTGACCTGGTCGAAGACCTCGCTGAAGCGCACCCGGCCGGATTTCACCACGTTCACCCCGTCGTTGTCGATCACCTGCCGGTCGTTGAACACGGTGACCTGGTCCGTGGCGGGGCCGTTGCCAAGGGCCGCATTGCCGATGCGCTTGGGCGCGTCCGTTCCGATGCCCACGAAATAACTGGCCGAATCCGAATAGATGTTCTTCACATGCTCAAAGCGCTGGCCATCGCCGCTGGGCACCCAGCGCTGCGCGCCGCTGGCGTAAAAGAGGATGCGGTCGCCCGGTTCGAACTGCCCGTCGCCGCCGTCCTCCACGCGGATCGCGTTCTGCAACAGGTCGGTGGGCAGGAACGGGGTGTTGGCAAAGGGCAGCATGCCCGCATGGTTGCCGTAGATGTTGATCGCGTCAGAGGCCAAGCCGGACACTTCCACGCCCAATTGCTGGAGAAACGGGTACGTGAGCACATACACCCCGTCCGTGGGCACGGTGAAGCGGTACCAGTCCCCTTGGGCCAGCTTGGAACTGGCCGGATAGCTGGCCGACCGGTGGGCTGTGGCAGCCCCATGCTCCTCCACCAAGGTCAGTCGGTAGCTCATCAGCCTTTCCACGCGGCCGGTGGCAGGATTCCTACGGTAGGGCTCAATGTCCACCATGGCGATGGGCCGCTTGCGGGTGGTGCCCACCGCCGCCCGCACCACGGCATCCCCGCCGGGTTCCCCCAGGCCGGGCAAAGCGCGCAGTTCATCGGCCGTAAGAGCCTGCCATTGTTGGTCCAGCAGGTGGACGGTGACCCCCGTGGCACCCCGTGACAGCGGGCGCACTTCATGGATCAGGGGCAGGTTCTGGCGGTCCGCATCGAACACGGCCTTGCCCCACCAAGCGGGCACAGGAGCTTGTTGTACCGTGGGGGCGCTGCGATCGGCTTGGCGTTCCTGCCCTGCCGGAACTTTGGACACGGGAGAGCGCTGCTGGGCGCTGGCGGCAAGGGATGCACTGAGGAGAAGGATGCCGAGGCTGGCGCGCATAGGGGGATCTTAGCGGTGGGACTTGTCGTTCGGGCCGAAAGTATACCTTCGACCCGTTCACTCCAGGACACCCCGTCAACGACCATCCTGCCTGCTTATTGCGAGGGCAATAACAACGAACTGCGCAACGATACGTATACTTGGCGGCCTCAAAAGGCAATGAACGACCGTGTAGCATGATCATTCGGACCGGCAGAAGTGCCGCCCTCGGGCTAGCACTGAGTCTTTTGGGCACCATCACCGCGTTTGGGCAGGACCCGCAATTCACGCAGTTCTATGCCAACCCCTTATACCTCAACCCGGCCTTCGCGGGCACGGCCCGCTGCCCGCGCGTGGCGCTCAACTACCGCAACCAGTGGCCGGCGCTCACCGGCACTTTCGTCACCACCAGTGCCAGCTACGACCAGGACGTGCGGGGCATCATGGGCGGCTTGGGCCTGTTGGTCACCAGCGACCAGGCCGGCAAGGGCACATTGAACACCACCACCGTCAGCGGCATCTATTCCTATACCCAGGCGGTCAGCCGCAAGTTCTCCCTCAAGGCCGGCTTCCAAGCCACCTACTTCCAGAAGTCCCTGGACTGGAACAAACTCACCTTCGGCGACCAGATCGACCCCCGCCGCGGCTTCATCTATGCCACCAATGACGTGCCGCGCGGCGGCAGCGTGGGCAATGCGGACTTCTCCGCGGGCATCCTCGGCTACACCGATATCTTCTTCGTGGGCTTCGCCGCACACCACCTCACCGAACCCAATGAGTCGCTGATCGTAGGAACGAGCAAGATGCCCATGAAGCTTACCGCCCACGCCGGCGCGGCCATCCCGTTGGGCATGCGCGGCAAGTACGGCGAGGCCAAGACCAAGCTCTCCCCCAACATACTATACCAGCAACAAGCCGCGTTCCGCCAGTTGAACCTGGGCATGTACGTGGACCACGGCCCGATCATGGCCGGCGTTTGGTACCGCTCCCGCGATGCCTTCATCGCCCTGATCGGCTTCCACATGGAGCACCTTAAGTTCGGGTACAGCTACGACGTCACCACCAGCAAGCTCACCACCGCCACCGCAGGCTCACATGAAGTAAGCCTCACCCTGCAATTCGACTGCAAGAAGAAACGCCGCCGGGTACGCACCGTACCCTGCCCCACGTTCTAAGAAGGCAAGGAACCAGCCATGAACCCCATGAAGACGATGAACCTGACACGGAACCTCGGCCTGCTGGCCTGCTCGGCGCTCCTGCTCAGCAGCTGCAGGTTCGAGCAAAGCACCGCCACGGGTTGGAACTACAACGACTCGAAGAACGGCGGGTTTGAAAAAGCCCCCTTCGAAGAACAGGAAACAGGGCCCGGACTGGTGCTCATCGAAGGCGGCCAATTCACCATGGGCCGTGTGGTGGACGACCTCACCCACGAGTGGAACAACATCCCCCGCACCGTGACCGTCTCCACCTTCTACATGGACGAGACCGAGGTGACCAACCTGCACTGGTGCGAATACCTCTACTGGCTGGAACGCGTCTACGGCGCCGACTACCCCGAGATCTATAAAAAAGCCCTGCCGGACACCTTGGTGTGGCGCAGCAAGCTGGCCTTCATGGAGCCCAAGGTGGAATACTACCTGCGCCACCCCGCCTACCGCGACTACCCCGTGGTGGGCGTGAATTGGCTGCAGGCCAACGACTACTGCGCTTGGCGCGGCGACCGCGTGAACGAAGCGATCCTGATCCGCGAAGGCCTCTTCGAACACTATCCCAACCAGATCAACGAGGACCACTTCACCACCGACAGCTACTTGGCGGCCCAATATGAAAGCGGCAAAAAGGTGGACGGCATCAAGGACTTCAACCCCAACCGCGACACCCGCAACGTGCGCATGGAGGACGGCATCCTGTTGCCCCGCTACCGCCTCCCCACGGAAGCTGAATGGGAATACGCCGCCTACGGACTGGTGGGCAACACCGTGGATGAGCGCATCGTGGAGCGACGCGTCTATCCCTGGAACGGCCACTTCGTGCGCTACGACAACCGCAAGAAGGGCGGCTCCTTCTTCGGCGACTTCCGCGGCAACTTCATGCGCGGCCGCGGCGACTACATGGGCGTATCGGGCAGCCTCAACGACAATGCCGACATCACCGCGCCCGTGTATACCTACTGGCCCAACGACTACGGCCTGTACAACATGGCCGGCAACGTGAGCGAATGGACCATGGACGTGTACCGCCCCCTGAGCTTCGAGGACGAAGACGGCCTGCAACCCTTCCGTGGCAATGTCTTCAAGACCAAAGTGCTCAACAGCGATGGCGCCATTGCCGACAAGTACGACAAGGTGATCTACGACGTGGACGGCATCAAGTACTGGCTCACCCAGTTCCAGGAAAAGCTCCAAGGCCGCGCAACGGACGAAGAAGCCGCCTTGATCGACAACCTCCTGACCAAGGTGGAAGAGGCCGTGGAATTCAACAACCAGCGCAAATTCGACCCCGCCAACCAGACCGTGCAGGACATGGTGGACCTGATCAAGGGCCAGGACCTGGAGATCTGCCCCAAACTGCTCGCCGGCCTCAGCGAATACCAGAGCCAGCAGCCCGGTGAGGTGAAAATGCGCAACGTGACCGTGGAAGAGAACATCGACCGGCGCAACTACCGCCAAAGCGACAACATCGACTACGTGGACGGCGACAACGAAAGCAGCATCTACTACGAGCAGGCCGACTTCCAAGGCAATGCCATGTACGACTGGGGCAAATCCACCCTGATCAACGACCACGCCCGCGTGTACAAGGGCGCCAGCTGGGGCGACCGCATCTACTGGGCCAACCCCGGTACCCGCCGCTACTTGGACGAGCGCCAAAGCACGGCCTTGATCGGCTTCCGCTGCGCCATGACCCGCGTGGGCAGCCCCGTTGGCCTGGGCGACGACAAGCGCCGCAAGAGCCTGAAGAAATAGCAGGCTGTTCAAAAGGACGTCAAAGGCCCCGGCAGCATCCCGCTTCCGGGGCCTTTCCTTTGGGCCATGGCCAGCATTGAGCAATTACATCAGGTCTTCCAGCTGTCCGCCGGCATTTGCACGGACACCCGCAAACCCTTGCCCGGCGGCCTCTTCTTCGCCCTTAGCGGCCCCAATTTCAACGCCAACGCCTTTGCTGCACAAGCCCTGGCAAAAGGCTGCGCCTATGCCGTGGTGGACGATCCAGCCGTGGCCACCGACGAACGCTTCACCGTGGTGCCCGACACGCTGAAAGCCTTGCAGGACCTGGCCCGTGAACACCGCCGCAGCTTCGATATCCCCGTGATCGGCATCACCGGCACCAACGGAAAGACCACCACCAAGGAACTGCTCCATGCCGTGTTGGAGACCGATAAGTCCACCCTCGCCACCGAAGGCAACCTGAACAACCACATCGGCGTGCCCCTCACTCTGCTCAAGCTCAAGCCGGAGCACCGCATCGCCATCATCGAAATGGGCGCCAGCAAGCGCGGCGACATCGCCGAGCTCTGCGCCATCGCCGAGCCGACACACGGCCTGATCACCAACATCGGGAAAGCCCACTTGGAGGGCTTCGGCAGCGTGGAGGGCGTAGTGGCCACCAAGACCGAATTGTACGCCTGGCTGCGCGAACACCAGGGTACCGCCTTTGTGAACGGCGATGACCCCTTGCTGATGGAAAAGAGCGAAGGCATCGCCAAGCGGATCACCTACGGCACCGGCGAACAGAACCGCGTGCAGGGCGATTTCATCGATGGCCCCGCGCCCTACCTGAACTTCTACTTCAGCGTGCCGTCGCCGGCGGGCGTGCCCACGGTGCCCGGCTTCCCCAACGGCTGGCACTGCGAAACCAGGCTGGTGGGCACGTACAACCTGCCCAATGCTTTGGCGGCCGTGGCCGTGGGCAAATACTTCGGCGTGCCCGACGACTTCATCACCGACGCCATCTGCAGCTACGAACCGGCCAACAGCCGCAGCCAGTTCAAGGACACCGGCCGCAACCAGCTGATCCTGGACGCCTACAACGCCAACCCCACCAGCATGGCAGCGGCCCTCACCAACTTCGAGCATCTGAAGAGCGACCGGTCCAAGTTGGCCATCTTGGGCGACATGCTGGAGCTGGGCGCTGTAAGCCAAGCGGAGCACAAGGGCATCATTGAGCTGTGCAAGAAGCTCGGCCTGGAAGCCATCTACGTGGGCAGCGAGTTTGCGCAGGCGGCCACAGGGGCCGACGTGCGCAGCTACCCCGCCGCTGCCGATGCGTTGAAGGCTTTGCAAGCAGATGCGCCAACGGGCCGGTTGATCCTGGTGAAAGGCTCGCGGGGGGTGAAGCTGGAGGAGGTGGTGACCGTGCTGTAAAGGACGACGCGCGCGCGACGGCCACTGCGACGAATAAACCACCTATTCGCCGCAGAATTGCGGCGAATAGGTGCTGCCTGCTGAACAAGCCCCCGGACGGCTTCGACGGGAAACTGAGATCCTCCAAGCGGGCCAAGATGACCAAGTCCTCCACGGACACGGCCTTGCGCGACATCAAGGACCTCCTTGACAAAGCCATCCTACGGCAAAGCAGGGAGGGCGGGCGCAGCACCAACTATGTGCTGGCCGGGAATGCTGCGGAAGGACGAAGCTGACTTCCGCTTGGCCAGAACGGGGGCCTGCCTAATACCATTTCGTCATTCAAAGCCGTCCAAAGATGCGCAGCTTCCCGTGTGGCGGGATGAAACAATTTTTTCTTAGGACGATTCGAAGAGATCGCAGCGTAGCCTTAGCTACGGGGTGGCCACTTTGGAGAAGTGATGCGGAAAAAGCGTCCTCGTCCCGACTTCCGGGGAGCAAGTATATCGGATGAATTTTGAATGTCGAATTGGTATAAATTCAGCGCACCATGCCCGACGAAAAAGCCGTCGAACGGAAAACTGTGACACTGGAAGCACTGGACCACAACGGCCAGCGCCGCATCGCCATGCGCTTCCCGTATGACAGCGGCTTGATCGCCATTGCCAAGGGCATCGGTGCCCAGTGGAGCAAAACCAATGGGTGTTGGTATATGGAAAATGGCAGCGCCAGCATGAAATCCATCTTCGCCGCATACAAGGGCCAAGCATGGGTGAATGCGGATGCCCTGTTCGGCAAAAAAGGCAATGCCCCTCGCCGATCTGTGACACCACCTGACAGCCTTCCGTCCAGCAAGCCGAGCCGGCCACATACAGCGCCCTTGGCAGCCGTGCAGGTGGAAGCCCTGCGGCTCATGCAGCGAAAACTGGAGATCGCCCGGTATAGCCCGCGCACCATCGATGCCTACTTGAATGCCACCAAGCATTTCTTCCTGCATTTTCCCGCGAAGCACCCCAACGACATCCGCACGGAGGATATGGAGACCTACCAGCACCACATGGCCACCGCACGGAAAGTGAGCAACAGCCACCTGAACCAAGTGGTGAACGCGGTGCGCTACTACTACATGAATGTGGTGGGCGATGCCAAACGGGTCACCTTTATTGAGCGGCCGCGCCAAGAACGCAAGCTGCCCACCGTGCTGAGCGAAACCGAGGTGGCCTCCCTCCTACGCTCCGTGGACAACCTGAAGCACCGCTGTATCCTGATGCTGATCTACTCCGCCGGTTTGAGGCTCAGTGAACTGATCGGCCTTGAACGGAGGGACCTTGTAACCGACCGGCAACAACTGCTGGTCCGGGGAGGCAAAGGCAACAAGGACCGCATCACCTTGCTAAGCCCCAAAGCCATGGCCACCGTTGATGCGTATCTCGAAGCATTCAAACCGGTGCGCCACTTATTTGAAGGTCCGAACGGAGGAGCCTACTCCGCTCGCAGCGTGCAGGCCCTCTTCCATCGGGCCAAGGAAAAGGCAGGCATTGCAAAACCGGCCACCGTGCATACCTTACGGCACAGCTTTGCCACCCACCTCCTGGAGAAGGGAACCGACCTTCGCTACATCCAGGCGCTGTTGGGGCATAGCTCGAGCAAGACCACGGAGATCTACACCCACGTAAGCACCAAAGCCCTCGGCAAGATTCGCAGCCCATTGGATGACTTGGACCTGTAACAGCCCATTGCGCTATTTGTCCCACCGTGGGCATGTTGACGCAATAGGGGCGCTTGTCCAAGTCAGGAAATTCACGCAATGCGGCAACAAGTAGTTATCGGCTATTCTATTACAGACCATGCTAACAATAAACAGACAGACAATGAAGTTAAGAACAATCTTATTTTTTAGCATATTGACCATATTGACATCGTGCAACGGACAGACAAAAAATAAAGCATCAAACTCTGACGATTTAAGCCAAAACATTGCACAAGGCGACACCGTAAATAAACTTGGCGACCATTTGTGGTATGTGTTTCAAGACAAAAAGAACAACTATTGGTTTGGGAGTAATGGCGAAGGTGTGTATCGTTATGACGGCAAAACAATTGTCAATTTTACGACCAAAGACGGACTATGCAACGATAGTATAAGACAAATTCAAGAAGATAAATTTGGCAATATATTCTTCTCAACGCTTGGTGGTATCAACAAATTTGACGGAAAACAATTTACGACTTTGCAACCTATAAAAAGTAAAGACTGGAAATTAGAACCAAATGATTTGTGGTTTAACATATTGGGCAAAAGAAACGAAAACGGACCTTATCGCTTTGACGGAAAAAATCTGTTTCAATTAGAATTCCCAAAACATTACCTACACGATGAAATTTATGCAAAAGGCATCAATCCATTTTTTAGTCCTTATGAAGTCTATTGTATTTATAAAGACCGAAAAGGTGCAATGTGGTTTGGCACTTCAGTTTTTGGTGCTTGCCGTTTTGACGGACAATCCATCAAATGGATGTATGAAGAAGATTTAACAATAGGTTTAAACGGTGGAACATTTGGTATTCGTTCAATATTTGAAGACAAGGAAGGTGGTTTTTGGTTTTGCAACACTTGGCATCGTTATATTTTTGACTTTGACAAAACAACAAAAAGCGACAGACTTCAATATCAAAAGACCAACGGAATTGGAGATGCAAAAATATTTGGCGGTGACGAATACGTTTACTATTCATACATCATAGAGGACAATAACGGAAATATTTGGCTGACCACATGGGACAAGGGAGTTTATAAATATGACGGCAAGAACATTACAAATTATTCAGTTAAAGACAGCACGAAAGACGTTAATTTAGTTTCAATGTATAAGGACAATCAAGGCGAATTATGGCTTGGGACAACTGACAACGGAACATTTAAGTTCAACGGAAAAACATTTGAAAAATTTAACCCATGACGACAGAAAGAAGAACAGCCGATAACACGGGTTTGGCAAAAGTGGCGGTTCAGTACTCCGCAGACACATTTGTGGTTAATCAAAGTTTGGTTCTCCGCATCAACATTTGTGGTGAAAATCGCCACCTTCGCCAAGCCCGAAAACGTTGTAAGCTATTACAGAAACTGAAACCAAAGTTCATGAAAAAATATAACTCGGGATTATGAATATGGGAAAGTTGTTGGCTACGATATCACTTCTTTTAATTTGCTACAATTCCTTTGGACAAAGTGACTCATTAAAAAACAAATATCTTTCCATTGGCAGCAGAACCTCGGGTATTTGCTTCGGTAATTCAAGCAATTACAATGGACTAAGATTTAATTTATTGGACAATGAAACTGAAAGAATTAATGGAATTAATATTTCATTTTTAGCAATGACCGAAAAGACTAACGGAGTTCAAATTGGCGGATTAGCTGCTCATACGACAAGGATAAACGGACTGTCTCTGGCACCTGTTTGGCAAAACTCTGAAAAATCGAATGGGCTTGGAGTTAGTTTTGGAATTGATAGCGATACTTTGAATGGGGTTTTCGCAGGATTTGCAGTGGCACCGCCGAATGCAAACATAGATAACAGAGTTATTAATGGGCTTGCCATGGGTGTATTTGTTGGTGCAGAGAAGGTCAGAGGAATGGCAATCGGACTTTTTCACATTTATTCAAAAAAGCAAGTCGGGCTTTCGGTGTCTGCTATCAATCGAACTGATGATTTACGTGGCTTACAGATTGGCTTATTAAATTATGCTGGGAATAATCCGAAACTTTTAAGATGGTTGCCGCTTATAAATTTTCATGTTTAGGAGTTACTTAAAATAGAAAATAATAGAAAGAATACAGCTTACAACATTCAATATACGCCATAAAAAAACGGCGTATATTGTAGTCGTTAGCGGTCAGTGCTGCTCGGCTCCGTACAAGTTTGACAAATTGGATAAAAATTCGATTTTTTTTTGTTTTGTGCTCTTATCTTAATTTTTCGGTAAATCAAGACTCGGTGCCATGCTCCTAAAATGAATTAGAGAGTTTGCTTTAGTTGAATACTCGGTGCCATGCTCTTAAAATGAATTAGAGTGTTTACTCTTAAAGTGAATTAGAGTTTTTGATCTGAATAGGAATTAGAGAGTTTGCTGTAAACTAATTCATTATGCTCTTATCTGAAAATGAATTAGAGAGTTTGCTTCAGGCATCACCGAACCGCTAACAGCAAGCATAAGCAATGCTGGTTTTTTGGTTGTGAAAGTGTGTAGTTCCTATTAAATTTGTAGTGAGTGAAAGTTGGTTGGCTCCGAAGCCGCACTGCTCATGCTCGCAACCGTTATGTGCAACCAAAACAAGACAGAACGAACAGTAAAAAGCAATAAAATGAATGTAAAATTAAAATTAGGAATAGCATTATTTATTCTTGGACTATTTGGTGTATTTACAATGCTGACAGTTACAATACCACTTGATAGTTTACCAAAGGAAGTTTTAGAAAAAATATCACCAGCAACTCTTAAATATCTTGTATTAATCAACCCGACAATTTTATTGCTTATTGCGATTGTGGTTGGAACGCTACTATTTGACAAGGTTGGCTTTTCAGTTCCGACAATTTCGTCAATATTGAAAATTGAACAACCTAAAATAAAATTTATAGAGCAAATTAAGTTTGGTATTTTACTTGGCTTGCTGACAGGCATTTTGACAACAGTAACTGCACTTATTTTCAAAACTTCACTTCCTCAAGAGTTTATTGAAATAGGAAACAAAATCAAAATAACGACTATTGCAAGGTTTGGTTATGGTGGAATTACAGAAGAACTTTTAATGCGATTTGGCTTTATGACTTTAGTTGTTTGGATAATTTTCAAAATAACCAAGAAATTAGGCAATTCGACTTATTGGACAGGTATTATTTCAGCAAGTATTCTCTTTGCTGTTGGACATTTTCCTGTGGTTTTTAATGCAGTTCAAAATCCAACAATATCATTACTAACTTATGTACTAATTGGAAATTCAATCGCAGGGCTATTTTTTGGCTGGTTATATTGGAAAAAAGGTCTTGAAGCAGCATTTATAGGACACATATTCGCACACGTAGCAATGATAATCGGAGAACAAATATTTCAACTTCAATGATAGAATTGGCAGCACATAACAGCCGTTTTGCAAAAGCGGGGGTTTTGTGCTTCTATGACTGTGAAGTGCTAAATTCAAGATTTGTGCATCTAATGAAGTTTAGTGCTGAAAATCCCCGCCTTCGCAAAGCGGCAAAACGTTATGTGCAACCAAAACAAGACAGAACGAACAGTAAAAAGCAATAAAATGAATGTAAAATTAAAATTAGGAATAGCATTATTTATTCTTGGACTATTTGGTGTATTTACAATGCTGACAGTTACAATACCACTTGATAGTTTACCAAAGGAAGTTTTAGAAAAAATATCACCAGCAACTCTTAAATATCTTGTATTAATCAACCCGACAATTTTATTGCTTATTGCGATTGTGGTTGGAACGCTACTATTTGACAAGGTTGGCTTTTCAGTTCCGACAATTTCGTCAATATTGAAAATTGAACAACCTAAAATAAAATTTATAGAGCAAATTAAGTTTGGTATTTTACTTGGCTTGCTGACAGGCATTTTGACAACAGTAACTGCACTTATTTTCAAAACTTCACTTCCTCAAGAGTTTATTGAAATAGGAAACAAAATCAAAATAACGACTATTGCAAGGTTTGGTTATGGTGGAATTACAGAAGAACTTTTAATGCGATTTGGCTTTATGACTTTAGTTGTTTGGATAATTTTCAAAATAACCAAGAAATTAGGCAATTCGACTTATTGGACAGGTATTATTTCAGCAAGTATTCTCTTTGCTGTTGGACATTTTCCTGTGGTTTTTAATGCAGTTCAAAATCCAACAATATCATTACTAACTTATGTACTAATTGGAAATTCAATCGCAGGGCTATTTTTTGGCTGGTTATATTGGAAAAAAGGTCTTGAAGCAGCATTTATAGGACACATATTCGCACACGTAGCAATGATAATCGGAGAACAAATATTTCAACTTCAATGATAGAATTGGCAGCACATAACAGCCGTTTTGCAAAAGCGGGGGTTTTGTGCTTCTATGACTGTGAAGTGCTAAATTCAAGATTTGTGCATCTAATGAAGTTTAGTGCTGAAAATCCCCGCCTTCGCAAAGCGGCAAAACGTTGAACGCCATTCCTCCAGAGCGCGGAACAGCGTTCAACTATGAATGACCAAGCTGTTCAAGCCCCGCGCGCCCTACCCTTCCTTCAGCACGCTCCTTCCGATCACGATGCGCTGCACCTCGCTGGTGCCCTCATAGATCTGGGTGATCTTAGCGTCGCGCAT
>JAGPDT010000087.1 GCA_018057455.1 Flavobacteriales bacterium | reverse complement strand
CTGGGCCTCAATGACATCCTCAACAACATTGAAAAGGCCAAGCGCGACGACCGCATCAAAGGCGTATTCCTGGACCTGGGCGTGGTGAACGCCGGCCTGGGCACCCTCAAGGAGATCAGAGACAAGCTGGTGGAATTCAAGCAGGAAAGCGGCAAACCAGTGGTGGCCTTCGCCGATCTGTACACCCAACGCAGCTACTACCTGGCCAGCGTGGCCGACAACGTGTACCTGGTACCCAAGGGCGACCTGGACTTCCGCGGGCTGCGCAGCGAAATGATGTTCTATGCCGGCCTCTTCGAAAAGCTGGACATCGAAGTGCAGTTCATCCGCGGCAGCAACAACCAGTTCAAGAGCTTTGGTGAGGCCTTCACCCGCAAGGACATGAGCCCCGCAAGCAAGCTGCAGACCACCGCCCTGCTCAACGGCATCTGGAACTCCTACATCACCGACATAGGCACCCTGCGCGGGCTGGACACCGCCAAGATCAACGCCATTGCCGCCGGGCTGCTGGTGCGCAAGGCCGAGGATGCCGTGGCCCAAGGCCTGGTGGACAGCCTGGTGTACCGCGACCAGGTGCTGGCCATCGTCAAGCAGCGCATGGGACTGGACCCCGACAAGGACATCGATGCCGTGGACCTGGCCAAATACACCAAGGCCTACGTGGCCCAGCCGAAGGAGGAAGGCAAGAACACCTCCACCTGGCACCAGCCCAAAGTGGCCGTGGTATATGCCCAAGGCGACATCATCGACGGGGAGAGCATGGACGGCAGCATCGGCGGCGCCACCATCAGCGCGGCCATCCGCAAAGCCCGCAAGGACACGGCCGTGAAGGCCATCGTGCTGCGGGTGAACAGCCCCGGCGGCAGCGGCCTGGCCAGCGATGTGATGTGGCGTGAGGTGGTGCTGGCCAAGGCTGAAAAGCCCGTGGTGGTGAGCATGGGCGACGTGGCCGCCAGCGGAGGCTACTACATCAGCTGCGCCGCCGACCGCATCTTCGCCGAGCCCACCACCATCACCGGCAGCATCGGCGTCTTCGGCATGATCCCCAACATGCAGGGCTTCTTCAACAACAAGCTCGGCCTCACCTTCGATGGCGTGCAGACCCACAAGTACGCCGGCATGATGACCGTGACCCGACCGCTCACCACCGAGGAAAAGGGCATCATCCAAGGCTTTGTGGACGACTTCTACGCCACCTTCACCCAGCGCGTGGCCGAGGGCCGCAAGATGACCGTGGCCCAAGTGGACAGCATGGGCCAGGGCCGTGTGTGGACCGGTACCGATGCCTTGCGCATCGGCTTGGTGGACACGCTCGGCGGCCTGGAGGCCGCCATGGGCGAAGCCGCCCGCATGGCGGGGCTGGAAGCCGGGCACTACCGCACCGTGGGCTTCCCCGAACAGAAGGACTTCTTCCAGGAACTCCGCGCCAGCCTGGGTGCGCACATGAAAACGTGGGTGGCCAGGGAAACCTTCGGTGCCGACGCCGAGATGCTCCAGCGCTTCGAGCAGGTGAAGCGCGTGCGCGGCATGAGCGGACTGCAAGCCCGCATGCCGTTCGCCTTGGAAGTGCACTAGAACGGTCCGCTTGCGGCCATTGCCCGGGAACCGCTCCCGGAAACGCGCCCTTGGCGGAAAAAGGAGAGCCCGGCTTGCGCCAGGCTCTCCCACCCATAACCCATCATCCAAACCCTGCCTGTTCCAACGCAGAGGTGGGGTGGAAGGTTACGACCAGCCGATCTCCACGTGGTAGCCGATGTGGTTGCGCACGTTCAGCACGCGCCCATCGGCCCATACCAGGTACTGTCCTTTGATGCCCTGCAACTTGCCGCTGATCTCGGGCAGCTTCTCCAGCTGCACGCTCACCAGCTTGGGCGGTACGCTGGGCAACGGGTAGTGCATGTGCACCAGCGGTCCGGAAGGCAGCAGGTAGTCCCGAAGGGCGGGATCAAGCACCTCCGCCACCCGGGTCCACGCCGCATGCAAGGCCCCCTCGCCGCTGGTTGGCCCGGACAACAAGAGCATCTTCCGCCAGTCGGTGCGGTCCGCAAAGTGCTGTTTGAGGTCCACTTCAATGGCCCCCGCCAGTTGCCGGTACGGTACCCGCGCAATGGGCACGGCCAACACGGCGCCCTGATCGATCCAGCGCACGGGCACCTGTGCGCTGCGCGTAACGCCCACCTTCACCCCGCCGGTAAAGGAGAGGTAGACCACATGCTCCTGGCCGTGGTGGTCCCGTTCCCACTGCACATCGCGTCCGCGGCCCAAGTGCGCCTCGCACAGCTCCGGCCGCAGGATGCATGGGCTGGCCTCGGGAGCGTTCATCAGGCATGGGTAACACAGGCCTTGCCCGTAGAACTTCTTCACCCGCTTGCCGCAGGCCGTGCAGGTGCGCACACCGGTGAAGCGCAGCGTGAGGGTTGCCGACAGCCGGTCCATGAGCGGCAGAAACCCATCGGCCTGGGGCCATGCATAGTGCACCTGATGGCCATTTCCCGGATCCGGACCGGCCTCCAACCAGGCCTTCATTTTGCACAAGGGCGATCCGTCCATTGCTTTGCGGTGAGTACCTTCCGCACGAAAGTAGGTGCTCCCATCCCCGCGACCATGCCCGTGAACGCGCTGTTCGGCTTCCTGATGAAAAAACGGTTGCAGCAGATCGAGCTGTTCCGCGACAATCCGCATGAGGCCCAGATGGAGGTCTTCCACAAGTTGATGGAAGCCGCACGCTACACGGAATGGGGGCGCCGCCACGGGTACGGCACGGTGCAGACCACGGAAGCGTACCGCCAACGGGTGCCCCTGCAGGAGTATGCCGGCGTAAAGCCCTGGGTGGACCGCATGCGGCGCGGCGAACAAAACCTGCTATGGCCCACCGACATCCGCTGGTTCGCCAAGAGCAGCGGCACCACCTCCGCCAAAAGCAAGTACATCCCCATCAGCCGTGAGGCCCTGGAAGAATGCCACTACAAAGGGGGCAAGGACCTGCTGGCCCTGCACTTCTCCATGCACCCCAACAGCAAGCTGTACCAGGGCATGAGCATGGTGGTGGGCGGCAGCAGCACCACGGAAACCCTGCGACAGGACGCCTATACCGGCGACCTCAGCGCCATCATCATCCGCAACCTGCCCCTTTGGGTGGAGGTGCGCCGCACGCCGGTGATCGAAACGGCGTTGATGGAAAACTGGGAGGAGAAGGTGGAGCGCATGGCGCGCGAGACCATGCGCGAAGACGTGCGCAGCATCGCCGGGGTGCCCTCGTGGACATTGGTGGTGCTGAAACGCGTGCTGGAGCTCACCGGCAAGCGGAACATCCTGGACGTGTGGCCCAACCTGGAGCTGTTCATGCACGGCGGCGTAAGCTTCCGCCCCTACAAGGAGCAGTTCAACGCGCTCTTTCCCAGCCGGGCCATGAACTACCTGGAATCCTACAACGCCAGCGAGGGCTTCTTCGGCATCACCGATGTGTGCGGGGCCGATGACCTGTTGTTGATGCTGGACTACGGCATCTTCTTCGAGTTCATTCCCGTGAAGGACCTCCAACGCGAACAGCCGCCCACCAAATTGCTGCACGAGGTGGAGGCCGGGCAGGAATACGCGGTGGTGATCAGCACCAATGCCGGACTGTGGCGCTACATGCCGGGCGATACCGTGCGCTTCACCTCCACGAACCCCTACCGCATCCAAGTAAGCGGCCGAACCCGCAGCTTCATCAACGCCTTTGGCGAGGAACTGATCGTGGACAACGCCGACCGCGGCATACAGGCCGCCTGCCGGGCAACCGGTGCGGTGGTGTGCGACTACACCGCCGGCCCGGTGTACATGGACGCCATGGCACGCGGAGGGCATGAATGGGTGATCGAGTTTGAGAAAACCCCCGACGACCTGGAGCGCTTCATTGCCGAATTGGACCACACCCTGCGCAGCATCAACAGCGACTACGACGCCAAGCGCAGCACCGATACGGTGCTGCGGCGGCCCTGCGTGCATGCCGTGGCCCGGGGCACCTTCCACCAATGGATGAAGCAGCGCGGCAAGCTCGGCGGCCAGAACAAGGTGCCCCGCCTCTGCAATGACCGCATCATCCTGGACCAGTTGTTGCAACTGATCCCGGCATGAAGCGCCACCTCACCGGCTTCCTGCTCACACTGGCCACGTTCGGGTGCCCGGCCCAACCCAACGGATGGAGCGTGCAAGGCCCGGTGGATGTGTACACCACCGACGAACTGGGCAACTTGTACGTACTGAAAGGCAACGAGCTTTTCCTGTACGACAGGCAAGGCCAACGCATGGCCCAAAACTCCCTGACGCTGCTGGGGCCCATCTCCTCCATCGACGCCTCCGCCTCGCTCAAGCCCATGGTCTTCGCCCGCGACCAGGGCCAACTGGCCGTGCTGGACAACACGCTGAGCCTGCTCGGCGGCGCCATCACCTTGGCGCGCCACGGCTCCCCATGGGTGGGCCTGGCCTGTGCCGGCGTACAAAGCCGGTACTGGTTCTATGATGAACGCGACATGGCCGTGGTGCATGTGGAGAAAGACCTGGCCCCCATCGCCACCAGCGGACGCTTGGACCAGTTGCTGGGATTCGCACCGCAACCCACCGCCCTGGTGGAGGCAAACGGGCGCGTGTACCTGGTGGACCCCGCGCAAGGCGTGCTGGTCTTCGATCTCTTCGCCACGTACCTCCGCACCTTGCCGATCCAGGGCGCCCGGCAGATACAGGTGCGCGACAACCTGATCTGGTGCGTGGCGCAAGGCAGGCTGTACCGCTACGACCTGCGCACCTTCACCCAAGAAGAAGTGCCTTGGCCGCCCGATGGCACCACCGCTCCGGTGCTGGATGCCCGCCTGGATGGCGGACGCCTGTACCGCCGGACCGCCGAAGGCCTGCGCGTGGACGTGATCGGCAAGTGACCGCGGCAGGCATTCTCCACAGGGCGGGTGCCGTGCACCGCACATCAAAGACTTTATCCACATCCGGCGCGTCCTTCGGTGGGCGGGGGTACTTTCGCCAACCTCGACAAGAGTTCATCATCATGCACATCGCGATCGCAGGCAACATCGGTTCAGGTAAGACAACGCTGACCAAGCTGTTGGCCAAGCACTACCACTGGGACCGTTTGGAAGAGGCCGTGGACAACAACCCGTATCTGTTCGACTTCTATAAGGACATGCAGCGCTGGAGCTTCAACCTCCAGATCTTCTTCCTCAACTCGCGCTTTGAACAGTTGCTGGACATCCGCCGCAGCGGCCGCAACGTGGTGCAGGACCGCACCATCTACGAGGACGCGTACATCTTCGCCCCCAACCTGCATGCCATGGGGCTGATGACCACGCGCGACTTCGAGAACTATTTCCGCCTGTTCCAGAACATGGAAAGCGCCGTGGTGCCACCGGACCTGCTGATCTTCCTGCGCGCCAGCGTGCCCAACCTGGTGAGCCAGATCGCCGATCGCGGCCGGGAATACGAAAGCAGCATCAGCATCGATTACCTCAAGCGCCTGCAGGAGCGCTATGAGGCCTGGATCAGCACCTACGACAAGGGCAAGGTGCTGGTAATCGATGTGGACGCCAACAGCTTCCACAACAACCCCGAGGACCTGGGCAAGATCATCAACGCCATCGATGCGGAGATCCATGGCCTGTTCCCCAACGAGGCCCCGGTGAAGGTGCCCGCCAAGGCCACGGCCAAAAGCGCGCCCAAGAAGAGAGCCGCCGCCAAGAAGAAGTAGGCCGCTACGCCTTGACGGCCACGCCGTACAGGATGGTGCGCCATCGTTGCGGCAGCACCGGTGCCAGCACGGCATCCAAACGCGCCAGCAGATCGCGCTGCCCCTCACTGCGCCCCAGGTTGGCCAGCAGGCCGGTGGTGTGCAGGTCAACACGGGCAAAGGGTGCGAACAGGTCCCGGTCATTCACCGGGTCCAAGTAGCGCCAGTAGTGGCCCCAGGGCACGAAGCGCTTGCGCAGCCAGCGGTGCAGGGGCGTGCCTTGCAGGTTCTCCGCAAAGAGCAGCACGCCGCCGGGCTTCAGCACACGGTGCATCTCGCGCAGCGCAAGGGCCTGTTTCCCCTTGCTGCCCAACGCCCCGATCATGCTCTTGAACACGACCACCTCGTAGCAGGCATCGGGCTTGGGGATGGCCAGGGCATCGATGTGCCCGTAACTGACGAGGTGCTGCCGCCCGAACCTCCGGTGCAATTCATGCGCCTGCTCCGTGGGTCCGCGCAGGTCGCTGCACACGGTGACAAATCCATGGTCGGCCAGCATCAGGCTGAGCCCCCCGTCCCGCTCGCCCAATGCCAGCGCTTGTGGCGTGCCCAGAGGCACTGCCTCCAACGTTCGCCGCCACAGCGGCCAGGCCCGCGACCACGACCGGACCTCCCATTGGAAATAGTGTGGCAGGCGATCGTTACCGGGATCCATGGCGCAAAGAAAAGGGCCAGCCCGGATCGCACGGTGAACGTTGGCCGGGGACCAAACCTCTCAAACAGCAACGCCTTCCGTGCGGAAGGCGTTGCTGTTGGCCCGAGCGGACTTGCCTATTCCGCACCTTGGCTGGCCACGGCCTCCGTGGTCGGTTGTGCGGTCACTGTTTCAACCGGTGGAACGGGTGATGTGGAAGCAGCAGCCTCCTGGCCCCCGGTGTTGAGGTGCGGGGCGATGATCAGCGCCACGATGGAGGTGAGTTTGATGAGGATGTTCATCGAAGGCCCCGAGGTGTCCTTGAACGGATCGCCCACGGTGTCGCCGGTAACAGCGGCCTGGTGCGGGGCGCTGGGGCTATCGGCCTTGTGCTTGTAGTACATGGTGCCGTCGATGTCCACGCCCTTCTCGAAGCTCTTCTTGGCATTGTCCCACGCGCCACCGGCGTTGTTCTGGAACATGCCCATGAGCACGCCGCTCACGGTGATGCCGGCGAGCAGCCCGCCCAGTGCCTCGGGCCCGGCGAGGAAGCCCACGATGACCGGGGCAAGCAACGCCAAGGCGCCCGGCGCGATCATCTCACGGATGGAGGCCTGGGTGCTGATGGCCACGCACTTCTCGTATTCCGGCTTGGCCTTGCCTTCCATGATGCCGGGGATCTCGCGGAACTGGCGGCGCACTTCCTTCACCATGTCCATGGCGGCCTTGCCCACCGCGCTGATGGCCAGGCTGCTGAAGAAGAAGGGGATCATGCCGCCCACGAACAACATGGCCAGCACGTCGGCCTTGTAGATGTCGATGCCGCTGATGCCGGACATGCCCACGTAGGCGGCGAAGAGCGCGAGGGCCGTCAATGCGGCGGAAGCGATGGCGAAGCCCTTGCCGGTGGCGGCGGTGGTGTTGCCCACGGCGTCCAGGTTATCGGTGCGCTCACGCACTTCCTTGGGCAGGCCGCTCATTTCGGCGATGCCGCCGGCATTGTCCGCGATGGGGCCGAAGGCGTCGATGGCGAGCTGCATGGCGGTGGTGGCCATCATGCCGGCCGCGGCGATCGCCACGCCGTACATGCCGGCCAATTCAAAGGAACCCCAGATGCCCAAGGCGAGGATCAGGATCGGCAGCACGGTGCTTTCCATGCCCATGGCCAAGCCGCCGATCACGTTGGTGCCGTGGCCCGTGCCGCTTTTGCGCACAATGCTCAACACCGGGCGGCGGCCCATGCTGGTGTAGTACTCGGTCACCATGCTCATCAAGGTGCCCACCACCAGGCCCAGCAGGATGGCCAGGAACACGTTCATGCTGGTGATCTCGGTGGATATGCCGTTGCGCACGAACTGCATGGTCTGCGGCAGCATCCATTGCACCAAGGGGTAGCTGGTGATCGCCACCAGGATCATGGAACCGAAGTTGCCCTTGTTCAAGGCGGCCATCACACTGTCGCTGTCCTTGTTGATCTTCACGAAGAAGGTGCCCACGATGCTGAAGAGCACGCCCAGGCCGGCGATCACCATGGGGAGCAGGATGGGGGCGAGGCCGCCGAAGTTGTCGGCGCTCACCACTTCGCGGCCCAGCACCATGGTGGCGAGCATGGTGGCCACATAGCTGCCGAAGAGGTCGGCGCCCATGCCGGCCACGTCGCCCACGTTGTCGCCCACGTTGTCGGCGATGGTGGCGGGGTTGCGGGCATCATCTTCAGGGATTCCTGCCTCCACCTTGCCCACCAGGTCGGCGCCCACATCGGCGGCCTTGGTGTAGATGCCGCCGCCCACGCGGGCGAAGAGCGCGATGGATTCCGCGCCGAGGCTGAAGCCCGCCAGCACTTCCAGACACTTCATCATTTGCTCGCCATTGGCGTTGCCATCGGTGACGTACATGCCCAGGAACGCGATGAAAAGCGTGCTCAAACCCACCACGGCCAGGCCCGCCACGCCGAGGCCCATCACGGTGCCCCCGGTGAAGCTCACGCGCAGCGCCTGCGCCAAGCTGGAGCGGGCCGCCTGCGTGGTGCGCACGTTGGCCCGCGTGGCCACGCTCATGCCGATCCAACCGGCAAAGGCGCTGAAGAAGGCCCCGATCAGGAAGGCGATCGCAATGACCCAATCGCTGTGCGGATGCAGCGTTCCGCTCCACGCCAGCAACGCCGCGGCAATCGCGGCGAACACGCCGAGCACTTTCCATTCGGCCTTCAGGAAGGCGCTGGCACCGCGTGCGATGTAGCCCGCGAGTTCCTGCATGTTCTTGTCGCCGGCATCCTGCTTGTTCACCCACAGGGCTTTGCCGATCATCACCGCCAGGCCGATCAGGCCCATGACGGGGATGAGATAGATCAACTGACTTTCCATGTACTGCACTTGCGTTTTTATCTGCTTTTCAAATGTGATGTCCCCGCTCGCGGGGGGCGCGAAATTAGCCGAACCTTTCGATCCTGCGCAACCCGTTGCTTCCCAAAGCAACAAACCGGAATGTGCCGACGTGGAATTCCCGTTCAGGCCCCTACATAGGCCACGCTTTTCACCGCGTTCACCACGCGTTCCACGCTGGGCAGGCTGGCGTCGATGAGGTTGGGGGCGAAAGGCAGTGGCGTATCGGCCTGGGTTACGCGCACCACCGGGGCGTCCAAGTGGTCGAAGGCGTGGCGTTGTACGCGGAAGGCCACTTCCGTGGCGATGCTGCCGTAGGGGAAGTGCTCGTCGACCACCACCAGGCGGTTGGTCTTTTTCACCGAGTTGATGATGGTGGCCTCGTCCAACGGGCGGATGGTGCGCAGGTCGATCACCTCGCAGTCAATACCCTCCTTGGCCAGCTCCTCGGCGGCGCCCAAGGCCACTTTCATCATCTTGCCGAAGCTGACGATGGTGGCATCGCCGCCGGGCCGCTTGATGTCGGCCACGCCGATGGGCAGCAGGTACTCTCCGTCGGGGATCTCCCCTTTGTCGCCGTACATGCGCTCGCTCTCCATGAAGAGCACCGGGTCGTCATCGCGGATGGCCGCCTTCAGCAGGCCTTTGGCATCGTAGGGGTTGCTGGGTGTGATCACCTTCAGCCCCGGGATGTTGGCATACATGCTCTCATAGCTCTGGCTGTGGGTGGCCGCGAGCTGCCCCGCGCTGCCGTTGCCGCCCCGGAACACGATGGGCACGTGGAACTGCCCGCCGCTCATCTGCAGCATCTTGGCGGCGGAGTTGATGATCTGGTCGGCGGCCAGCACGGCGAAGTTCCAGGTCATGAACTCCACGATCGGCCGAAGGCCGTTCATGGCTGCACCCACGGCTATGCCCGTGAAGCCCAGCTCCGCGATCGGCGTGTCGATCACCCGTTGTGGGCCGAACTCCGCCAGCATGCCCTTGCTCACCTTGTAGGCCCCGTTGTATTCGGCCACTTCCTCGCCCAACAGGAACACGTTCGGGTCTCGGCGCATTTCCTCGCTCATGGCCTCGTTCAGGGCCTCGCGGAATTGTACGGTACGCATGAAAGGATCGGGTCTATGGAGCGGCAAAGGTAGCCCTGCTGCCCCAGTGTCTTTCCGGCCATGTCACCTTTCGGGAATTATCACACAGCCCGGGGCACGGTTCCACCCCCCGATCTCCCTGGAGCATTTGTGTCCACCAACCCTTGAACCGGTCACCCAGCAAGGAGAGGAAGCAGTCCAGGGACCCGGTTGAAGTCCGGGTCGCGCCAGGTGCCGACCAGGCTGGTCCTGCTCAACTCAGGGCTTCAGCCCCACCCTGGCGCCCAGCACCAGCAGGTGTCCGCTCTGCGGCATGGGGCCGTCGAACTGCATCCGGAAGGATATGCGCGGGTGGTCGCCCTGCAACAGTTGCAGCACCTCCGCACCGGCCAAGGGCAGCAGCAGGGTTTGCGCGCCCACGGGCACCGGGTCCATGGAAGCCACGGTCACGGGCGCGGCATCACCCGCGCCAAGCAGCAGGGCAACGGACTGTACGGAATTGTAGGTGCCGCCCACCGGGCCGGACCAATAGAGCGTGGCTTTGTTGATGCTCACCCCCATGAGCTGCCCGGGCAAATAGCCCTGTGCCGCCATGGCTTGCGCCAAGGCGTTGCTGTCCAGCTCCAACACCAGGCCCGGGCCGGCCACGGTGGCCGAATCGAGGGTGATGGGCAAGGCCGGGAAGTCGAAGGAGAAGGCCACTTCGGGAAGGATCTCTTCCTCTTCCACGGCTTTGCTGCAACCGGCCAGCAGCAGGGCCGAGGCAGGCAGCAGCAGGGCGATGCGGCGCAAACAGGCGATGGTCTTCATGGCACAGGCCTTTGGTGGGGCCTGCTACGAAGAATGGAGCCCCAAGGTTGACCTGCCCACCGGTGAGGTCCGGCCTCTAGTGCTTCACCAACCGGCTTACCACATCTGCTTGACCGCTGCGCAGACGGATGAAATAAACGCCCGCTTCCATGCCCAGAAGGGACAGGGAGACCGCTTCGGCTCCATTTACCACCTGCTGCCGGATGCATCGCCCCGTGGCATCCTCGATGGACAGGACCACCCCGGGTGCCGTGGCACCGATTTCCACCCGCACATGGTCCTGTGCCGGGTTGGGGAAGACCTTTGGCCGTTGGGCCATGGCCTCCGCGCCCAGGGTGGTAATGATCACATCCACACAGGCGGAGGTATCGGCACATCCGAACTGGGTGACCTCCACGGCATAGCTGCCGCTCACCTCCGGCGCAAACTGCTGTGCCGTGGCACCGGGGACCTCCGCATGGCCGTTGTTGCAGTCCAGCCATTGCCACGTTCCGTCTGCCGCCAGCGAAGTGATCACGCCTTCGATGGCGCTGGTCTGGGTGTTCACCGTGTACAGGGCCAGGTTGAGCAGCACCAGCGAGTCGCATGCCCCGGCCACGTCGTAGGCTGTCCCGTAGACCCCGGGTTCATCCAGCACCACGCCGTTGAACGCGTAGGTACCGCCCGGGCAGAGTGTGGCGGCAACGGTGGTGCCCACCTGGGGTGAGGAGACGAAGTTGGATGCTGCACCGTTCAGCGCGAAACCGCTCAACGCACCGTTGAGCACGCCTTTGCTGGGCAGCAACGCGGTGATGCCGGCGTTGTTGGCCCCGCCCACGCCCTGGTCCATCTTGTAGTACAGTTGGAGCCCGTCGGCGCCCACGTCGATGCCGTTGGTGTACATGCACGCGACCTCGTTCGGCGTAAGGCTCCTGTTCCACAAGCTCACCTCATCCACACGCCCGTCCAGCAAGAAATCCGTGCCTTGGTAGTACACGTTGCCAATGAACAGGTCCACGAAGCTGCTGGCGATGGTGCCATTGGCCGGTATGGAGGCCACGTTCACGCCATTGGCGTAGAGGATGAGCTGGCTGCCCGTGTAGCTCAGGGCCAGGAACTGCCAGGCGTTCAATTGCAGCCCGGCGTAGGCCAGCGTAAATGCCTGCCCCGAGTTGTTGCGGAAGCGGCCTTCCACGGTATTGGCCGGCGCGATCTGCAGGAGATAGAAATCCGCGGTGAAGTCATCGCGCAGGCCCGCGAACCCATCGAAATCGGGAAAAACCGGCGCCGCATTGGTGGGGTAGGCCCAGCAGGTGAGGGTGATGCCCGTTCCGCTGGTGATGAGC